>DAIRTX010000003.1:52378-88777 GCA_036803685.1 Verrucomicrobiota bacterium | reverse complement strand
GCTCACCGGCAACCCGCTGCTGGCCGTGGCACTCAAGCCGAACGGCGCGTCATCCACCCGCCTGGCTGGCAGCCCGCCAACAAAGTTGATCCACTGCGCCAACCGGTTCACCGTCAGCACCGCCACGCTGCTGGTCACGCTGCCGCCGACATTCGTGATGACGACGGTGTAGTTGCCCGCCTGGTTGGTCTGCACGTTGTTCAAGGTCAAAGAGGCACTGGTGTCCCCAGTGACGTTCACTCCGTCCTTGCGCCACTGATAACTCAAGGGCGCGGCGCCCGTCGCCGTCACGCTAAAGGCGGCATTGGAGGTCACGTTCACCGCCAAGCTTTGCGGCTGCGCCGTGATGTTCGGCAGCAACACCACCCCTATCGCCACGGTGTGACCATAACCCGCCGCAATGGCCGTCACATTGGTCAAGCCGGCCGGAACGGTCGTTTGACCATAGGTGTTGTCTCCCCACGCCACCACCGTGCCATCGCTCTTCAAGGCCACGGTATGAGACTCACCCGCCGTAATGGCCGTCACATTGCTCAAGCCGGCAGGAACGGTCGTTTGACCAGAGCTGTTGTATCCCCACGCCACCACCGTGCCATCGCTCTTCAAGGCCACGGTGTGAACACCACCCGCCGCAATGGCCGTCACATTGCTCAAGCCGTCAGGAACGTTCGTTTGATGATAGGTGTTGTCTCCCCACATCACCAACGTGCCATTGGTCTTCAAGGCCACCGTGTGATAAGTTCCAGCCGCAATGGCCGTCACATTGCTCAAGCCGGCAGGAACGGTCGTTTGACCATAGCTGTTCCATCCCCACGCCACCACCGTGCCATTGGTCTTCAAGGCCACGGTGTGACACCAGCCCGCCGCAATGGCCGTCACATTGCTCAAGCCGGCAGGAACGGTCGTTTGACCCCAGTTGTTGTATCCCCACGCCACCACCGTGCCATCGCTCTTCAAGGCCACCGTGTGATAAGTTCCAGCCGCAATGGCCGTCACCCCGCTCAAGCCGGCCGGAACGTTCGTTTCACCATAGTCGTTGCGTCCCCACGCCACCACCGTGCCATCGTTCTTCAAGGCCACGGTGTGATCACCACCCGCCGCAATGGCCGTCACATTGCTCAAGCCGGCCGGAACGTTCGTTTGACCATGGCCGTTGAGTCCCCACGCCACCACCGTGCCGGGAGAGGCCGCGTTCGCCGGCAGCACCGCCGGTATCAAGCCGAGACCGGCGATCAGCGCGGGCAGAAGTAATAGATTTTTAATGAATGTTTTCATGGGAAAATTTTATTACTGTTCGATGAGTTAATAAAATTCTGACACCGGCGGAACATGGTTTCGAGAACTTTTAACATCCGTGTGCAAGTATTGGATGACTTAAATGATTCTATTAGAAGGCCGCGCTGTTCGCAAAAAGCGCAGGCGGGCACCGCGCGAGGCGGCTGACGAGCCGAAACGTATTCGGAGGTGAAGCGCTCCGCCGCTTCCATGAAATCAGGATACTGACAAAGCAGTGCCCTCCAGGTCACGTTCCACCGGAATGACGACCAACAAAAAAGCCGCGAAGCATTTCCGCGGCCTGGTGAAAACAAATTGATTCGTTGCCGGCCTACTCGGCCTTTTTCTCCTTCTTTTCGCTTTTCGGCGCCTTGGACGCCTTTTCAGTTTTTTCAACCTTTACGTGCTTCTCGCCCTTGGGTTTGGCTTCGGCAGCTTCAGATTTTTCGGCCTTGGCGTGCTTTTCACCGTGCTTCTCGCCATGCTTTTCGCCTTTGGGCCTGGCTTCGGTGGTTTCAGACTTTCCGGCCTTTTCGCCTTCGGCGTCCCGCCGGGCGTGACCGTATTTTTCACGTCTGGGTTCCCTGCCCTCTTCTTTTTTCGGTTCAGCAGCCACCGGCGCAATCACGGGAGTCGTGCTTTCGACGCGGACTTTGAGCGTGCCTTTGACTTCAGCATGCAGATGCAATTCAACTTCGTGGTCGCCCAGCGTGCGGATCGGGTGTTCGAGGTGGATCTTCCGCTTGTCGAGCGTGATGTCGAACTGGTGCTTCAATTCGTCGGCAATCACGCCGGCGGTCACCGCGCCGAACATCTTGCCGTCCTCGCCCGCCTTGACCTTGATGATGCAGATGAGCTTGGCGACGCCCTTGGCGAGTTCGGTCATGGTGTTGAACTCGTGCGCTTCGCGTTCGCCGCGGCGCTGGCGCAAGGCCTCGATCTGGCGTTTGTTGGCCATGGTCATCGGGATGGCCAGGCGTTGCGGGAAAAGATAGTTGCGCGCGTAACCGGCGGCGACCTTCACCTGGTCGGATTCACCGCCGAGGCCGACGATGTTGTGCGTGAGAATGACTTCAGTCTTGGGCATACGAAAATGGTTGAGAGTTGATGGTTGAGAGTTGAGAGGCAAATCAAACGCCTCCCGTATCCGGGTCAAAAGGGAACGTCGTCTCCTTCCGGGGGAGCGTCGGCTTCGCCGCCTTCGGGCGCGGGGGCCGGGGAAGTTGCCGCCGGACGCGAAGCCGGAACTTCTGATGCGCCGTCGCCACGACCGCCGCCGGAATCCAGGAATTGGAAGTTTTCCAGCACGACGCCGAGTTTGCTTTTCTTCTGTTTGGTCTGCTTGTCTTCCCAAGTTTCGTAGTGAAGACGGCCTTCAATCAAAATGGGGCGGCCTTTCTTCAAGTATTGGCCGATAGTTTCGGCGGTCTTGCCGAAAGCGTCCACGTCCACAAAAGTCACTTCTTCCTTCAGCTCGCCGGTTTCGCTCTTCCACTTGCGGTTGCACGCCAGACCGATGCGGGCGACCGCCGTCCCTTTGGGTGTGTAACGCAATTCCGGGTCGCGCGTGAGGTTTCCCATCAAAATGACTTTGTTGAAGTTGGCCATAAGGCCTCCAAGGTTGAGGGTTTACTTTGCGGGTTTCGGTTCGGGAGATTTGGTGAACAGCACACGGAACACTTCCTCGTTCAGCGCGAACTTGGCGCGCAATTGCGCGACGATTGCCGACGGGCCGGTGAAAATCACATTCGCGTAAAAGCCGGCGTCGTGCTTTTTGTCCGCCACACGCGCAAAATTCTTTTTATCCATCTTTTGCACGGTTTCGACCTTGCCGCCCGCCGACTCGATTTCCGCGGAAATTTTGTCGAGCGCGTCTTTGACGCCCTCTTCCCTGCCCGCCAGGTTCAGGATGAACAGACCTTCGTATCGTTTCACTGTTTTTTTTCTTCGTTGGCGGAGTCCACGACTCCGTTAAACTGGTTCATTGCTTTTTCAATTCCGGCCGCCAGCCAGCATTCCACCTGGTCGGCGGCACGGACCAAAACTTTTTCCATCAACGCGGCCTCGCCCGCATCAAACCGTCCGAGCACATGATCCGTGATTTCCCGCGCGCCTTCCGCCCGGCCAATGCCGAGCCGCAATCGCGCAAAATCATTCGTGCCCAAATGCTGCTCGATGGACTCCAGCCCATGATGGCCGCCATTGCCGCCACCCGCCCGCAGGCGAATTTCGCCCAACGGCAAATCCGCGTCGTCCACCGCCACCAATAGCTCCGACTGTGGTTGGAGCTGGTAAAAATTCTTCAATGCGCCGACCGCTTCGCCGCTCAAATTCATGAACGTCTGCGCCTGGCAGAGCAAAACGCGGACGCCGTTGCGTTCGGCACGCGCGACCCGGGCCTTGAACTTTCGTTCGTTCGTCCAGCCTGCGTTCCAGCGCACCGCCAGTTTTTCGACCAGCGTGAAACCGGCGTTGTGGCGCGTCTGCGCGTATTCCGCGCCGGGATTGCCCAAACCCACGATGAGATGCAAATTCTCCATGCGCGGCGCGGGCGCGGCGACCCTCGCGGATCGCCGGCAAAATTATTTCTTTTTCTCCGACGGCGCTTTTTCGCCGTGTTTGGCGGCACCCTTCTCCGGAGCTGCGGCGGCGCCCTTCTCGGCGCCCTTGGCCGGCGCTTTTTCGCCGGGCTTGGCCGTGCCCTTTTCGCCGGGCTTGACAGCGCCTTTTTCGCCCCTGACCGGCGCAGCACCCTCTTCGCCTTCTTCTTTCTTCTCTTTGATCATTTCGACGTCGCCGGCGGACACCGCCTCGCCCTCCGCAACCGCAGCCACTTCTTCCTCTTCCGTGCGCGGCAGGGCGACGGAGATGACAGCAATGTCCTTGTCACCGAGGATCTCGACCCCCGGGGGCGCTTTGATTTCGCCGAGGTGGATTGACTTGCCGAGTTCGAGATGGCTCACGTCCACGACCATCTGCTCGGGCAAATCCCTGGGCAGGGCGCGCACTTTCATTTTGAAGACCACGTGCTCGAGCACGCCGCCGCTGTTTTTCACGCCGGCCGCTTCGCCGACGGTTTCCAGCGGCACCAGGATGACCACTTTTTCGTCTTCCGTCACTTCATGGAAATCCACGTGCAGCACGTCGCCTTCCAGCGGATGGTGCTGGATTTCCTGCACCAGCGCGAGGCGTTTGGCGCGGGCGTCGTTTTCGACGGACAAATCCACCAGCAAATTTTCGGAAACGGAATGGTGGATGAGGTCGCCGATTTCCTTGGCGGTGACTTCGAGGTTTTGCGGTTTGGCCTGCCGGCCATAAATGACGGCGGGCACGCGCCCGGTGGCACGCAACTTCCTGGCTCCGCCCCGACGCGACTGCGTCCGGGGATACGCTTTCAACGGCACTGATTTCATCGTTAAATTATTTTTTACTGCGGCGCGTCAACTCGTGCGCCCGCCTTTGAATTCAAACAGCGAATTCACCGACGAATTATTGTGAATTCGCTTGATGGCTTCGCCCAAAAGTCCGGCCACTGACAACGTGGTAATCTTCACGCCGTCAATTGCAGGGCGTTGAGGGCGTTGGACTGTATCAGTCGTAATTAATTCGTCAATCACCGATTTTCGCATTCTTTCGACACCCACGGCGTTCAAGATGGCATGGGACACGCAGGCCAGAATCCGCTTTGCGCCCTTCTTTTTCAGCAATGCCGCCGCCTGAGTCAACGTCCCCGCCGTTTCCGTCAAATCATCCACCAACAAAATGTTCTTGCCCCGGATTTCGCCGATGACCGCCATGGATTCGACTTCCGTCGCACTTTTACGTCGTTTGGCCACGATGGCCAGGCCGCACTCAAGGACTTGGGAATACGCATGCGCCATTTTCAACCCACCCACGTCCGGACTGACGACGACCAGATTCGTCAGATTTTTTGTCTTCAAATACTCATACATCACCGGCGCGGCGTAGAGATGATCCACCGGAATGTCGAAGAACCCCTGAATCTGCTGCGCGTGCAAATCCATCGTAAGAATGCGATTCGCGCCGGCAGCCACCAGCAGGTTCGCCACGAGCTTGGCCGTGATGGGCACGCGCGGCTGGTCCTTGCGATCCTGGCGCGCGTAACCGTAAAACGGCAGCACGGCGGTGATGCGCGTCGCGCTCGCCCGCCGCACTGCGTCAATCATGATGAACAGCTCCATCAGATTGTGATTCGTCGGCGGCGACGTCGGCTGGACGATGAACACGTCTTCGCCGCGCACATTTTCCTCGATCTTCACAAACGTCTCGCCGTCGGGAAACGGCTGGACGCAGCATTTGCCGAGCTGGCTGCCGATGGATTTGCAAATGGCCCTGGCCAAAGGTTCATTCGCTGTGCCGCTGAAAATTTTCACGAGTTAAATTGTCTTTCTGGTTGAAACGAGAAAACCGCCGCTGTCGGCGGATGAAATTGCAAAACGACTTTAGCAATGAACGAACTCGACGCAAGTGGAAATTGGGAATTATTAGCAGCGGGCGCCCGACCGCTTGCCATTGGCGGGCGCGTCACTTATTGTCGCTCCAATGAAATATCGTCGTTTTGGCCGGACGGAGCTGGTGATGCCGGTGATTTCCTGCGGCGGGATGCGTTATCAATTCAAGTGGCAGGACGTGGACCCGAAGGAAATCCCGCGCAAAAACCAGAAGAATCTCGAAGCCACCATCCATCGCGCCCTTGAACTCGGCATCAATCACATCGAAACCGCGCGCGGCTACGGCACTTCCGAAATGCAACTGGGCAACGTGCTGCCAAAACTGCCCCGCGACAAAATCATCGTCCAGACCAAGGTCACGCCCCGGGCCACGCCGGAGGAATTTCTCAGGACATTCGAGACTTCGATGAAATATCTGAAGCTCGACCACGTGGATTTGCTGGCGTTGCACGGCATCAACAACCGCGAACTTCTGGACTGGTCGCTGAAGAAAAACGGCTGCCTCGCCGCCGCGCGCCGGTTGCAGCAGGAGGGCCGCACGCGGTTCGTCGGTTTTTCCACGCACGCGACGACCGACATCATTCTCGAAGCGGTGAACACCGGCGAGTTCGATTACTTAAACGTCCACTGGTATTTCGTGAACGACTTGAACCGGGCCGCGATTGAAGCCGCGCACCGGCTCGACCTGGGCGTCTTCATCATCAGCCCGAACGACAAGGGCGGGAAACTTTATGAGCCGTCGCCAAAGATGGTTGAACTCTGCGCGCCGCTGTCGCCGATGGTGTTCAACGACCTTTATTGCCTCGGGCGAAAGGAAGTCCACACGCTGAGTTGCGGCGCCAACCAGCCCGGGGATTTTGACGAGCACGTCGCCGCGCTGAAATTTTACGACAACATTGCGGAGACGATTGCGCCGGTTGAAAAGCGGCTGCGCGCGGAAATGGAACGCGCGCTGGGCGCGGATTGGTGCGCGCGGTGGTTCGAGGGTTTGCCGAATTACGTGGACGTGCCGGGGCAGATCAACGTGTCGGAAATCATGCGGCTGTGGACTTACGCGAAGTCGCTCGACCTCGTGGCGTGGGGCAAGATGCGTTACAATTTACTCGGACAGGCCGAGCACTGGTTTCCCGGCGAAAACGCGGCCAAGGTCCGCGAACTGGACCTGCAAGCAGTGCTGCGGAGCAGTCCGTTTGCAAACCGGATTCCCGGAATTTTGGAGGAATCGCACCGGATGCTTTTTGAGAAACCGGTGCCGCGGCTCAGCGCAAGTTGATACCCGGCATATTGGTGCCCAACAACGACGACGGTGAGGTCACAACCGGAGCGGGGGTGGTGCTGATCGGCGCGCCGGCGTTGAGTTGTTTGAGAACGGCGTCGGTCAAATCGTTTTCGCCGCTGCTATAGACCACCGCGGTTGTGGCATTGGCAGTTTCCGCCGCGGCGTCTATGACCAGTGAGTAGCCGGCGGCCTTGGCTTTGGCGGTCACCGCAGCTTTGATTTCGATGAGAATGTTGTCGCGCAGCCGCTGGCTTTGCTCGGACAGTGTGATCTGCGCCTGACGCTCAAATTGATCAATGGCGGTCTTGGAATCCTGCAATTGCTTCAGTTTGTCAGCGGCGGCCTGTTTGCGTTTGTCGCGTTGGTCGGCGGAGAGCGCCTGGTCGTTCGCCTGGGCCAAAAGCTTCTGATATTCGTCGCTGCCCTTCTTCAAATCGTCGCGCATGCTTTTGTCGTCATTGTCGAGCTGCGCCTTTCGATCGTTGAGCACGGTTTGCACCTGCCTGGTTTTCCAATAGCCGTCGAACAGCTTGCGCAAATCCACGGTGCCGATTTTGGTTTGTGCCAGCGCGGGAACGCTCAAGAAAGCCAGCAACGAAATGGTCAAAATTGTTGTGCGTAATAATTTCATGGGCATATAAAAGCAAATTTCACGGCTGACGCCAACTGAAAACTGGCGGGTTAAAACCTGGGCCGGCGGAGTCACGGCAGTTGCCGCAAATAGAATTGCTGCGCCGCGTTGGTTTGCGCGGCGTTGGTGAAAATAAAATGACCAGTGCTGTCAAAGTGATTGGTCGCAATGCGCGTCCCTAGACCCCGCGGCACCAGAAGATTGGACGAGGTCAGCACGTGAATAGGTGCCGCTGTTCGTGCCGCCGACACCGCTCAATATGAACCCGAACTCCGAAATGGGAAAAAGGGTCGCTTTGAGGAAAGGGATGTGGGCCTAGGGATTGATGCTTAAAATTCACGGCGGTAGCCGACCCCGAATTGGAATCGGCCGGATCTGCTGTTGTATTGATCGTGATGAATGGGCACGCCATACTCAAGCCGCAACGGGCCGAGCTTGGGGATGTTGATGTGCAGGCCGACACCCCAGTTGTCATCAAAATTTCCTGAAAACGAATAGGGTTGCGCGCCAACGTTGCCGACATCGTAAAACAGCGCGAAGCGCACGCCGGGACCGTTCTCCTTCTCAAAAATGGGCAGGCTGTATTCCACCGAGCCCAACCAGTAACTGTCGCCGCCAATCGGATCCTGGGTTACACCGGTAAAAGGCGGCGTTTCACGCGGAGCAATGCTGCGATATTTGAACCCACGCAGCGAGTAGAGTCCGCCGAGATAATAACGGTCGTAAAACGGCACGTCGCTGGAACCCAGACTGTCCGCGATGCCGGCGCGCCCGACCGCCTCAATCACATGGCCTTTGAACAGGCCGGGGAAATACCAGGCGGTTTTGACTTCAAGTTTGTAATACATGGTGTCGCCGATGCTGAGTTCCGGGTCAATTTCCGTCCGCTGGCCATGATTCGGCAGTTGCGTGCTGTTGCGCGTGTCATAAGCCAGCGTCACGCCGACGCGCTGATAGAGATGGTCGCCGGTTTGATCGAGGATGGCTTGCGGCACATTTCGAGCAGCCGACGGCAGCTCGTTATGGAACCCGCTGTTCAGGGAAATGCCAACGTCTTCAAGCGTATAGCTGATGCTGCCGATGAAAAAGTCGCTCCACAACGCGCGCATCAGGCTCAGGCGCATGCCGGTCCGGGTCTCGTCGTAAATATTGTTCGGACTCTCGAAGTTCAATTGATGCCGGTAAAGGTCCACACCGAACGAGAGTTTGCGGTTCAAAAACCACGGCTCGACGAACGAAAGTTCGTAGTCCTGGCGCTGGGTGCCGAGTTGCACGAACAGACGGATTTTCTGGCCGGCGCCGGTGAACGTGGGCGGGTGGAACAGGTCAAAATTACCCTGGGTTACCTCGGCGTAACCGACCAGCGCGTCCACCGAACTGAAGCCCGCGCCGAGCATGAAGTTACCGGTGTTCTGTTCCTCCACGTTTACGATCAAATCCTTGCGCCCGGCAATCGGCGGGTCGGTCGCCTCCGGCCGCATATCCACCTTGTCGAAATACTGCAAGCCTTCGAGACGCTGCTTGCTGATTTTGACGCGCACCATGTCGAAGGTTTCCCCCGGTGAAATGGCCAGTTCGCGGCGGATGACCTTGTCCTTGGTCTTGTTGTTGCCGCGGATGTCAATTTTTTCGACCCGGGATTTCTGCCCTTCCTTGATTTGAAATTCCAGATCCATCGTGCCCGTCTCCACGTTCGGAATGTACGCGGCGCGCAGCGTCGGTCCCCGCACAACGTCAATATAACCCTTGCTGCCGTAAAAATCCTCGATGGCCTGCGTGTCCTTGTTCAGGCCGCCGGGCGTGAAAATGTCGCCGGCGTCCATGGGCAGGCCGTGCGGGCCGAGCTTGCCCTTGGAATGCTCGAAGTTGTGGACGGATTGCAGGCCGCGATGGATTTCCTCCGCATTAAAAAGTTTGTTGCCGGTGAATGTGACCGAGCCGACCTTGTATTGCCGTCCTTCATAAATGTAAAAGCGAATCACCATTTTGTTGGTCGCCGGGTGATCGAGCTTCACGTCCTTGATTTCAAAATCAAGATAACCATGACTGTGGTAAAACTCGGCGAGCAGGTCGCGGTCGTCCTGGAACTCGTCCTCCTTGAACACGCCGCTGCCCGTCAGCCATGAAAACATCCAGCGCCGTTTGGTCTTGAGTTGTTTGCGCAGTTCCTTTTGTGAGAAAGCCGCCGCGCCGATCAAATCAATCTGTTTGATTTTAAGCTTCGCAGCTTCGGTGATTTCAAAGCTGACCGTGCCGCGCCCGGCATTCTCGTCAATGTTCAAAACATATTTCACCCGCGCGCCGGCATATCCGTATTTTTCGTAAAGCTTCCGGATTTCCTGGCTGTCGGTGAACAGTTTTTGCTCGTCGAGCGGCTGGCCGGTTTTCACGGTGATTTTTTTGCGGATTTTGGAAGCGCTTAACTTTTTGTTGCCCTCAATCTTGATGTCCGTCAGTCGCGGACGCACCTGCACGAAATAAGTCAACCGCACGCCGCCACTGTCGCCTGGATCCGCCATCACGCGGATGTTGTAAAACTGCCCGGTCGCATAGAGCGACTGGATGTCATCCTGGGTGGCGGCAGGGAAATAAATGCCGCCCGCTTTGAGGCGGATGTTGGAACGAACGAATTGTTCGCTGACCGACGCCGGGCCGACAAACTTCACGTCCACGCGGTCAATTTTCGGGCCGGCCGGCTGCGCCCACACGGCCGGCACGCACCCGAGCAACAGCCAGACTCCGAATAGGCGAAAAAATAATTTCATCGTCTATCGGTCCACCGGGACGTCTTCGTCGCTGACTTTGGCTGCGCTTTCAAAACGAGTGTACGGTTTCAAAAAGGTTAAGTTTACATCGCCCGTGGGGCCGTTGCGCTGTTTCGCAATCAACAAATTAATCGGCAGTCCATCCGGCTCTTCCACTGCGGCGCCATCTTCATCTTCACCGGCGTTAGGCTTGTACAGCAGACCCACCACGTCGGCGTCCTGTTCAATCGCGCCCGATTCCCTCAAATCGGACAACCGCGGCTTGCGGCTTTTGTCCCGCTCCAATTCGCGGTTCAACTGGCTGAGCACAAGCATCGGCACCTTCAATTCCTTCGCCAGCGCCTTGATGCCGCTGGAAATGTCCGAAATTTCCTGCTGCCGGTTTTCCTGTGCCCGGCGCGCAGTAGAATGGAGTAATTGCAGGTAGTCAATCACGAAAAGTTTCACGCCGTGCTGCTGCGCCAGCCGCCGCGCCCGCGCCCGCAGTTGCAAAATCGAAAGCCCCGCCGAATCATCAATGAACAACGGCGCGCTCGCCAGCCGGCCCGCCGCGCTGGTCAGCTTCGGAAAATCCGACTCGCTCATGAAGCCTTCGCGGATGCTGCGCAGATTCACCCGCGCGAGCGAACACATCATGCGCAACACCAGCGCCTCCGCGCTCATTTCCAGGCTGAACACGGCCACCGGCAGCTTTTGCTCCAGCACCACGTGCTCCGCGATGTTCATCGCCAGCGAAGTTTTTCCCATGGATGGCCTGGCGGCGATGACGATCATTTCACTCCCGTGCAAACCGTCCGTTATCCGGTCCAGATCCGTGAAGCCCGTGGCCAGGCCGTTCAACACGCCTTTGCGGCTGAAATAATTTTCAATCGTCCCGATGGCCTTGCCCACCAGTTCCTTGACGCCGAGCACGCTGCTTTGCGCGCGCGATTCGCTGATGCGCAAAATATCGCGCTCCACCTCGTCCATCAGCGCGTCCACCTCGCCTTCGTAATCATAAACCCGCCCGACAACATCTGTGCAGGTGGCAATCATTTTCCGCAGCAGGAATTTTTCCTGGACGTGTTCCAGGTAATAGGAAAGGTTCGCTGCGCTCGGCACGGCGTCCTGCAATTGTGCCAGATACGCAATGCCACCGACCTGATCCAAAAGCTGTTTGTCCTTGAGGCGTTGTTGAACGGTGATGACGTCAATGGGCATCCGTTCGTTGAACATGGTCGCCAGCGTTTCGTAAATCGTCTGGTGCCGCAGGTCGTAGAAAACCTCCTGGCCGCCGTCCTTGAGTTTTTCGATGCACTCGCCCACGCATTCGTTCGGCGACAGCAGCGCGCAGCCCAGCACGCCTTGCTCGCACTCGATGGAATGCGGCGGCAACCGGTCAATGGTGGGGCCGCGCTGCTGCGCGGCCTTCTGCCGCCTGGTTTTTTTCAAATCCGCCGCTGCCCCGGCGGTCTCGGAAACGGAATCAATCATGACATAACAAAGCGGAAAAATTTTCGATTAATCAAAACGGACTTATTGAATCTTAGTGACACGTTCTTCACAAGGACGAACCAAACACGGTCGTAATCCTGATCGTCATCGTAATCTCAATCTATTTGCGGAACGATCAAGATTAGGGGTGGGATTTGGATTAAGATAAATGCCTGCGGCCAACTTGGTTGACTCATCTCCAAACACCACTAAACTTTGCGCGGTCAAAAACATGAACCGCAAGCCATCGCTCCTCGTCGTTTTCCTGACGGTTTTTATTGACCTCGTCGGTTTCGGCATCGTCGTGCCGCTGGTGCCGATTTTCACCCGGCATTACGGCGCCAGTGGCTGGGTCATCGGCGCCATCATCGCCTCGTTTTCCGCGATGCAATTCGTCTTCTCGCCGATTTGGGGGCGGCTTTCTGACCGGCACGGTCGCCGGCCCATTTTGCTCATCAGCACCGCCGGCGCGGCATTGTCTTATGTCTTGTTTGCCGTCGGGTCGGGCTTTGAAAATCACACCGCCGCACTTTGGACGTTGCTCGTCTCCCGCATCTTCGCCGGCATTTGCGGCGGCAACATCACCGTCGCCCAGGCCTACATCGCCGACATTACTCCGCCGGAAAACCGGTCGAAGCGGATGGGACTCATCGGCATGGCCTTCGGATTGGGATTCATTTTCGGTCCCGCGCTCAGCGGCATCGCGCTGCATTTCTTCGGCAGCACCGGGCCGGGCTGGACGGCCGCGGCTCTTTGCGCGGCGAATTTTTTCCTCGCGTTTTGCATTCTTGCCGAAAGTTTGAAACCCGATTCCAGCCAGGCGGCCCGGCGCCCGCATTTTGCCCAATGGGGACACACGCTGGCCCAACCGAAAATCGGTTTGTTGATCCTGATTTTTTTTCTGGCGACGTTCGCCTTCAGTTGTTTTGAAAGCACCCTGCCGCTGCTCGTCAGCGACAATTTCAACCTCGGCATTGCCGTGGACGAAACCAGGCCCGCCATGACGGTCATCTCCCTGTTTGTCTTTTGCGGCATCATCGGCGCGGTCATCCAGGGCGGAGCCATCGGGCGGCTGGTCAAAATATTCGGCGAACCGAAACTGATTTCCCTGAGCCTGTTCCTGACCGGCATCAGCCTGATCCTCCTGCCGTTCATCAAAGGTGACGGCCAGCTCAAGTGGTTGGCGGTTCTCCATGCCACCGACTGGCCGTGGATCAAGATGCTTCTGGCGCTGGCACTGCTGGCCATCGGCACCGGCCTGACGCGGCCGCCGCTCTTCGGATTGCTCTCGAATCTCACGCCGGCGAACGAGCAGGGTGCCACCATCGGTGTCGCGCAAAGCGCTGGTGCCCTGGCGCGCATTCTCGGTCCGCTGTTCGCCGTGATACTTTACCTGCGCGTCGCGCCGTTGCCTTACGTCTTTTGTGGCGGGCTGGCCATTCTGGCCGCCCTGCTGACGTGGCAATTTCTCTGCCGGAAAAATGCTTTCTGAAAAATGCGGCGGTCTGCCGACACGCCGCTACGTCAACGCAAAAAAAGTTCCGCCGCCGAATCCGCAAAGCGCAATCCTTGCGGTGTGAGTCGAAATTGTTGTGCGTCGCGTGAAGCCCAGCCGCGTTCCACCAATTGATTCATTTCCGCCGGCCACTCGTCGCGCAAATCGAAATGGGTCGCGCGCCGGAATTCTGCAAACGGCCAGCCCGCATTCATCCGCAAACCGAACGCGGCGGTTTCGCCCGCGCGTTTCAACGGCGGCAATTCTTCGCGGGATTCAATGGCGCGTTTTCCCTTTTCCAGTTGCTCGCAGTAAAGTTGCGTGTTCGACCAGTTCTTCGTCCGCACGCCGCGCACGTAACTCGTCGCACTGGGGCCCAGCCCGTAAAACGAACCGCCGCGCCAGTAGTTCACATTGTGCCGGCAGGCAAACGAGGGAAAGGCTGAAGGCTGAAGGCTGAAGGCTGAATTGAAAGCGACGCGTTTATCCCGCGCGAAATTCGCAATTTCGTATTGTTGAAAACCGGCGCCCGTCGCATTCAAAATTAATTCTTCATACATTTCGCACGCGAGATTTTCATCCACGTCAAATTCGCCGGCCTGCAGTTGCGCGAACAGCGGCGTGTCGTCCTCGTAAATGACTTCGTAGGTGGACAAATGCTCGCTGCCGAGCGCCAGCGCCTCGGCCAGGGTCGCGCGCCAGATTTCCAGGGTCTGACCGGGAATCGCGAACATCAGGTCGAGATTCAAATTGTCAAAACCGGCCCGGCGCAGAATGTCGAACGACTGGAAGACCGTTTCGCGGGTGTGGATGCGGCCGAGACGTTCGAGCAATTGTTCGTCGAGTGACTGCACACCCATGGAGATGCGGTTCACCCCGAAGTCGCGGAGCCGTTTCGCCTTGTCGGGCGAAACGGTGGCGGGATTGCATTCAACCGTGAATTCCTCCGCGCCCAGCAGATTCAACCGCTCCAGGGCGCGGAGAATTTGTTCCCACTGGCGCAAGTTGAGCAGCGAGGGTGTGCCGCCGCCAAAGAAAATCGTGCGTGGCTGAAGATCGTGCGCAACAAGTTCCAGCTCGCGGATGAGCGCGGCGACGTAACGGTTGATGAGGTCGCCGCTGGACGGTTCGGAATAAAAGGCGCAATAGGCGCATTTCTGCGCACAGAATGGAACATGAAGGTAAAGACTTTCGACTCGCATTGCGGCTGAATCGGTCATGAGCCTAAAATACCCCCTTCGTTCTCGGCTGGCGAACGAAAATCTCCCGCTTCGCGGGATTTGCCTGGATGAGACCCGGCGTTACACCGGACTCACGCGCTGGACATTTTGGGCTTTCAGCCCTTTGTCGCTGGGTATGACGTCGAAGGAAACTTCGTCTCCTTCATTCAAGGTTTTGAATCCCGCACCCGTGATGGACGTGTGATGCACGAAAACGTCCTGCCCGGAATCCTGGGCGATGAAGCCAAACCCTTTTTTGTTGTCGAACCATTTGACTTTGCCAGTGGCCATAATTAACTCCTGAATTTTCGAGGCCCGCCCCTAAAGCAAAAAGGACACGACTGGAATTCAGTCGTGCCAAAATTACTTTTCAAAAACGCTCATGCCTCAATTAGGCAGCCATCCTAAATACCCGTTATGCCAAAGTCAAGCGCAAGTTTCGCACCGGTTTCAGCCGCAAAACCGGCGGTTTGCTATACCTGCAACGCCTGATTCAAAAGCTGCGGCAGGTAATTCGCGATGGTGGCCTCGCCGACCACCAGCGTCGCGCCGGCTTTTTGCGCGGCGGCTTGCAACTCCGCCGCCTGTTCGCCGGCAAACGCAATAATGGGAATGTGTTGGGTGGCGGCATCCGCTTTCAACGCGGCAATGGCGCGGCAAACGTCATCGTGCTTCGATTCCAGGTCCACCACCGCCAGCATGGGGCCTTCGCTTTGCGCACCGCGCAGGAGCGCCGACAGATCGTTGACGGCCTGAACGCGATAATTCAGGTCTTGCAGCCGGTTCACCAACTGGCTGCCCGGCAGCAATTTTTCGTAGAAAACGAGCGCGAGTGGTTGCGTCATGCAAACAGCCTGCAGTGGAAACGGGAAAATTGCAAAGCTGTTTTTGCCCGGTGCGGCCTTACATCTTTTTTACAAACCTTTGACCCCCCAATGACAACTTCCGGCGGCCATCAGGCACAGTGGTGGCATGAAAAAAACATTGCTTGTCCTTGGTCTGGCAACCGGTCTGGCGGTCAGTCTGTTTGCCGGAGAAACCCTGCACCTCAATCTCGTTCCGGACCGCGATGTCCTGCTGAAGGGCCGGCCGCAGGAGGTGGTCGTGAAAATTGACCTCAGCGCGATTGCCGACCGGCAAAAACACCGGCGCACCCCGCTCAACCTCGCCGTCGTCCTGGACAAGTCCGGTTCGATGACCGGCGCCAAGCTGGAGAAGGCCAAACTAGCCGCCATGCTGGTGGTGGACCGCCTGGCGCCCAACGATGTTTTTTCGCTGGTCATTTACAGCGATGAAGCCCGGGTGCTCGTGCCCGCACAGCGGGTCGAGGACAAGGAGGCGTTAAGGGCGCGAATTGAAGGCATCGAAGCCGGCGGCAGCACTGCGCTTTATGCCGGCGTCAAAACCGGCGCCCGGCAGATCCAGGAATACTTTTCCAGCAAACGCATCAATCGCGTCATCCTGCTTTCCGACGGGCTGGCGAATGTCGGCCCCAGTTCCACCCATGACTTGCGCGGACTGGGACATGAACTGGCTGAATCGGGCATTGCCGTGACCACGATCGGCGTTGGCGACGATTACAACGAGGATTTGATGGCCGGCCTGGCCGAGGCCAGCGATGCCAATTATTATTACGTCCGGGACACGGAGAAACTTCCGGAAATTTTTGCGAAGGAACTGGGCGAACTGCTCACCGTCGCCGCCCGCGAAATCCGCATTGAAATCACCTGTCCGGACGGGGTGAGGCCGATTGGCTTCATCGGTCGCAGCGAGAGGTTTGAAAACCAGAAGGCATTGGTGAATTTGAGCCAGTTTATCCTTGGCCAGGACCGTTATCTGTTCCTGCGCTGCCTCGTGACCCGGCCCGAACCCGAAGTCGCGCGCGTCAAGGTCAGCTATACGGACGAACTCGACAACGGCAGCGAACAATCCACCAGCGGCGTGGTGAAAATCCGTTACACGGACGACCCAACGGTCGCCGACCGGTCGGTCAATCTGGGCGTCAACGCGGAAAAAGTGCTGGTGCTCACCGCCGTCGCCAAGGACGAGGCCATTGCCCAAGCGGATGCGGGCAATTACCAGCAGGCCGCCGCCACACTCGCCGTGCAAAAAGAAGCCCTCGGTGCGGCCTGTGCCAACGCGCCCGCCGAGGTTCAAGTTCAAATCAGGGCGGAAACCAGCAACTTGGGCGACTTCAGCGATCAACTCGTGAACGGTAAATACGACGGCGCTTCCCGCAAATCCTTGCAGTCACAATCCTATAACACCCGCAATTCAAAGTGAATTCGCAACCACGAACCGCTATCAACCCATTCACACCATGAAAATTCGATTCCTATTCGCCCTGGCCGCGGCCACACTGCCGTTCACATCTGCCTTCTCGCAGATTAACGTGTCCGGTTCCGCCGAGGTCAAGGTGGCACCGGACGAAATCCGCCTCAGCGTCGGGGTGGAGACGCGGGATGAAAATCTCGATGTGGCCCGGCAACAGAACGACGAGCGAATTGCCTGTGCGCTCGCCTTTCTCAAGGGAGCCGGCGTGAAGGAAAAGGACGTGCAAACGGATTTCATCAGTATTGAGCCGGATTACAATTACAACAGTTCCCACGTCAAACCGGTGGCCTATATCGTCCGGAAATCCATCGAAATCCGGGTGACCGCCATCACCAACTTTGAAGGCATCGTAACGGGCCTCCTGACCAATGGCGTGAATTACGTTCATGGCATTGATTTCCGGACCTCGCAGTTGCGGAAATACCGCGACCAGGCCCGCGAGCTGGCGATCAAGGCCGCGAAAGAAAAAGCCGACGCCATGGCCTCGGCCCTCGGCGTGAAACGCGGGAAGGTTTCTAACATCAACGTGAACGACTGGAGTGGCGGATGGGGCGGTTATGGCGGCCGTTGGGGGGCGCAATGGGGGTTCAACGGCCAGGTTCAAAACGTCCAAAATTCCGGCGCCTTGTCGGACGTGGCCGGCGCGGACACCGCTGGCGAAACGTTCTCCGCTGGCGAGATCAGCGTGTCCGCCACCGTCAACGTGTCATTTTTGATCGAGTGAAGTGGCCAAGGGGGCGGGCTCTGGGAGCACCGGCGTCTCGCCGGCGAGTTGGATCAGTCCGTCGTCAGTTAGGGCCGGCGGGACGCCAGCGCTCCCAGGGGAGGATTGGCGCCGGCAAGCCAGAATGAGCTTGGTTATGAACGCGGAGTTGGAATATGGTTGAAGTATACTCAAAGAAAAGGTTTCGACAAAACGAGCGCGATCATTGACGACCTCGCTGCCGATTCGAAGAAATGAGTGGTGAACCATGAACTGCCAAAAAAACCAACCATGCACGGCTTTTTCATTTCGTGCTGAAAGCGATGCGAACATCGAACCTCAAGAAACTTCCATGGGCCTGTCGCCGAGACCAACTGCTCATCTGGGCAGGTGGCTGCTGTTGTTGGCCACGATCTGGTTGCCCGGCACCGCGTGCGACGCCGGCACTTTGACTTACAATGATTTCTCGTCGCCTGCCGGGCTGATCCTGCAAGCCTACGCCGCTCCGTTTGAAGGACACCTCAGGCTAACGCCGGCAATCAGCGGTCGGGGAATCGGCGGTGCGTGGCTGGAGACAAAGCGGCCGGTGAAGAACGGGTTTGAGACGACGTTTCAAATTCAAATCACCGACAAAAAGGGTTACGGTGCCGACGGTCTGGCGTTCGTGGTTCAAAACGCCCCCACCCCCCGGCTCGGCTGGCCCGGCTGCAACATCGGCTTCGGCGGCCTCACGAACCTGTTGGTGGTGAAGTTCGACAACTACCACGGAGAGACCCCTGAGCACGTGGCTTATGACGAGGTCGCGGTGCTGGCTGCCAGTTCACCCGCGACAATACTCTGGGACGGTGTGGCCACTCCCATCGCCTCGGTGACGAATGGCGTGGCGTTTTCCGACGGACGGGTTCACACCGCAAGAATCGTTTATGTTCCCGGCAATCTGCAGATGTATCTCGATGACATGGAAAATCCGCTGATGACCGTTTACGTAAATCTGGCCAGGGTGATGGATCTGGACGAGGGTTGGGCATGGGTGGGATTCACGGCGGCCGGCGGCGCGGACTGGCAGAACCAGGATCTGGTCAGTTGGTCGTTTGCCTCGGACGACATCGTAACACTTCCGAGCCGGTTGATGACGCAATTAAATTCGGGCAACACCCCCGGCACGAATGCGGCAACCCCGCTGTTCAGCGCACCCAGCGTTCCCGCGCCGGAAACGACACCGCTGGTGAGAGACCGCGCCTTCGGTTATGCCCTGCCATGGGGCATTGGGCCCGGGTTTCAGATCGAAGCATCCACCGACCTCATTCACTGGACGACGCTCACCAATGCGGCGTTCTATTTCAGGGATCCGGATTCGACCAATTACAACACGCGCTTTTACCGGTTTTTCTCAAAGTGATTACTGGCTTTCCCGCTGCCACTGAATTGAAACCATGAAACCTAAAATCCTCCTCTGCCTCGCGCTCGTTTTAAGCGGCGGTTTGTTTGGCTGCGCTCCAATTCCTAAAAATCTCGACATCCGAGCGCAATTGCTCGCCTCCGCGCGAAATAATGATCCGGATTTCCCAGATGGTCGGGAAGTGATGCTGACGCATTTCTCATATCTCGGCCAGCTTGTGACTTCGCGAGGTGAAATTATCCATGTTGCAGACCAGCAATGCCTGCGAACGACCAGATTGTCTTGCACCATTATCGTTTTGAAAAAACTAATCCGCCCAATGGCCCGACCCTTATGGGATTTATACCCGGTAATACAAATGAATATCTGTTGTATCTGATAAACGATGGAACAAACCGATATGCTCCGGCATCCGGGCAAATGGATCCGAGGCTTCCGATTAAACCGCCGCGTACGAATTTTTTTGGCTTTCCACTGCTTCCGCCAATTGCCGATGCCAATCCTTCGATTCGCCACTCGATTTCGGTTCGTGTGCCGACCAGGTTAAAGGTTGAACGAACGGCAGACACGCTTTCTGTGACAATTAATACAAATTCGTTTGAATCTGCGAATCTTACGGTCGGCACGAACATGGTGACAGGGGTTCAGAGCAAGATTTATGTTTATCCTGAAGGAGAACCCCGGCCTGCAAATGGTGGATATGGATTGGGAGGAACCGATTTCAACCTTGGCACAATCTTTCGGCACACGAAACAGGATGGCATTCCATTGCCGGGCAAAAAATATGTTGTCGAGTTGGATTTGATTCTTTTTGAAACAGACATTCCGCCGCAGCACATGTGGAGTCCGCAAGGAAGTAAAAGCTACAAAGTTCTTTGGCAGCGAACTCTGAAACAGACCGTTGAATGAATTTATGAACCCAAAAATCATCCTCTGCCTCGCGCTCGTTTTGGGCGGGACGACCACAACACCTGTATGAAAACACTCCACATCGTTTGTTTGCTCAGCTTGATGGCTCTCGCAGGCTATGCAACTGAGATTCGAGTCCGAAACGATTCCAAGATCGATTTCGAGAATGTAGTCGTCGGCGGGAAGAAGTATGGCGACATCAAACGGGGCGCTGCCACGGACTATCAAACTTGGGAGAGAGCATACCGTTATTCCTTGGTTTCACTACTTGCCGATTCCAAGCCATTGAAGATTCAACCGGAGGACTACGTCGGCGAGACGCAACTCGGTAATGGCCACTTCACTTATGTGCTCACGATCCAAAACGGACGCTTGGACATTCGAGCGGATGAGGACAAGGTTTTCGCCATCGTCTATTACAAAGCCCCGGAAGGGGGACGACAGATTGTACATAAAGAGGTCGGTGAGATTCAGCGAGAGCATGGCACGCTCGGAAATGTACGGATGGAAGATTTGACCATATCCGAGCCCCACCGATGGTACAGTGTTGGACTGACGGATTTGGCTTCCGGGCACTTGCTTTCTGCGGCGACATCCAGATCCTGGCGGTATATTCTTATGCACGGAACTAACTCCGTTGGGGTGGCAACGGTATTTGACGCCGACGCAAAAACTGGAAATGCGCAGAGATTTGGCGCTCTGTACGACACTGGTCTTGGCAAAGAAACGCTGAAGGCGTTGCAAGCGGCGGAAAAATTACCACAAATAAGAAAACAGGATTATGAACTTCGTTTTTTGGACGTGATGCCTGTTTATTTCTTTGCGGTCTGGCTTCACGGGAAGTCAGACGACATTATCATTCCATTGCCGCCCACTTATGGAAGATGGAACGCCTATCAACCGTATTCCGAGAGCCAAATGATGAAGCTTCTGAAGCCAGAGGCGAAGAAGGTGCTGAAGCAACCGAATCTACTGCGATGAAAGCCGTGAAACTCAAAATCATCCTCTGCCTCGCGCTCGTTCTGTTTGTGTCCGCAGTGATCTTCGCAGCGAAGTCGGAAGAATTCAGCGCAGGCCAAATCCAGGAAATATGGCAGGGGATTTGGAAGTCAGGTGCTGTGGAAGTGAAAGAACCCGCGGTTGACCCGCTTTCCGAACAGCAGGTCCTCAAGGAGATGGCGGGCGAATGGACCATGATGTCCAGATCAGACAAGCTTCTCATTTCTGTGGAAACCAATTGGCAGTTCGCAATCAGCGGGACCAAGGACGGAAAAGCCTGGGGGAAAAGCGGCCTATGGAAAGTGATTTCCGACAAATTGGTTTTGTTCCTGAAGGAAGACAACCTGCCCAGCTTTGTTTTCCGCAAAGAAGGCAAAACCTGGATTTTTGATCCGTGAGCGGACGCAATGATGTCGGAAATGAAGCGCGAAAACCATCCAGCCGTGCCGTTGAAGGCCGGCGCTCCTGACCGGCAGCTTCAATTGCAATCCGTTTCTCCGGTGAACGGGAAAATTTCCAAAACAAACATTTTGGCCATTCTGGATTCCATTGACAGAGGGCTGACCAACAAAGATGCCGCTGGCGTCGTTGCCAATTTTGCGAGCAATGCTGTGATCGCGGCTGCCATTGTTGAAGGGACACGGACGGACACGAACAAAGACGATACGAGCAGTTATCGCCGCCGTTTGGAAACCGGTTTTCAGAGTTTCAGCAACTACAAATTCGCACGCAAAGACGTCGCGATTCAAATTGCCGCCGATGGCCGGACGGCGACCAGTTCATCCGTACTGACTGAAACATTTCGCTTTAACGGAAAAATAAAACAAGCCGTCATAAAAGAATCCGCTACCTTTGGAATGATTGAAGGAAAAGTTTTGCTCACCGCCATGAATTCGGAGGTGACGATAAAATGAAAAAAATCGCGCTGGTTTTTGTGCTGGCCGTCCTCCTGCCGAGCCTGGTGCTCGCGTGGCTGGCGATGCGCTCGCTGCGCGACCAGCAATTCCTGCTCGAACGCCAGCAATCGCTGCTCTGCCAGCACGTGACCGACACGCTCGCGCAGAGCATTTCCGATTATCTCGCCCAACGACAGCAGGAATTCAGCGCCCGGGTCGAAAGCCTTCTGGCCGGCCGGGACGCGCGTACGGCGGCCGTCCGGTTCGACAGCGAATTGCGCCAGCGCTGGCTGCTGGCCGACGTCGGTTTTTGCGTCACGGTGTCGGGCCAGATCCTGTCGCCCGCCTCGAATGCGCGCGGCGAGGCGCGGACGTTCTACTCGGACAACGGCGGCTTCCTCGGCAATCGCGAGGCGGTCGAGGTTTATCAAAGCGCCAATGCCGTATTTAACAATCTGGACAACAGCGGTGCTTTGAACTTCGACCGAAATGCGGCCAACCGGCCGGGTTCGGTCAGCGGTTCATTCGGAGGCGGTGCCAGTCAAAAACCGGCACAACCAACACTGGCGACAACCAGAACTGCCGCCCAGGCGCCCCAGGAGCAAGTTGCGTTGGCCAGCCCGTCAGTTGCGCCCGGTTTCGCCGCCCAATCGTTAGAAAAGCAGAAAGACGAGGTTGGCAGCTCTTCCAGCCAACTGGGCGCAGCCGGCCGGGCACAGAGTCAATCCCTCAATTATAAGGAGGCGCAAACCCGCAAAGTCAGCCCGCAAAGCAGCTATTACCAGCTTGCCGACCGGGACAAGACCGACACCGTCGCTGCCAAAGAGTTGCAGAGTAATTTGTC
The DNA here is from genome assembly GCA_036803685.1 of Verrucomicrobiota bacterium. Classification (GTDB taxonomy): domain Bacteria; phylum Verrucomicrobiota; class Verrucomicrobiia; order Limisphaerales; family UBA11358; genus UBA11358. The sequence continues at coordinate 66,083 of DAIRTX010000003.1, read as the reverse complement.
CAAAGCGATTCCCGCCGAGGCGGAATTCGGCCAGCTCATCGGCAATGGAACGGACGGGATGCTCGCGCGGTTCCTCCAGAACAAACTCCGGCTCATGTTCTGGCACCGGCTCAGCACTGAACCCGACCTGATTTTCGGCGCGCAATTGAACCTGGACCGGGTTGTGGACGGCTTGCGCGGTCTCGTGTCCGCCGGCCCGGAAATGCGCGATGAAATCTGCCTTGCGGTCCTCGACGACAACGCCAAACCCGTGGCGCTTTCGCGCGCCGGTTTTCAGGCCGGTTGGAAACGCCCGTTTGTAGCCACCGAAATCGGCGAGGCACTGCCGCATTGGGAAGTGGCCGCTTATCTCGTCAACCCCGCGCAACTGACCCGGGCGGCAAATACCGCCAGGCTCACCCTCGGCCTGCTCATCACCATGCTTGTGCTCGCCATCGGCATCGGAAGCTGGCTCATCGTCAGCAGCCTGAATTCCGAACTCAAACTGGCGCGGCAGAAAACCGATTTCGTGGGCAACGTGTCGCACGAACTCAAAACCCCGCTCACCTCCATCCGCATGTTCTCCGAACTGCTCGCCGAGGGACGGGTGACCGACCCGGCCAAGCAGCGTTCGTATCTGAACATCATCACCGCCGAAGCCGCCCGGCTCACCCGGCTCATCAACAACGTGCTGGATTTCTCGCGCATGGAACGCGGTGAAAAGAAATACAACTTCCAGCCGTGCGATCTCGTCGAGGTTGTCCGAGGGGCCGCGCAAACGTTCCGCCCGCATCTGGAGGCCGGCGGATTCAAGTTCGATTGCGTGCTGCCGGACGCGGCGATTTCCGGGCGCGGCGACGCCGATGCGTTATCCCAAATCATCGTCAACCTTTTGTCCAACGCCGAAAAATATTCCAACGGCCGCGCTTCAACTCCCTCGCCCCGCCCAAGCGGGGAGAGGGCCGGAGTGAGGGGAACTGAATCTGACCTCCTCACCCCGACCCTCTCCTCCGTCAGCGGAGGAGAGGGAGAAGAACATTTCAACAATAGAAGGGAAATCACGTTGGAACTGGCCCGCCGTGAATCACCGTTGCCGCATGCGGAAGTGAAGGTGCTGGATCGCGGTCTGGGCGTGCCGCGCGGCAGCGGGGAGAAAATCTTCGAGAAATTTTACCGGGCGCATGATTCGTTGAGCAGCGGCGTGCAAGGCTCGGGCCTGGGGCTGACCATTGCCCGGCAGATCGCCCGCGCGCATGGCGGCGACGTGGTCTATGAACCGCGCGAAGGCGGCGGAAGCTGCTTTATTTTGCGTCTGCCGCTGAAACAGATTGAAACCACGGATGAACACAGATGAACCTAACGCGGCTTGCGCCGCAACCACGGATTTTGGACTGTGGCGGGAAGCGAAGCGCCACGCCGCTTTTGGACGCAACCGGCCGTACGGAAAGCGGTGTCGCCGCTACGCTCTGCCACCGCAGTCCAAATCTTTGTCGTCCGTGCGCGAAGTTGCAGGATTGTATTACGGATGGGTTTGGAATTCCGCGTTTACGCGGTTTCCCGGAGCGCGGGTGTCCCAACCCGCAGTCCCGCTTGGATTTTTCAACGCAGAGGACGCGGAGAATCGCGGAGACTCGCAGAGGAATTTTTCTCTGCGTTCCTCTGCGCCCTTTGCGTGCTCTGCGTTAAAGTGCATTTCATCTGGTTACGTTTGCACCGCCGTGTCCATCCGTGATTTGATTTCATGAAAACTAAAATTTTGATCGTCGAAGACGACCCGCATATCCTGCTGGGACTGGAGGAAGTATTGAAGAGCGAGGACTACGACGTGGCGTCGTGCAATCGCGGCGACCAGGCGCTCGACGCCGTGGCGAAACACCGGCCGGCGCTCATTGTGCTGGACGTGATGTTGCCGGGCTTGAGCGGCTACGACATCTGCAAACAGCTCCGCGCCAAAAAAGTCGCCACCCCCATCCTCATGCTTACGGCCAAGGGACAGGAAATTGACAAGGTCGTCGGCCTCGACCTTGGCGCGGATGATTACGTGACCAAACCCTTCGGCGTGCGCGAACTGCTGGCGCGCATCCAGGCGTTGCTGCGCCGGACGGTGACCGCCACCGATAAGCCGCTGACCGATGATGCCTTCCAGATAGGTTCAGCAATGATTGATCCGAAGACTTTTCAGGTCAAACGCGGCAAGACGGTGAGTGAACTGACGGCGAAGGAGCTGAAGCTGCTCCAGTTTTTTCACGCCCACGTCGGCGAGGTCCTGTCGCGCGACAAACTGTTGAATGAAGTCTGGGGCTACAATTATTACGGCACGACCCGCACGCTGGACCAGGTGATCGTGCAGCTCCGGAAAAAGCTCGGCGACAACGGCAGCGAACCCAGACATCTCCTGACCATCCACGGCGTCGGGTACAAGTTGGTGGTGTGACGGAGCAGAAACTTTTTGACACGAATTGCGCAAATTGACACGAATTTCCCGGTAGGGCTGTGCTGCCGCACAGCCTTCAGGATTTCCGTTGTTGGGTGTCATCCTCGACCGTCACCCGGTTGGCCTCAGCCCAGGCGATGACTTGCTCCTTCACGGCTTCGTCGCGATACCGGTGCCACTGATCCAGCAGTCCCAACCGGCGCGCGGTATCTTTGAAATAACGGAAAGAACCTTTGCCTTTGATGGCCCGCCACAATTCCTCCGCGGCCTGGGCGTTCTCCACTGAGCCGATGAACCGTTCCATGTGGCGGTATTCGTGGAAGTCGAACTTGTCGGGCGCGTCAATGAACCGCTCACCGGCGTCCTCGGCCACGGCCCTGGCGATTTCCAATCCCTCCTTCTGCCAGTCAGGCAGATCGCCCAATTCGTCCGGTTCACCTTCCTCGAACGCGCTCAGGATGTGCCGGTCCACGCTGACAATGCGGCCGGTCTGGCGGTCAAACCGGGTGACCGACTCTTCCGCGCTCGAATTCGAGCGCATCAATCAATTCACTGAGTTTGGCGGACGGATTCATAATTTTCCTTTGGAGGTTGATCGTACCCGCACCAGCAAATCATTCAAGACCGCGCGGGTCGCTTCGCTTGGCAGTTCGGGCAACTGGCTGAATTGTTCGAGGTCGAACGTGCTGCCAGCATCCTGCTGGCAGTTCTGACTGATCTGCCGACAAGATGTCGGCAGCACGTTGCCCAGGCGGTCCTTGAAGTGTTTCAGTACGTCGAGTTGGTCGCGGGTGAGCGAGGCTTCAAAGCCGTCCGGGAAACGGACCAGATAATGTCCGTCGTCGCCAATGGGCGTGCGGGTGACGACACCGACAGCGCCGCGCGGATGCACAAGGGAGTTGTTGGTCCCGCGCACTTCGATCAGCGATACCATCTGCGTGCTGGCGGATGGGTTTTGAAGTCGTGCTGCCATATCCGGTCCCGACCTGGACACAGGAGGGTGGGGCGGAACCGGCGCAGTGGCGAGCTTGGAAATGGAGGAGAACATCGAACATCCAACATCGAACGCCGAACATCGAATCAGAAAGCGGACGCCCCGGCCCGGCTGCGCCATAGGCTTCGCCGCGGCGAGCGGGGCGTCTCTGCCTAAAATAATTTGTGGCCATTGGTGAAATTAGTGTCAAAAGTTTTGCGGCCTTTGCGCGTTTTTGCGGCTGAAATGATTTTGCGGCCAATGAACTCCCGGATTGACCTCACCGCCGGGGCGTCGTACGGTTGACCCGTGAAGCGAACGGACCCGGATTAACGGGTCGTTGCCCGGGCCGGCGTCCATTCGGAGACTGAAAAAGAGACAAGCCATATGTCACAGAAAAACACATCGAACAACTGGGGCCCCCATTTCATTGTGCCCACGGGCACGCGCCGGAAGTATTCCGGCGCCATCAGTCTGCGGGAGACGCTCGACAAGGAACTCCTGGCCAAGGAACTGGCGGAACTGGGTCTGTCCCGGAAAGTGCTGAAAATTTCCAACCCCTGGTACTACCGGAAGAAGGGCGCCGAAACCTGGATCAAAATCGGAGAGTCGGACGACGAGACGGGGAACTTCCCGGTAACGTGGGACACGACAAAGATTGAGAACGGTTCCTACGAGATTCTTGGCCTGATGCATGTCTATGTCGGGAATGGCACCGTCCAGGGAGCCATTGCACGGGAGGCCGTCACCCCGCTCACGGTCGAGAATTGAGCCTGGCCGAAGGGTGAATGCGCCAAGGGGCGGGCGGTTTCCCAACCGGCGACGAGGCGTCGCCATCACCATCTGCGACGAGGGCGTCGCAACCACAGCAGCCACGGCAGCCACATGGCGGGCCGGCTTCGGTTTGCGCGCTAAAAAACACACACGGCGAAGCCCGGTCTTGGGCGACGCCGTGTGGCTGAATTTTGATCAGACCTGGTTTACGCCTTGAGAATGGCCATGGCCTTTTTGTTTTCCGAGTCGGTCAGGTACGGGATGCCGGTCTCCGCCGCGGTCTCGCGATTGGCGGACATGAGGTCGTCGCGCGAGATCTCGGACAGGCTGGCCCGGCGGGCGCCGGCCATGAACTGCTGCAGGCCGCAGGCGACTTTGTCGGCATAGGCATACATCGCCACCGCGCCGAACGGAATCTTCTTCATCTCGGCGGCGCCGACCTTCTTGGACACCGCTTCCCACGCGGCAAAGATCTGCTCGGGCTTGTCGCCATAGCAGGTGATGGTGGACGGCAATTCGTCCCAGTGACCGTGCACCGCCTGGCGGCGGTCCGGATGCAGCACGCCTTCGATGTTGCTGCCCACAAAGGCCGGGATCATCGGAGCGCGGCCCATGCAAACGAGCTTTACAAACGGCGCGCCCAGGGCAAGAGCCTTGAAGACATGATCTTCACGGGCGAAGCCGCCCGCAAACGCGAGGTCCGGCACGGCCAGGCCGCGGTCGGCCAGCATTTTGGTGTACTCGTAAGCCTTCGCATGGAGCGGCAGGGACGGCACGCCCCAATGCTCCATCATGTTCCACGGGCTCATGCCGGTGCCGCCGCCCGAACCGTCAATGGTCAGCAGGTCAAGCTTGGCATCGGTGGCGCAACGGATGGCCAGCGCCAGCGCTTCCATGCCGTAGGACCCGGTCTTGAGCGTGATGCGCTTGTGACCGATCTTGCGCAGGTGCTTGACGGCCTTCATGAAGTCGTCCTGCACCTGTTTGGCGGACGAGAGGTTCGTGCCGCCCAGACGGCTGTGCCGGGCAAACGCGCGGATCGCGCCGCTCTTGAACGAGGCTTCGACCACCGGATCGTACGGATCGGGGTCCACAATGTAGTCGCGGTCCTTGAGGAAGCGGGCGTATTCGAGGTTGTCCACCTGGATTTCGCCGCCGATGCACTTGGCGCCCTGGCCCCACTTGAGTTCGAGGATGACCTCATTGGGATATTTTTCGATCAGGTATTCCGCGACGCCATTGCGGGTGTCTTCGACGTTCATCTGCACAATCATGACCCCGCGACCGTCGAAGTAGCGAAGGAACATGTTGATGCGCCGGTCCAATTCCGGCGAAATCTCAATGCGCCCCTTTTTGAGGACAGACTTGCGGTCCACGCCGACGACGTTCTCGCCCACGACGATGGGGAACCCGCAGAGCGCGGCGCCGATGGCAAAGGAATCCCAGTAGCGCGCCGCCACGAAAGTGGAGCCCAGCGCGCCGGTCATCATCGGGACGCGGCATTTGACGGGGTTGGTCCGCCCGAACTGCGTGGTGACATCCACTTCCGGGAAGATGCAATGGTCGGCGTCGGTTTCGCCGTTTTTCCCGTGCCACCCATAAGCGTAGCCATGGATGCGCAGGGCGTGGTAGCCCACTCCCACGGAGGTCACGTTGCCGGAGCCGGACGTGATGTAGCCGAACTTTCGCGGATACAACAGTTCCCGCCCCCGCAGGGCGGACATCCACGTTTCACATTTGCCTTTGCAGGCCGAGTCGCACAGGGTGCACAGACCCGACTCACAGGGGTTCCCCCGGTTGCTGGTTCCCAGGGCGTCATTGCTTTTTCTCCATTCAATCATAAGCACCACTCTTTCTTATGGTTCAACTCGTTCAGGATTTTAGATTCAAGTTCACCGCGACAACCCAACCGGGATCACCGCTGGCCCGCACTATCGGCACCGTCACCAAAGGCGAATAGTGCACATCGTCCAAACTCAATTTTATTTACCCGACCGGGAGCAGGCTCAACGGTTATTGCTGAAAGTTGACTTTTTATTGGTAATAAATGGTCGTCACCGCGCGATGATAATGAGTGAATATATAAGATAAATGAATGATTGGACATGAGCGGGGGCGGCTGGCGGCGGGAAATGACTCCGGCACCGGCACCGGCCGGGGTTCCTGCCGCCAGCCGGGTTGTTGAGGGAAGTGCGCGAAACCGGGAATGGGAATCCGCCTTTGCTGCACGATGGCGCGGCCGGCGGGGGCCATTGGAAACGGTCCGCGCAAATCAGTGTCTGGGCACCCCTGAACTTGGTTGAGCAACCGTGGCGTCCGGACCGGCATCACCCAAAAAAGAGCAAACAATTGACAATAATAGTAAAGCCGGTGCCGCGATTTTTAATTAGACTTCATTACAGACGTTGTGCGCCATATGAAATTGGCAACCAAATGAGTTTTCATTCCGTCATCGAAAGGGCTGAACCGGCCGGCCCGCCCCATTGATTTTTACCCCCAAGCGAAACCAGTTTATGAACCAACGAGCTTTGAAAACGTACGTTTTTTATTGCTCAAACAATCTGGCGGCCGGCCAGTTTGCCAGCCTTTGCCACGGCCTGGAGGGCGACACCATCAAGACCATCAGTTTGCCCTGTTCCGGAAAGGTGGATGTTCCATATTTGATCAAGGCGTTTGAAACCGGCGCGGACGGCGTGGCGATTGTGACCTGCCCAAAGAACGAGTGCCGCCACTTTGAGGGTAATCTGCGGGCACACAAACGCGCCGAGGCCGTCGAATCGCTGCTTGAAGAAATTGGCATGGGCGCGGGACGGATGGCCGTGTTTGAGTGCGGGGAACAGGGCGCCGGCCAGGTCATTGGCGAAATCAGGCAGTTCATTGACCGGGTAAGAAATCTGCCCCCAACGTGCGCCCGCAGCGGCGCCGTAAACAAACAGGAGAGCCCGGTTGGATGAAAGTTGACAGCAAACTCGCAAGGAAGATAGAGAGTGGAGATTTTATCGTCACCGCCGAGCATGCGCCGGGCGTAACTGCGGCCGGCTCCGCAACGGAAGCGGCCTTGAAAGCTTTGGGCGGCAAACCGGTGGTCGTCAACATGGCTGACAACTCACATGGCGTTGCGATGTCATCGGTCGCCGCATCCGCCGTGGCGGTTAAATCCGGCGTCGAACCGGTCCTCCAAATGGTCACCCGCGACCGGAACCGCATCGCCCTTCAGTCCGATTTGCTGGGTGCCGCCAGCCTGGGAATCAAGAATGTGCTTTGCCTGTCCGGCTATCATCAGACGCTGATCGGCTGTCCGGAATCAGCCAACGTTTTCGATATTGATTCCACCCAATTTATCGAGCTGACCACCCGGATGTCCGAAAACGGCGTCTTGGCCGACGGGACAAAAATTGACGGGCAATTTTCGATGCTGGTCGGGGCGGTGGCGAATCCATTTCTGAAACCGCTGGAGCTTAATCTGTTCCGACTCGGCAAAAAAATCGAAGCCGGCGCAAGGTTTATTCAAACCCACGCGGTGTTTGACATCGAGACCTTCAGCCAATGGCTCGATGCCGCCCGCAAGGAGGGTCTCACCAAAAAGACGGCAATTTTGGCCGGTGTTTTTCCCCTGGACAGCGCGGCGGAAGCCCGGAAGCTCCGTGACACTTACGCCGAATTTTGCATTCCGGATAAAGTCATTGAACGGCTGAAAAAAGCGGGCGATAACGGCGCGCAGAAAAAGCAGGGATTGGCCATCTGCGTTGAAACCATCAAGCAGCTCAAGGGGTTGGATGGTTTGCGCGGAATACATATTCTTTCGGGCGGCAAAGAAGCATTGGTGCCGGAGATTCTTGCCGCATCCGGACTGTAGTTACCGGGAGAGATCATGCCGGAAAAATATCACATCAAGACCCAGCCGGTTCCACCGCGGCGGCCGCGCATCGGCAAACATGGCGTGGTGGAGTGGCGGGAAGACTGCGCCCGGTGTCATAACTGCGTCAAAAAAGCCTGTGTCTATGACCGTTACAAACAGGAGGCGGATTACATTCGCAATCTCAGTGACGTGGATGCGCTGTTTTTTGAGTGCATGGGGTGTTTTTCCTGCGTGCAGGATTGCACGAAGGGCATCTTGTGCCTGTCAATAAATCCTGCCTACGAAAAACTCGGGAACAATTACTGGAAACCCGATATCATCAAAACGACGTGGCTTCAGGCTGAGACCGCGAAAATCCCGGTTTCCGGCGCGGGCTATCGCGGGCCATTTACCGGTCCTGGTTTTGATTCCATGTGGACGGACATGTCGGAGATTGTCCGCCCAACCCGCGATGGCATTCATGGGCGGGAGTATATCAGCACTTCGGTTGACATCGGCAGAAAGCTTCCGTTTTTGGCCCTGGCCGGGGACAAGGCGGTGGCCAAGCTGCCGCCGCTGGTCTCGATTCCGATGCCGTTGATCATTGATTTGAGTTCGCCGGCGCATACGCTGCCCAAGCTTGACGCCATCATCGAACAGACCGCCGCGGATACCGGCTTGATCGCAATAATGGATTCGCGTTACCGGCCGGTTGATGATGCAAATCTGGAACATATCGCGTTTTATCTGGGTCCGGACAGCCCGCCGGTGCCGAAAGCGGCCTTGCGAAAAACCCGGCTGGTGGAAGTGGCCGACAGCCCCGCGGTGACGGAACGCATCAAGGAAATCAAAAGCATCCATCCGGAAATCGTTGTCTCCATCAGGGTTGAATTGACGGCGACGGGCATCGGGCGCGCCATTGAGCTGGCCGGGCTTGAAGCAGTTGAGGTGGTGCATGTCGTGGCCGATTCCAAGGGCAATGAACTGACGGCGCAAAAGCCGCGATTTGTGAAGGATATGGTCCGTCAGATTCATACCGCCCTCATCGAAAAAGGAATCCGGGATGAAATTACGCTCATGGCCGGCGGCGGCATCGCCCTGCCGGAGCACGTGGCCAAGGCCATCATCTGCGGCGCCGACCTGGTCACCATCAACCTGCCGCTTCTGATCGCGCTGGAATGTCATCTGTGTGACCGTTGCCAGCCCGGCACGCCGTGCCCCGCCCGGCTCGAGAAAATTGATTTTAAATACGGCGTGGGCCGGATGACAAATCTGATCGCGGCGTGGCACGACCAGTTGATCGAAGTGATGGGGGCCATGGGCATGCGCGAGGTCCGCCGGCTTCGGGGCGATGTCGGCCGCGCCATGTTTTTTGAAAATCTTGAGGAGGAAACCTTCGGCAAACTTTTCGGTTCCAGAAAGGGAGATTTATGAACACTCTGCCTGAGAATACGCTGAAAACACGCGTGCCGCAGGAAGAAGTGAAGCGGGTTGTCAAACCCGCACCGTCCCGCTATCGCAATGAAATTGCCAAATATATCGTCCATCGCAGCCTGGACTGTCAACGCTGCGGCAAGTGCGTGGAGGTTTGTTCCCATGCAGTCCATGTGCGAAAACCCGGGTTTGAATATTTCGGGGAGCCAAACCATCACTTGTGCATCGGACCGGCCTGCGCAAAAAACGGGCATTATTGCGTGACCCATTGCCCGCAAGGGGCACTGCAGGTCCGGGAAAATCCCATGTTCAAGGCGCTCGGTGATTTTCGCTGGCCGGCGGATTTGATTTTGGCGACGTGGAAAATGGCTGAGACCGGTGATTTGCCCCCTGAAGAGTATGATTACAATTATGAGTGCGGCAATTCCGGCGGCGGCTTCGACCGGCTCAGATTCAAATTTCCCGACCGGCCTCCCGTAAAACTCATCGAAGACCAGATTGACACCAGCATCTCGCTGAACAAGCGCGATGACGGCCGGCCCAAGATCAAAATTGATGTCCCCTGGTATGGGGGCGGCATGTCGTTCGGGTCGGTCAGCAATGTCACTCAATTGTCAAAGGCCCGGGCGGCCGTGGCGTGGAATACGTTTACCTGCACCGGCGAGGGCGGCTACATGGAACGCATGCGGCCGTATGACGACCATGTGATTACGCAGGTTGCCACGGGCCTTTTCGGTGTGCGCGAGGAAACGATCCAGCGGGTGCCGATTGTGGAGTTCAAGTATGCCCAGGGCGCCAAGCCCGGTCTGGGCGGCCACCTGCTGGGCGACAAAAACACCCCGGCCGTGGCAAAAATGCGCGAGACCGTCCTGGGCATATCGCTGTTTTCACCGTTCCCGTTCCATAGCGTCTATTCCATCGAAGACCACATGAAGCATATTGACTGGGTCAAGCATGTGAACCGGCGCGCCTTGATTTCAACGAAAGTATCAACCCCGACGGATGTGGACATGGTTGCCGTGGGCAGCTATTCCGCCGGCACACATATTGTCCACATTGACGGCGGCTATGGCGGAACCGGCGCGGCGCCGGACATTGCCAAAAAGAACATTGCCATGCCCATCGAATACGCCATTGGCAAGGTGCACAATTTTCTCACGGATGAAGGCGTCCGTGACAAGGTGACGCTTATCGCCAGCGGGGGAATCCGCTCGGCCCACGATGTCGCCAAGGCCATCGCCCTGGGCGCCGACGGAGTTGTCATCGGGACGGCGGAACTGGTTGCGCTGGGATGTGTGCGGTGCAGCCTTTGCGCGAGCGGACGGGGTTGTCCGCGGGGCATCGCCACCACCGATCCTGAGCTTTGCGGGAAAATGGATGTGGACTGGGGCACCCAGCGGCTCATCAACCTCTACAGCGCCTGGCACAAGACGCTCGTCGGAATTCTTCAACGCTTTGGCCTGCGCAGCGTCAGCGAACTGCGCGGACGCACCGATCTCCTGATGCATCTTGATTACACCAACGACGTGCCGGCAAAACCATGAACAGCGAATTGATAAAACGGCTTGGAGCTTCAAGAAAACAGCTGGCGGAAAGCCTCGGCTGTTCCCCGTCCATTCGTAAGGAGGCGGAGGAAGGCGGTTGCGGCGTGGTCGGTTTCTGTTGCAGCGAGCCGGTGGCGGGCAGGCATATTTATGAACCGTCTCGCCAGATGCACAACCGCGGGAACGGAAAAGGCGGCGGCATCGCCGCGGTGGGGCTCGTCCCGGAACAGCTCGGCGTCAGCCGGGAAGTGCTGGACAACCATTACCTGCTGCACGTGGCGTTCATTGACACGAAGGTGCAGCCGGAAATCGAGGCGCAATTCATCAAGCCGAACTTCGACATCGCAGCCTCCGCGCAGCTCGACAAGGTCGCCGACTGGAAATCCGTGCCGGGCCTGGAGGTGTTGCCGCCCGATGTCTGCCGTTATTTTGTCCGCGTCAAGCCGCTGGTGCTCGATGCGTTCATTGCGAAGAACCATCTGCAACAACTCGAACGCGACGAAGCGGAGGATGAATTCGTCAACCAGAACAGCTTCAACCTCAATCAAAAATATTACGCGTCTCTGGGCGAAAAACGGGCCTTCGTGCTCTCGCATGGCCGGGACATCATGATCCTCAAGGTGGTCGGTTATGCCGAAGCCATCGTGAAGTATTACAAAATCGAAGAGCTTTGCGCCCACGAATGGATTGCCCATCAGCGGTTCCCGACCAAGGGTCGCGTCTGGCATCCCGGTGGCGCCCATCCGTTTGCGGCCATTGACATGGCGCTGGTGCATAACGGCGACTTCGCCAATTACCATTCCGTAACCGAATATCTCAAACAACGCCATATCTATCCGCAGTTCCTCACCGACACGGAAGTTTCCGCGCTGTTGTTCGACCTGCTCACCCGCATCTACCAGTATCCGCTGGAGTATATCATCGAGGCGCTGGCGCCCACCACGGAACTGGACTTTGACCGTCTCGATCCGGAGAAGCAGACAATTTACCGGGCCATTCAAGCCACCCATATCCACGGTTCGCCCGATGGCCCATGGTTTTTCATCATCGCCCGCAATCTGTTCCGGCAACGGCAATTCCAGTTGATGGGCATAACCGACACCGCAATGCTCCGGCCCCAGGTGTTTGCCTTCTGCGACGGCGAAGTCCAGGTGGGGCTGATTGGCTCGGAAAAACAGGCCATAGATGCCACGCTGTTGAGTCTGTCGAAGGATGACCAACGGATCTGCCCCGTGGCGGACCGCTATTGGAACGCGCGCGGCGGCAGTCATGATGACGGCGGAGCGTTCATTTTCAATCTGCAAAAAAATCCGGCCGGCAAAATCCGGATTGCGTGCACGGACAAATTCGGCAAACCGGTCCCCATGCCGGGCGGGACCGAGCCCTGCGATTTTTCAAAGGATGTAGCCGCGGACGTCAGTCCGCGCACTCTAAACGAAAATACAGATCAGCGCCGACTGACGTCGGCGGCTACTTTCGAATGGATGCGCGACCAGCTTCCGAAATGGACCTACGACGAATTTCGCTCGGCGTGCCGGCAGATGGCCGATGCGGCAAAGGACCCCGCCAGGACCGCCGCGGCCATCGAGGTCTTTACGCTGCTCAACGACCGGCGCTACTCGACCGGCTCAAAGAAACGCAGCCACGTTCTTCATGTCATCCACGGCGAGTTGAGCCGGTTGCTCGGCAACCTCCCCAACATCGGTTCAAAAGATTCGGGCAAGGGCGCGTTCCGGCTCATTGATTTCGCGACGCGCGGAAACCTGCGGCAGCCGCAGGAGAACGAAACCACCCTGGTCATTGACGCCGCGAATTTTGCGCCGGAAGGCAATAACTGCGACGCGGAGCTGCTGGTGGACGCCTTCATGAAAGGCTGGCGGCATTTCATCAGTTTCAATTGCATCGGCCAGCGATACATCGGCTGCGGCCTCGGCCCGGAAACCGGCGATGTGACCATCGAGGTTTATGGCAGCAGCGGTGATTATCTGGGTTCCGGCATTGATGGGCTGACCATCACGGTGCATGGCAACGCGCAGGACCAGTTGGGCCAGATCATCAAAGAGGGGAAAATGGTCGTCCATGGCGACGTGGGCCAGACGTTCATGTACGGCGCCAAAGGCGGCGTGGTCTATGTGCTGGGCAACGCGGCCGGAAGACCGCTCATCAATTCCGTTGGCAAACCCCGGGTGGTCATCAATGGCACCTGCCTTGACTTTCTGGCCGAGTCCTTCATGGCCGGCGACCCCAATCACGGAGGCGGTTTCGTGATCTTAAACGGCGTCAAATTCGACGACGAAGGAAAGCTGGTTCCCCTGCCCGAGCCTTATCCGGGCAGTAATATTTTCTCGCTGGCCTCGGGCGGGGCAATTTTTGTCCGCGACCCGCAAAAGACGATGGTCGATCAGCAGTTGAACGGCGGCAAGTTCGCCCGGGTGACCGCTGCGGACTGGGAATTGATCCTGCCGTACCTCGAGGAGAATCAGAAACTTTTCGGAATAACCATCGAGCAGCTTTTGACGGTAAACGGTCAGCAGCGCAAACCCGCGCAAGTCTATCGCAAGGTTGTTCCCGGCAATATCAAGGCCATTGCCTCGGAGGACACCAACGATGTCGGAGCCGAAGAGCTTGTTGAAGCGTTGACCGCGAAATAACAAACGCCAAATGCAAATGAACTTTAACGCAGTGATCACAACACAGCGAAACCGCAACCAACTTTTTGGACTGCGGCG
>DAIRTX010000003.1:46895-52278 GCA_036803685.1 Verrucomicrobiota bacterium | reverse complement strand
GGACTGCGGCGGGAAGCAGAGCGCCACGCCGCTATGGAAGCACTGTTTACGGTCGTTAACGCAGTGATCACAACACAGCGAAACCGCAACCAACTTTTTGGACTGCGGCGGGAAGCAGAGCGCCACGCCGCTATGGAAGCACTGTTTACGGTCGAAAAGCGGTGTCGTCGCTGCGCTCTGCCACCGCAGTCCAAAATCTTCGCAGCGCGCGAAGATCAGTCGCCCACATCCGCACAGATTTAACCGGCGCCACGAAAGGCAACCACAGTGATAACCATCAAAAATAAAAAGAACGGACAGGGCCTGAAGAGCGCTGTCGAAGAGATTTCCGGCGTGGACATCAGCGTCTGCTTTCAATGCAAGAAATGCTCCAGCGGTTGTCCGGTGGCCAAACTCACCCGGTCCCGCCCCTCGGAAATCATGCGGCAACTGCATCTGGGCGCCGGTAATGAACTGCTGGAAAGCGATATCATCTGGATGTGCGCCTCGTGTGAGACCTGTTCCGCCCGCTGCCCGATGGGTATTGATGTGGCGGCGGTCATTGACGCGTTGCGCAAGCTGGCCCTGGAAAGAGGGGCCTCGAAGCAGAAAGGCAATGTGCCGCTGTTCAACCGGGCCTTTTTGAAAACGGTCGAAACTTTCGGCCGCTCTTATGAAATCGGCATGATCGCCGCCTACAAACTCGGCACGGGGAAATTGATGAATGACACGGAAAAATTCCCGGCCATGCTGAAGAAGGGGAAAATTGCGTTGCTGCCCCCCCGGGGCGGCGACCGGAAAATCGTCCGGCGCATTTTCAAGACCATCAAACAAAACAAAGGGGCCAAAGCATGAGATACGCCTACTATCCCGGATGCTCGGCTGAATCCACGGCCCGCGACATGCACCAGTCCACCCTGGCGGTTGCCCGGGCGCTGGGAATTGATTTGGTTGAACCCAAGGGCTGGACGTGCTGCGGCGCCACCGCCGGGCACCAGACCGACCGCCTGCTGGCCGTGTCCCTGCCCGCCGCCAACCTGACCAAGGTCCAGGACATGAAGCTGGATATGGTCGTCAATTGCGCCGCCTGCTACAGCCGGATGAAAGTGGCCAACCACGAAATCGCGGCTCATTCGGAAATCCGCAAGGGCGTCCGCGAGGCGCTTGACCGGGATTATGACGGTTCGGTCAAAGTCCGGCACCTGCTCGAGGTGCTCCTGGAAGATGTTGGACTGGAGGCCATCACCAAGGCCGTCAAACATTCACTGAATGGCCTCAAGGTGGCCAGTTATTACGGCTGTCTGCTGGTTCGTCCGCCAAAGATTTTAAAATTTGATGACCCGGAAAATCCGACGTCGCTCGACCGGCTGGTGACCGCAATGGGCGGCACGAACCTGGAATGGCCGTGCAAGGTCGAATGTTGCGGCGGCGGCTTGTCGCTGTCGCGGACGGATGTGGTGGTCGAACTCACGGGGTCAATTATTGACATGGCCGCCAGCGTGGGCGCCGATTGCATCGCGGTCAGTTGCCCCATGTGCCAGGTGAATCTTGATTTGCGGCAGCAGGACATCAACAAGCAGACCGGAAAGAATTATCAAATCCCGATTGTTTATATCACCCAGCTGCTCGGGCTTTGCCTGGGCATTGGCTCCGGTGACCTCGGGTTCAACAAGCTGATGGTTCCCGCCTCCGTTGTTTTGGAGAAGGTAAATGAACGCGCATAAAACATCCGTCATCTCCTATAGGGTGGTGAAGCGGCATAAATGCCGCGCTCCGGAGCGCGGGCTTCAGCCCGCTTCAACGTCCGACACGAATTGGGGATGCCGGTTTATTGGCGCTCTGATTTGCAACAAACAACCATGAGTAAATCCGACGGCAAAAAAATTGGCGCGGTGCTGGTGCAAGGCGGCGGCATTGCCGGCGTCCAGGCCTCCCTCGACCTCGCCAACAGCGGCTTCAAGGTCTATCTCGTCGAGCGCGACGGCGCCATCGGCGGCATGATGGCGCATCTGGACAAGACGTTTCCGACCGGCGACTGCGCCACCTGCATCGTCTCGCCCAAACTCGTTGAATGCGCGCGGAATCTGAACATCGAAATCATGACCCTTTCGGAATTGATAAGTCTGGAGGGTCAACCGGGTCATTTCACCGCCACGGTCAAACGGCATCCGCGCTATGTCATCGAGGACAAATGCAACGGTTGCAGCGAATGCACGCAGGTCTGTCCCGTGGACATTCCGGACGAATTCAACCGCTGCCTCGGCACCCGCAAGGGCATCGCCAAACTTTACGCCCAGGCCACCCCGAATATTTTCGGCATCTTAAAAAATGGCCACTCGCCCTGCAAAATGACGTGCCCGGCCCGGGTCAACGTCCAGGGCTACGTCCAGCTCATCAAACAAAAAGAATATCTCAAGGCGGTCGAACTCATCCGCCAGCGAAATCCGCTTTCGGCCATCTGCGGCCGCGTCTGCACACATCCCTGCGAGTCCGAATGCACGCGGGGCAAGGCCGACGATCCCATCGCCATCCGGCTGCTGAAACGGTTCGCCTCGGACAAGGAAATGGAAATGCTGGCGGCGGGCAAACTCGCCCTGCCGGAGGAAAAAATTCCCGCGACGGATGCCAAAAAGGTGGCGGTGATCGGCGGCGGCCCGGCGGGTCTTACCGCGGCCAACGACCTTGCCGATGCCGGTTTTGCCGTCATCGTTTACGAAGCGATGAGCGCCGCCGGCGGCATGCTTCGCTGGGGCATTCCCGGGTATCGCCTGCCCAAGAAGGTGCTCGACCACGAAATCGAAATCATCCGCCGCAAGGGCGTCACGTTCGTCTATAATTGCCGCATTGGCCGGGATGTCACCATCCAATCGCTCCAAAAGGCCAATGATGCCGTCTTCATCTCGGCCGGGGCCCAGAAGAGCCGCAAACTCCGCGTTGAAGGCGAGGAAATCAAGGGCGTCCTTCACGGTATTGAATTTCTCCGGGACGCAGGCTCGGCCCATAAACCCGTGGTGAAAGACCGCGTGCTGGTCATCGGCGGCGGGAATGTTGCGGTTGATGTTGCCCGGACCGCCCTGCGCCTGGGCGCAAAAAATGTCGAACTGATCTGCCTCGAACAGCGGAAAGAGATGCCGGCCTACAAGGAAGAAATCGAAGCCACGCTGGCGGAAAACATCAAGATTCGAAACGGCTGGGGCCCCAAACGCATCCTCGGCAACGGCTCCGTCACCGGCATGGAGTTCAAACGTTGCACCCGGGTTTTTGACGGCCAGAAACGTTTCAATCCTGTCTTTGACGAAAACGATCTCACCACGATTGAGGCCGACCAGATTATCGTCGCCATCGGCCAGGCGGTGGATGAGGAGCTGGTCAACCACATCCAGGTCCAAAATGAACGGGGCTGTTTCAAGGCCGACAAGGTCACCGGCCAGACTTCCGTGCCCGGCATTTTTGCCGGGGGCGACAACGCCTCGGGTCCCGCGTCCGTCATTGATGCCGTCGCCGCCGGCAAACGCGCTGCCGAATCCATCGAACGTTATTTGAAGGGCAAAGATTTATTGGGCGGCCGGTTCGAGGATTCCCTCCGCCCGATTCCACAGGCGTTCATGCCCACGCTCGACAAGCTGGAGAAAAAGCCCCGGCCCCACGCCGAAGAACTGGCTCCGGCCAGCCGGCTGGGAAATTTCGACGAGGTTGAAAAAGGACTCACCGAGGAGCAGGCCCTCGCGGAGGCCGCGCGTTGCCTGAATTGCGCCCTGTGCTCGGAATGCAACCGGTGCGTCGAAACCTGCAAGCAGCACGCCATTGACCACGCCATGCGCGAGCGGACGGTCACGCTCGAGGTGGGTTCGGTCATCCTGACCCCGGGTTTCAAGGAGTTCGATGCCCGGCGCAAAGGTGAATTCGGTTATGGCCGCTATTCCAATGTCGTCACCAGCGTCCAGTTTGAACGGATGCTTTCCGCGGCCGGCCCGTTCGAAGGTCATGTCATCCGCCTGTCCGACGGCCGCGAGGCCAAACGCATCGGCTGGATTCAATGCGTGGGTTCGCGCGATTCGTCGTGCGGCAACGAATATTGTTCCTCCATCTGCTGCATGATGGCGACGAAACAAGCCATGGTCGCCGGCGACCACGTCCAGGGACTGGACGCGACGATTTTCTACATGGACATCCGCGCCCACGGCAAGGATTTCGACCAGTATTATGAGCGCGCCCGGGCCAAGGAGAACATCCATTACCTCAAGAGCATTCCGTCCCGGATTGTCCAGGTGCCCGGCAGCAAGGACCTGCGCGTTTCGTTCCTCGATGAAAACAGCCGGCTGCAGCAACAAGATTTCGACCTGATCGTCCTGTCCGTGGGCATGGAACCGCCGCACGGCCTGGCGGAACTGGCCTCCCGTCTGGACATCAAGCTCAACGAGTTCGGCTTCTGCGACACCGACCGGCTCCTGCCGCTGTCCACCTCCCGGCCCGGCGTATTCGTCGGCGGCGCGGCGGCGGAACCCAAGGACATTCCCGAGACCGTCACCCAGGCCAGCGCCGCGGCGTCCATGGCCATGGAACTGCTGGCGTCGGCACGCAACACGCTGATAACCAAGAAGAGTTATCCCACCGAGCATGACGTTGCCGATGAAGAACCGCGGCTCGGCGTCTTTGTCTGTCACTGCGGCATGAACATCGGCTCGGTCGTGGACGTCGAGGCGGTGGTCAAACGCATCGAGCATGAGCCGAACGTGGTTTTGGCGACCCACACCATGTTCACCTGTGCCGACACCAGCCTGTCCAACATCAAGGACATGATCCATAAACACCGGCTCAATCGCATCGTGGTCGCCTCCTGCACCCCGCGAACGCACGAGCCTTTGTTCCGCGAAACCCTGCGGGAAGCGGGTCTGAACCCTTATCTGTTCGAAATGGCCAACATCCGGGACCAGTGCTCCTGGGTGCATTCCGCAGTACCGCAATCCGCCACCGAAAAGGCAGTTGAACTCGTCAAAATGTCCATCGCCCGGGCGCGCACGCTTTGGCCCCTCGAAGGCGGCACGCTCACGGTGGACCAGACCGGTATTGTCATTGGCGGTGGACTGAGCGGCATGACCGCCGCATTGGCGCTGGCCGACCAGGGATTCAACGTGCATCTGGTGGAACAGGCCGGCCGGTTGGGCGGGACTCTGCACGATATTCACCGGACTTTTGAGCACGATGATATCGCCCGATTCACCCACAACCTCATTCAGCAGGTCCAAAAACATCCGCACATCAAGTCTTACCTGGAAGCCGAAATCACCGGCATCAAAGGTCACATCGGCAAGTTTGCCGTGACGCTCGCCAAAGGCGGCGCGAACTTTGAAATTTCCGGCGGCGCCATCATCGTGGCCACGGGCGCGCAAGCGGCCAAAACCAC
>DAIRTX010000003.1:23252-46795 GCA_036803685.1 Verrucomicrobiota bacterium | reverse complement strand
GCGAAGGGACAAAACATCGTCATGATCCAGTGCGTCGGCTCGCGCAACGAAAAGCATCCCTATTGCAGCCGCATCTGCTGCTCGATGGCCGTCAAAAACGCATTGGCCGTCAAAAAACTGGACCCCGACGCCAATGTCTATGTGCTTTACCGCGACGTCCGGACCTACGGTTTCCGGGAAATATACTATCAGCAGGCGCGCGAAGCCGGGGTGGTCTTCATCCGTTACACGCCGGAAGCGCCGCCGCAGGTGACCGACAACAACGGCCTGGTGGTCACGCTCAAAAGCCCCGACCTCCCCGAACCGCTCGCGATTGAAGCCGACAACGTCGTGCTCAGCACCGGCGTGGAAGTGGATTTGAAGAACAACAAGCGCATCTCCGACATGCTCAAAGTGCCGCTCAACGCCGACGGTTTCTACGTGGAAGCCCACATGAAACTGCGTCCGGTGGATTTCACCACCGAAGGCATCTTCCTCTGCGGCCTCGCCCATTCGCCGAAGTTCATTGATGAAAACATCTCGCAGGCGCGCGCCGCCGCCGCGCGGGCGGCCACCGTCCTGTCCAAGACGCAGCTCGATGTCAGCGCCCAGGTCTCCTATGTGGACCAGCAGAAGTGCATATCCTGCATGACCTGCGTCACCGTCTGCCCCTATTCCGCGCCCTACTGCAACAAGGACGGCAAGGGGCAGATCGAAGCCGCCAAGTGCATGGGTTGCGGCATTTGCGCCGCCGAATGCCCGGCCCGCGCCATCCAACTAAATCATTTCGAGACCGACCAGTTCATGGTGATGATTAAGCAATTGTTCGCCGGTGGAAACGGGGGCAACGGCGTGGCCGCGCCCCGGCAAGGCATCAAGATAATGGGACCCGCCTAAAATGATTACTAAAAGAAACATCCAACATCCAACATCGAACGCTGAACATCGAAGTTTTCTGCATCGGTCACTTGGACGTTCGAAGTTCAATGTTCAGTGTTCAATGTTCTGGTTGGGGTTCCGTCGCGTTCCGGCGCGCGAGTCCGGTTTTCCCATCCGGTTCCATCCGGTTTTATCCGCGGTCAAAAGTTTTTAACCCATGAAAACCGAAGCCTTCCAAATTTTTACCACAAAGGAACACAAAGAACTCAAAGAGAAGGCATTTTATCTCTGCGATCTTTGCGATCTTTGCGGTTACATTCCCCGATTTGAATAACCCATGAAACCCGAAGTATTTGAACCCGGGATCGTGGCCTTTTGCTGCCACTATTGCGCCTATTCGTCGGCGGATTTGGCGGGGGTCATGCGCATCCAGTATCCGCCCAATGTGCGCATCATCCGCACCCCCTGCACGGGCCGGCTGGAAACCGAATACTTCATGAAGGCCCTTGAAAACGGCGCGGACGGCGTGCTGGTGGCCGGCTGTCTCGAAGGCGGCTGCCATTTTGTGGAAGGCAACCTGTGCGCCAAACGCCGGGTCAATTACACCCGCGACCTGCTGGAAGAAATCGGCATTGAAAAGGAACGCCTCCGCATGGTCAACATTTCCGCCGCCATGGCGCGGCCCTTGGCGGACACGATAACCGACATGGTGGAAACGATTCGCAAACTGGGGCCGAACCCGTTGCGGAAATCCGAACTCCGACCCGTCCTCCATAGCCCTGCGAAGGATGGAACTCCGAACTCCGAACTTCGAAATCCGCGACCCGAAACAACTGCAAAAAACGAAAATGGCAAAAAACTACAGGCCGCAGGCTCTCACACGGCACAATAATTTATGATCGTCGCACAAAGAAAAAACATACCCGAACTGCTGGACATCGTCGAAAAACACCGGAAGGTGCTCCTGCTCGGCTGCGGCACCTGCGTGACCGTCTGCCTCGCCGGCGGCCAGCGCGAAGTCAGCATCATCGCCTCCGCCCTGCGCATGGCGGCCAAGTTAAAAGGCCGCCCCCTGGAAGTCGAGGAGCTCACCATCGAACGCCAGTGCGACAATGTCTTCCTCGAACAAGCCGCCGAAGCCATCAAGAAAGCCGACGCCGTGCTGTCCGTCGGATGCGGTGCCGGCGTGCAGGCCATCGCCGAGCGATACAGCAACAAACCCGTTTACGCGGGCCTGAACACCGCGTTCATCGGCATTCTGGAGGAACGGGGAGTCTGGACGGAAAAATGCGCCGCCTGCGGCGAATGTGTGCTGCATGAATACGGCGGCATTTGCCCCATCACGCGCTGTGCGAAGCACATGTTGAACGGCCCATGCAGCGGTTCCCGAGAGGACCGATGCGAAGTCAGCCCCGACCGTCCCTGCGCCTGGCAATTGATTTACACCCGCCTGAAAGAAATCGGCCAACTCGACCGCTTAAAAGAGCTCAAAAAGCCCAAAAACTGGCGCAGCAGTCAATCAGGTGGGGTCCGCAAAATAGTTCGAGAAGACCACAGGGTGTGAATTGGAGCTTGCTGCTTAGCTCTGCTTTACGCAGGCCTGCTGCGAGAGATAATACCTTTTACGCAGTCACAATTCTAGGACCGAACCTTTCACTGTAGGAAAAACAAATTATCCTTTGGCGCGATCGATATCGTTTTTTAGACACCTGATTATACTGCGACAAATGCTTTCTATATCGCTGTCCTTTTGTTGAGTTTGAGAAGTGTTCGCATGATCCTTTAACCTTTCGTGAAGCTCTAGCAACAACACATTTACCTGTACTGATTTGGTAGTAGCAAGATCAAGCTTCTTTAGGGGTGTCCAAATCAGCAGAAGGAATTGCCCCACGCCCGTGCCTCCCAGAGCGACGCCCAACGTCCGACTCCCTTGTCCGATGGATATCCAAATGCCCAAGAACAACATCACAACCATAATTGCAGTAAGTAATAACGCGAGCATTGCGTAAAATCGCCAAACAAATGCAAGACGACTTTTGGCTTCTGCAACCAGTATGTCGAGATCACTGGCTGTTGTGCTCAGGTGCGGTGACTGTGCGGTACACTGGGATGCCTGACATTGTGATGTATATTGACTGGCAATTTTCTTTTCGATGTAGTCATCGATACTTGTTTCATAAGCCCCAGCCACGTAAAGCCTCGCCATCTGTCGCTTGGCGTACTCATTGTTGCTCAAGATAGCCTCGTGAACACCGATTAGTACTTTCTTAGCATCGTCGGAAAGAAGTTTCTGCCAGGAAATTGCCGTATATAATTCTTGGCTGTGCGAGCGATCTACATGATTTAACAACCACCTTCGCGCATGGTTCAAGAGAAGGAGGTAGATCCGGGTTTTTAGCCGAGAGAAATGGTTCATGAGCGCGGCGCAATGTCTTTACATAATTTTTCCTCGACTCGATCGCGCATATCCTGGTTGGAGAAAGTTCCTTTCTGTAGCTTTTCTTCGACGCCAAGTGTTTGTAATTCTAGCGTCACCGCATTATCGTACACGACGGAAAAAACAATGATAGGCGTTGTAAGGTGAAGACTATTTCTTATGTAGCGGATTAACTCAACGCCATAGAGCGTATCATCGCCCTGTTTACCATCTCCATAGGGTAGAATTAAGTCAATCAGAAACAAATTAAAACTTCGATCCTTTTCAACCAGCTCCTTCGCCTCCAAATATGTTGCAACTTTTATAACCTGAATCCCATTTTTTTCGAGAGGCAACATAATCGCCGCGATTGTAGTATAGTCATCTTCAACCCAGAGAATTCGCTTTGATTTGTTCATTTGACGTTTCCTTTTTTACTGTCTAAACGGCAATATAACTGTAACTGTAGTTTTGTATGCCACGTTTAATGGCTCGCTTGTTAAAAAGGCCTGGCCATTGTGCTTTTCTACGATCTTCTTGACCTCCGAAAGGCCTAAACCCGCACCAGTGCGATGGCGATCTGTGGAAAGGCGACCGCGAACACCCTCTCTGAAAACTGCTTCGATTTCGTCTGGCTCGATCCCGACCCCATAGCTGGACACCGAAACCTTGAACAATCCTAAGCCTGCCGTTTCAACTTCTGTCGAAATCCACCTTTCGCTTTCATTAGTACCAGCATAAGAGTACTTAACGGCGTTGTGGTAGATGTTTCTGAAGGCGCGGCTCAAATCTGGGAAAGACATGTCTAGGTCAGGAAAATCGTGCATTAGCTTTTCAGGCTTGCGCAGAATAATACCCTTCTTTCGTGCGGGCAATTCAAACAACTCGATACAATCCTTCAGTATTCGATAAAGGCCACGTCTTGAGAAAACGTATGGCGGTTCTTTGGCGCCGAGCAAAGATTTTTGAACATTCTCCGCGAGGAGGCCGAGAATGTTTACTTGGACAAGAGCGGCGTTTGCAGCCTCTCGAAGTTCGCCTTGGGAAAGGTTCAACTCCCCAGTTTCCAATTCTACTTTGATATTCTCGACGTTGGAAGCGATCGCTTGCATCGGCAATAGAATCTCATGTACGAGGTTGTTGACTCCGCGTGTTCGCTGTTTATCCTGACGCTCGCGCAAAAATCTGTATTTCTTCAATTGGTAAACAAGCTTAGCAATCTGAGCTAGGTTGTCAAAAAGTAGGCCTTGGAAAACAGATTCATCTTCTACATCAACAGATCGAAACGCATTCAACAGTGTTTTCCGCTGGTCGCCATGGATTTCCTGTTTGTCCAAGTATTCTTTTAAGGCACTTTCTGACAGATGCTCCTTTCCTTTCAATTTTCTCTGGCCGCATAAAAGCGTGGCAACGCGCTCGCCTTCAATGACTATAGGATATTCCATATTGAAAAGACCTGCGTGGCAACTCTGAACACTTTTTTCATGTGCATGTTCTGCTCGACTTGCGTGATCACTATCACATAGCTCCTTTAATCGGGGATCACTTTGCATATTTCTGCAAAAACCTGAAAAGCAGTCTTTTGAAGCGGCTGAAAAATGATGGCCAAGATTGTCGAACAGGCCAATCGGTACTTTGGTTTCTTGCGAGAAATGGTTCAGAATTAATTCAATAAGGGCGTCTTCAAGTTGCTGCTCCTCGTGTACCGGATTATTAAAATGCTCGTTTTGCTGGTTCACAAATCTTCTTATTGATATTGATTTAGTTAATCAAGATTCTCGGAGCAAAACAGCCCCTAAGGATGACTCGGTTGTAACGCCGCAAACGAATCTGGTCAATCTCAAATTTTTGCCATCATTTGCGCGGTGGATTCAGAATTCCACGTTGCGGCACTTTTCGTCCGGGGCGGCGATGATTCGCCGCACTTGGGCCGCTTCCAGTTTTTCATCCTCTCCCTTCAGACGTTCGTTTAAGGAATTCATCCTTGAACACACGGCCACGTTTTGTGTGCTGTTCTCCAAGCATTCGCAAAAACTTATTCAAGCTGTTATGGCCTGCCGGAGCGAGAATGAGCCGATTCAATTCGGCGCGCATTCCAAACAAGTTCTTGATGGCGTTTACAGGTGAACCACATTTCACGCCCACTTTCAACCAGCTTAAACCGAATTGTAAACTCGTGTCGCCGACAGGTGTCAATAAACTGTAGGAGTCCACATAACGGGCAACGCTCTGCAACGCCTTTCCATGAGCAAGAATTTCCTTCATGTTCTCACCGTCGAGAGCCTGCTGAAATTTCGACAACCATTTGCGCAGTGCACTGTAATTATCTCGCACCTGGAGTGCTGTTTTGATGATGTCGGTCGTGCCGCTGGCGGCATCAATGATTTGAACCGCGACGGGTGGTAGATGCATTGATGTAAAAAAACCGCTGCCATCAATTCGTTTGAAGATTTTCAAACGTTCGGACGTGATGAACTCACTTAACCGTGCTCCGGCAGATGGACCCAGCATAAAACTGGCGCGACGAAACAGTCTTTCTCGCGAAGGATGCGGAACGTACGGCAACCGAAAATAATCCGCTCGTGCCAACATTCCAGCGCCACCCCACACCAACTGAGAAAGAAACCCATCATCAGCCTTTCCATACTCCGCATACGTCCGTTTGTTTTTGCGGTGCTGTTTTAGCAATGGTGAGTTTACACAAAGTCTGTCCGCCATCACCTCACGGGCCTTAATCCACTCGTCCATTACATCCTTGAAAGGTTTCGTAACCAGAATCTTTGCAGTATGGGCTGCTTTAATTGGCGGGAATGATTCCCATGCATCTGCATACATCTCATCCACGAACAAATTATCCGCGAAGACTAAATTATTAAGAAACTGACACAGGGCCTCAAAACGGACGGTATCTGCTGACACTTTGTCATAGCGATAAGACGCTCCGTTCTTTGTGAATACGAGATCGCTTGTTGTTTCTCCATCCAAGCCTCCGCACAACAGTTCGCCTGCGTTCTGCAAAGTCCAGTTATCGATTAAAAGGGTATGTGGCATGTTGGCCTTGACATTTTACTCCCCTCCAAATTTCTCAAATATCTTCCTGTTTATCGGAATCTGTAAACAATACTGATCCCCACAAAGACGGAAACCGTCGTGCAAATGGTAGCCGAGGGACTTCGCCAAGGCCGGAAACAACTCCTCAGTTACTGCTGTGGCGACCGCTATAGCGTGTTCAGCTTCGTCTTTCGTGGCGATTTCGGCCCTGTGCATTATCCGGTCGCGGTGCTTTTGAATCTCGACAATTTCTTCCCAAAGTGTCTTTGTGCCGCCCTTTCGATGATTGGTCATCAAGTCGAGATTGCTCACGTCCTGAAAAATCTTGGCGAGCAGCTTCTGAAATCTGCCCAAACCTGACGAACTGAACGCCAGTTCAACAATGAACGGGGCGATTGAATCGCTGTGAATGAATCCGTGAAGAATGGGTTTTAATACTACCGCCTTAAGCATAACCTCACTGGCAATGGCCGCTTGGATGAAAGCTGCCGTATGGTGCGGTGTTTGAAGAAGCTGACGCGCCTCTGCCAACGCGTTGAACGGCTTTTCGGCTATTGCTGGCTCCTTGTCATAGGAAGAGCACAACCGCTCGGCGGTAAAATTCTCGACGGCTTCTTTAGTTACATGCTCGACAATTTCGTCGTAGTAAGAAGAATCGGTAAAATCTTCGCCGTCCATAAATCATCTCCCCTTTAGGCCATAAAGCTCCAAAACCAGTTTATCCAATTTGAGCTTATGCTCGCCTGTTTGCTGTTCCATCTGCTCTGCTTCAACAATCCGGCAAACTAAATCTTTAATCTCGTCTCGGAGCTGGGACTGGAATGCATTATTCGGAGCCTGCTGCCAATACTCCTGGTCATGTTGTGTTACGATGAGCGACTGGGCACCAGCAACATTCTCCATCAGTTGCACCAAGAATGCTTTCTTCTCCTCGTCTATTAAGACGCTAGCACCAAAACGATAGTGGAGATCATTCCCAAACCAAGCGCTTTTTATCTTATTCACGTCGTCCCCAGTGCCTTTTGGATTCTGCCGGCGCTTCACCTCGACCGCGAGAAAGTTGAGTGCATGAATGCTGCGGCGATGAAACACCATGTCGGGCCGGCGATCACCCAAGTGGGGCTTGGTCACGTCGAAATCACACTGTAGCCAGCACAGGTATGGCCAAAGTTCGTTAGCCAAGTGAAACGACAGATTCGGCTCCCGCTCTTCGGTCTGAGAAGTGAAGTTGGACAAATCCGGCTGGTTGTGAAACAAATTTTGCAACGCAGAAAATAGAAATTTGGCGACCAGCTCTTTCATTGCGCCGTTCCCCCTTTGATAATCGCCTGAAGGTGATGGTTGTCTGTTTCGTCGCCAAAGAAAATGTGTGCCGCTGCATACTTTGCCCTGTTCCACATAACGCCATGTTGCTTGCAGAGATCATCGAAAGGTGTCGCTGAAATGATAAACGCATCAAGGCTCAAAGTGGGTAGCTTCGCCTTTTTGCGGGCTTCCGACTCCTGAGCTTTCATTTTCAAATGCAAATTTACCTTTGGATTTGTGGATGGATGCTGTCCAAGTTTCATTCCGTGCGGCTCAATGAATACCAGCCGTTGCTTGTTTCCTTCTGTTATCCACAAAATGAAATCAGGATAAAAACCGGTGTCCTCAAAGAAGCCAATTCCTTTGCCTCGACTCAAATTCCGCAAAAGAAAAAGCTCTTTGTTCTTCAAAACTTCTGGCTTTGATTTGCAGAACTCAACCAGGTCGTTCATGAATTTTTGTTCGCTGCCATTTAGTGACGGCGGAACAGACCGTATCTTGTCACCTTTTTGAATCAGCAAGGGCTGATACAGGTGCCGGTCAAAGTGAATGTTCGGCAAATCTTGCGAAAGACGTTTCTGGAATTTGTTCCATTCTTCAATGGCTTCATGGACTATCTGCAACAAACCTTTTTCGCTTTTTGGCACTTTGACGACATAATCTTGAAAATTATCGTCGTCCTTTGTTATTGGTTTGTATTCCATTCGCTCTGAATCCCAACGGTGCTGGTGTTTGCGGTAAAAGCTTTCGACATATTTCTTTAAAACATTTCCGAGCATCGTTTGTAACTGTGCGGCTTGTTCCCTCCGCGTCGGTTTGAGCAGGGGTTCATCGCAAATCAAACCGTAAAGTTTGGGATCATTTGCCGTCAAAATCGTGCGCGGATGTTCGGGGCGAATCAGTAAATTGTGGAAGCCGCGCTCTTCCTTGAATTCCAAAATGTCGAGATAAAGCGATTCCCAATCCAGCCACGACAATTCTTCCGGTTTGAACCAATGTTCTTTGCCTCCGGTAAAGCTGGCATCATGAATTTCCCCGCTTACGCTGCCAATTCGCTCTATCCTCGTTGAACAATCCAAAACCACCTTGTATTCCGATTTGCGTTCCGCTTCGAGCATGATGCGTTCTTCATCGGAAAAACTCTTACTTTTCGACAAACGCGGAATGATCAATTTCTTTTTCAGGAAGTCATCATTGCGTTTGATTGGCAGGTTCAACTCGACTTCGCCAAGCGGTTCGATGCCTTCGCGTTCCAGATAATTGCGAAATTCGGTCATGTAATTTGCGCGAATGGCAAAGATGTTCAATCGTTCAAGCAAATCAATCCCATCCGGATGCTTGCCCGGCAAAACCGAGCTTCGTTTCAAGCCGCGGTTCAATCCTTTCAAACGCACGCCGCGACCGAAAAGCTGGATGATTTCTGTGCCTTCGCTGCGCCCAATATTGAGCAAGCCCATGTTCGTCACGCGCCAGCTATCCCATCCCTGCATGAACTTTTTCGCACCGATGAGAATATTGATGCGCGAATCCGGTCGCTTGATGTTTTCAAACAATCCTTCCGCAATCTCGTCCTCTTCCAATTCGACTTCCGGGCATCGCTCTTCAATCAATATTTTGAAACTGCCCGTATCGCCGATATAAACGAGGCCAAAATAATTATCCGCGCCGCTGACCTTCAAGCCAAGTTCACCGGCTTTGCCTTTGATGTCGCCGACATGCAATCGCCCGCCACTCGCCGAATGGAAGACTCGTTTTAACAAATCGCGGTAAATGGCGTCCGCATCTTTGCTCCAAGTTTTGAGCCTTTTGAAGCGTGAAACGAAAACATCATGTCCGCCGTCATCCTCGATTCCGCTGTCACCGTCCAGGATTCGTTTGATTGCCTTTTGCACCCAGCCGCGTTCATTGCGCAAAAAGGCATCAAGAAACTTAACGACGGTTAAAACGTCGGAATCTTCCGCTTGTTTGTTGTCTTTCGATTTGTTCACCGTGCTGCCCACAAAAATCCAAAGTGGATCGGCGAGGTGATAACGCACCATTGCTTCGGCCTTCGTTTGAAAGGCCCGCTTCTGTTCATGGAATGCCAATAAATTTGCCAGCAACAAAGTTTGCGCCTGCTCGTCCGTTGTCTTTTGCCGCAAATTAAGCACTTCAAAATCTTTGCCGAAGCCGTCGCTGTAAAAATATTTGTAAGAGTAATCGAATAAAATGGCCTTGCCGTATTCCTCGGTCATTTCCTCATTGCCTGCGGTAGTCATTGCCTGTCCGAATGTCGCGCTGTATTCAAATGTGAAACCCGTCTCCGCCAGCTTCGCGCGGTAACCGAGCCATTTGTTTGCTTCGCTGCTTGCGCCACGATGGCCTTCATCCACAAAGATGAGATTGTTCCCTTCAAATGCCTCGACCGGCACGCTTACGCCCGCCCCCCTTTTTTCCTCCACCAGCTTGGTGATCTCGATGACGCGCACCGCATTTTTCTTTACCGCCTCAAAGCCGCTGTCCTCCAGCGAAAAACGCGCGCACGGAATTCCCGCCGCTTCCATGTTTTCCAAATGCTGCTGTGAAAGCCCTTCGTCCGGCGTCACCAGCAAAATGTTGTCCAGCGGCTTCGTGTTGTAGTGGAGAAACTGCCGGTAGTTGAAATGCATCAAAATCGTTTTGCCGCTGCCGGTCGCCATCCAGAACGCCAGTTTCGTCAAGTCTTCATCCGTGAATTCCGGGTCTTGTGCATCCATCGTGCCGCGCTTGCTGTTGCGCAACATCACAAACTTTTTCAAGTCTGCGCGCAGTTTTTTCTCGTGATTGAATAATTTGTCGAGAAACAATTCCGTGGCGAGCAGCGAAAGATGCTGAAAATAACGCAGGATCAGCGTTTCCTTGAGATGCTTGTTGAAATCGGCGAGATGATTCCGAATGTTTGAATCATAGCGCTCCATGTCCTCCTTGGAGACCAGACATTTCGAGCCTCGTGCGAGAATTGCCTGTAACACGAATGACCGGCCGTCATTGTCGAAGCCTTCCTGGATTTCTTTCAGGTCATTGAGCATCCGCGCATTCGGCGGCTTCGCGTTTCTATCCCACGATTGTTCTTCCCAACCAAATTGCTGGCACACCCACGCCGCCAGCACCAGCCGCTGCTCCAGTTTGATGTAATCGCTTGAAGCCATCGGCTAATCCTCGTTGAACATCTTTTTCTTGAAAACTGGGTCGAGCGAACGCGCGCCTTCGATGAAGCTGTCCGTGTTCACGAAAATGTCTTCCGCGCCTTCGGTCAATTTCTGCTTCGCTACGAAATCGCGGTCGGCTTCGAACTGCTCCTTCTTCCAGCCGCGCGTGGTGCGCCAGAGGATGACGGTTTCCCGGCCAGCGGCTTTGCCGCGATAAACGAGGTAGCGCACGCCTTTGTTCTCACACACCCGGCGCGACGCGACGTGCAAGCCGATGAGATAATTGAACGTCTCCGGCAAATCCACCGGCAGCGGCGCGTCCTTGCCGTGGCGGCGCAGCTTGTAATCGAACGGTGCGTCCAGCTTGGCCACGTTCAGCAGCGTCTCGCTCTGCTTCGTCTCGAAATCGAGCATGTAGCTCAAGACATAGTCCTCCAGTTGGAACATCGTCTGCGCGTCCGCCGCCTCGAACGTGATGTTGTCCAGGGCGTCTTCGTAGGATTCGAGGCGAAGGTATTTGAAAACGTGGCTAGAACCTTGCCGGGAAACTGGTTTGCCGTCTTTCCAATCTTTGGAGTAAATCAACTTTTGCATCCGAGGTTTCAACACAGCGTCAAAGTGGTCGCCCATCTCAATGAGAAGATATTTCCGACCACCTTTGTCTTCCTGATTCAAATCAATGACCGCGTGTCCTGTCGTTCCCGACCCAGCGAAGATGTCCATGCACCAGCTTGATTTTGGCGCGGCCATTTCCAAGATGCGTCTCACAAAACTGAGCGGTTTGGGAAAGTCGAAATTAAGCCCCATCCCCGGCAAGATTGTTTTGGTATCCACCTGCGTATCGTCGAACATGACCGACTGCGGCGTCATTTCCTCATATTCCTCCAAGTAGTTCTTGATGCCAGGAACGGTCGTATGGTCAGGGCCGAAATGAAACCCAGTTGGTTTACGGGCCGCTATTTCATCCGTCTTTTCCTGATCAAAGCGCCAATTGTCCGAGATGGCGCACTTCTTTTTTGTGACCGGATGGATCAGGGCGACATCGGGATGGACTTTTGCTCCCTCGCTTTGAAGTGTGCGGTTGGGATTGCCAGAACGATAAACACCCTTCGCGTCAAACTCTGTGTAGTGGTCGAACGCTTTGAACATGGGGATTTTCACCAACTCCCGAAGATTCATCCGTTTCTCCTCGTCGGTAAGCTTCATTTTGAGCAACGCCTTGGTGCGCTTCTTGAACTCGTCGACGTATGGTTTCTTAATTGCCCACTTTTGTGCCGCTGAAACCGCCTCTCCGTTCTTGATACTCACAACGCAGTAGTCGTGAGTTGTGGAAAGAAACTGCGACCAACTTTTTGTCGAAGGATTGACTCGAACGACCGTAGCTTCCGGCCGTCCGGCGAATACCGACGATTGAAGCTGCGCGAGATAAACATACTCGTTGTCATCAACGCTGGTGAACAGCGCGCCACCGGATTTGAGAAATCCATACGCGCGCACCAGCCGCGACCTCATCATCGCCAACCAAGAGGAATGCTGATAGTTGTCCTTGTAGCAAAAATCGTCGCCGCCTGTGTTGTAAGGCGGATCAGTGTAGATGCACGTCACTTTTTCCCGGAAACATTCCGCAAGGAGATTCAGCGCCTGTAGATTCTCGCCGTGAACGAGAATGCCACTGAGTGCCTCAACTTGCGATGCATATTTTCCAGCGAAAGCATTAGAAGCGAGAAGTGTGTCCGCGAATTGCTGGGGAAAGAATTGCGTGTCTAGCACCAAAAACGGATTCTCTTTAAGAAAACTCGGTTTCACCGGCTCTTTGAAACCCGGCGTCGCCAAGTCGCCCGCGATTTCCTGAATGTGGAACAGGCGTTTCCATTCCTCAATTTGCGCCTTGTTCTTCGCAATTTCGGGATAGAGTTCCTCCGGCACGCGGTCGAGTGTGACGCAGTAATTTACCTCGGTGACAAATTTCTTTTTCTCGAATAGGCGCTTCTGGAAATTCTCAATCTGCGCCACGAACGCGATGATCTTGCGCCCGATGCCCTTGATGGCGCGGAGCGTTTGAAACCAGCTTTCCGCCCGTGCCTCGCCGCCCGCCTCCAGTTCGTCGAGGTTCAGCACTTCGTTCTTGAGATAGAAATCCAGTTCACGCTCCAGAAAGCCCTTGAGGTCTTTGTGGATGAAAAAATCGGTGCTGTTCCCGCGCACGTAGGTGCGCAGATGATGTTCCAGAAGCGTGATTGTTTCACCATCGGCATCCTTGCGCTTCTCGTGCATGAGCGCGGCCAGTGCATCGGCGTTTTTCTTCGCCGCGTTCTGAATGGCAGCAATGGCATCAGTGAGAATTCCCTCCTGGCCTTTCTTCTTTTTCGTCTTGGGCTTGCCATTGCCGTTTTCCTCCGCGCCGTTCGCTTTGCCGTAGCTAATTTCTTCGGAGGCATTGAGCGGACGAAATTCAAACGGAATTGTCAGCGCAGAATTTTTCCCGTCGAGGGAGACATCCGTCGCGCGCGGGATGAAGAAGCGTTTCGCGCCCTTGACGTTGTTCTGCTCCACGTCGGCGTTGCGGAGTTTGAACTGAACCGTCCAACCGCCGTGCTTGTAGCTGTAATCGGTGAAGTTCTCGCCGGTCTTGATGTAATACTGGTCGGCATTGGCCCAGTGAAGATGCACTTCTTCGCCGTTGTAGGGGATGGCGTATTTATCGCGCTTGGAATACCGCCGCAATGACATGAAATCTCCGTCGTCGTAATAGCGGCTGAAAAAGGCGTAAAGGTGATTGAAAATCTCGGCTTCCTGTTCCGGCGTGGCTTTGGCTTTGCCGGCACGCTCACGCAATGTCAGATATTGTTTGCCAAGTTTGCTTCCATGATATTTCTCGGCGAGATTGCCTTCGGCATCCAGCGCATCGTCTTCCAGCGATTCTTTAATTTGTGCCGTGACTTCGGCGAGTTGTTCGGCGAGTCCGGATTCCTGCGCCAGCGCGCCGGATTTCAATTCCTTCGCGATGCCCTTGATCAAATCCGTTTCGATGAATTGCTCAATCACCGCCCGCTTCTGATTCATGATGCGGTAAATCCCGAAGTCGAGTTCGGCACAGTCAAATTGGAACAATTTTTTAAGCAGTTCCTGAAATTTCTCGCGTGGCGTTGGCATTTTACTGAATGTTTCCCTTCATCATAAAGCTCGGCAAGCATCGTAAGCCGCGGCGGAATTTAGGCAAACGCAAAATGTTACGCGGTGTTGCGACAAAATGACATCACTGGCGTCGGCTTTACGCGGTGGATTCAGAATTCCACGTCGTGGCACGTTGGAAGAAAGGCTAAATTCTGAAGGCTAAAACCGCGTAAAAGGCTTTCAGCCTCACGCGGCTCATGGAAGAAATTAGGGTCACATCTAAACATTTAACAATTGACCCTTCGTCGCGTGCCGGACGTACGGCTTATTTTTTGATTTCCGGCTCTCCTCTGGCCGCGTGCCAGAAACGAAGCACGTACACCGTCGCCGGTTCGCGAAATATTTCGTAGATGATTCGATACGAACCGTGGACCATTTCCCTCACGGAAGACTCTGCAATTTTTTGCCAAACGTCCGCGCGCGACTGGAATTGTTCCGCGCGATGAAAGAGACAATCTCCCGCAAATCGTTCTGTGCCTGCGGAGTGAGGATTACTTTGAAGTCCATGCCTCCACCAATTTGCGCGCCTCCTCGGCGGGAACGCCTTCACCCCGGCGTGCCTGTTCCCGCGCCCGCTGGATACCCGCCAGCAGTTCGATCTCGCGCGCAATTTCCGCCAAGGTTGTGTCCTCCGGCAGTTTGGTGACGAGGTCAATGACCATTTCCCGGCTGCTCATGTGGAAACTATCTTCGCTTTCCGCTCAAAATGCAAGTGCGACCTGGCCACCACGTTTTCCAATCGGCAACACTGCTCCGCGCGTGCTCGCGAGAGATCATCGTGTGTGAGTTGGATGCCCGCTCGCGACACCGACTTTGTCGCGTGCTCGCGGAAACGGAGTTTATCGGAGTTGAGCGTTGAATGTTGAATGTTGAGTGTTGGTTGCAGCGCCTTCAGCCTTTAGCGTTTAGCCTTTCCACTGGCCTGCTCACGATTCATCGGAGTTGGATGTTTTCTTCCGGCCCCCATCGCTCCACTACTCCAACACTCCAGTTCCGGCTGATCAACTCAAGGTCTTTGGAATACGCGATAGAAGCACAATCCGACGCCAAGGGCATTCGTAACGGTCCTGGAACTGCTGGTGGCGACGTTGGTCGCCGTTGAGGTCCAGGTCCCGGTGGACAAATTCGTGCGATACTGCACCACGTTCGTTTGTCCAACCGTCAGCCCCGCCACGTCAAACAGGAACTGGTTTCCTGCAATTCTTGGAGTATTCAGCACGATGGAGGGGGCACTGCGTACGGTGATGGTGATGGCATTGGTGGCCTGGTTGTAATTGTAATCCGTGACAATGGCGGTAAGGGTATAAGTTCCAGCCGGCAGATTGGTCGCCGTACTGGTGAAAGGGGGGTCAAAAACGTCGCCAATCGAGTTGGTGCCGACGAAGAATTCGACATCATAGTAGCCGGCCCCGCCTGAGGGATCAGCGGTGATGGTGAACGTGGCGGGAGCGGTGAAGGCCGCGTTATTTGTGGGGTCGGTGATTGTTACTGACAGAGGAACAAGAGCATTCACCGTGACGTACACCGTCTCTTCATAAACGTCATCGTAAAAAGTGAACGTTCCCGGGTTGTTGTAAACGTAATATGTGTAATTTCCAGGCGGTAAATCCACGACAAAATATTCCGGACTGTCGCCAGTGATCGTCACATACCAACCATAATCAGGATCATCATAGTTAACAATAAAGACTGCATCGCCCGCGTTGATTGTGACGGCAGTGGTCGAGAACCCGAAGCTGGAGGTCCAATCAACCTCCGCGTCACTCGCAAACACCTGAGCCGCCCCGGTAATGAACAGCCCGACAATGAGAGAAATGATTCGCCGCAAGATTCTTTTTTTCATACGACCGAGGCTAGACCCATACTGAGAAGTCTGTCAATCCAAGTTTGTTTTCTTCTGGTCGGTTTCTTTACGGAGGTGTGGCTCTCGCATGGAGACGGGTAATGACAGTCATGTCCGCGCCGACCCAAACGCCTGGCCGTGGCCGGCGGTGGCCGTCGTCCCAATGGCAACAAGAGCACCAAACCGTTTAGCTGCTCCAATTTGAGCCACAGTGACATAGCCATAATCAATTCCAACGCGAAATTTGTACTCTTCGACCTTTGATGCACGTAAAATCGGGTTAATCAACCGCTCATTCGCTTGCATCATTGTAAGTGCGCAAGTAACAGCACGCTTATTGCGACAAAACGACATCACTGGCGGCGGCTTCACGCGATGGATTCAGAATTCCACGTCGCGGCACTTTTCGTCCAATCTAGGATCAACCTTTTGGGTTTATCTCCGAAACTTGTTCTCGTTATGCCACACAACACGAAGGCTAAAGGCTGAAGGCTAAAGGCTAAAACCGCGTAAAAGACGTTCCCTCACCAATGAATTATTCCTAGTCTTGATTAAAGCCGATGCGGTGTCTGGGTTTCTCCGGCAGGGGCGCCAGCAGCGGTTGCAGCTTGGTCAGATGACGCGCAACGCCGAATCGTGTTCCAGCAGTGTCTTGTCAATTTCCGCCAGCCGTTTGAGGATGGCCGCGTTGGCCGCCAGTTGCTCGCGCATTTGCATGAACGCCCGCACCACAAATACGCTCATCGCCACGGCTTCGGGACTGTTCAACACCGTCGCCGCCATGATCGCGCCGTGCTCGGTGAAGGCGAAGGGCAGATATTTTGCGTGGCGTCCCGATTCTAAGATCACAATTTGTGATCTTAAAGCTGCCCGGCCATCGCCGGACACCGCGCCGGCATCTTTAAGTGCCGAGAATTCCCCGGCGGTGAGTTGGAAAATAAAATCTTTGGGAAATCGTTCCGCATTGCGCTTGACCGCCTGATTGAGGGCGCGCGTCTCCACTCCATACACGTCGGCCAGATCGGGTGCGAGAATCACCTTCTGATTGCGAATGTTCAAAATCAGGGTTTCAATCGGCTTCTTCGGCTTCATTTTGTCGGATGGTCCCAGTTCGATCCCCAGCCCAAGCGGATTCCACGTAAAAGGCTTTCAGCCTCACGTGGCAGGCCACGTAAACTCCGATAAACTCCAATGAATTGCGAGTCGATCGCGAGCACGTGGCAAGCATCGTAGTCCTCGGCGGAGTTTAGGCAAACGCAAAATGTTACGCGGTGGATTCAGAATTCCACGTCACGGCACGTTAAAAAAAGGCTAAATTCTGAAGGCTAAAGGCTAAAGGCCAGATTAAAAGGCGCTTCCAGTTTTTCATCCTCCCGACTGCTTTTGATTTGCCGGTCAGGCCACTTGCAATTCCCGCGCGTGGGTGATCTCCCGCTTGTGAACCGGGCGGACATGTCGGGCTTCCACTGTCACCACTGCTGCGGTGTCCCCTTCCAACGTTGTGAACTCGATTTCGTAGGCAAGGCCGTCACGATAAATATGCACGACCGTCCCCACGTCGCCCGCCTCCAATCCTTCGGCAGGCACGGCAACGGTCAACACCACTCGTTCATGTTCTTTGATCATAACGCCTCTCATTCTTTGCGCGGATAAGCCGTGACCAATCTAGCCACATCCAATCCTTTGTCCACAATCCAAATCATTTTCACCGCCACCGGCTTTCCAACCGGCGATTCAATCTGCCCAACGATAACATATTTTCTTCCATGCGGCGACTCCGCATGGCTGGTCACCTCCGCTGTCTGCGCCAAGACCCGAAAAGCCGCCGCCAGAATTTCCCATTCCTTGCGCCGGAAACCCAGCTTCCCGAAAAACTCCGCCTTGCCGCCGTTGTCGGGATGCGCCGGGTTGAGCAGATAATCCGCGATCTTGCCGCGCTCAATTACCAGCTTGTCTGGATTTGGTAATTTCATTTTTCAGTGGGCATTGCGCCCCAGATTCCCATACCCATGCAGATTTACTGGTTGCGTAAACTCCGATAAACTCCGATGAATCGCGAGTTGATCGCGAGCACGTGGCGGGCATCGTAAGCCGCGGAGGAGGCGAAACAAAGGCTAAAATCTAAAGGCTAAAGGCTAAATTATGACAAGAAAGACTGAAACCGCGTAAAAGACTCCGTCTCACGCGGTGGAAAACATTCAACACTCAACATCCAAAGTCAGACCGCGTAAAAGGCGTTGCCTCACGCGTTGGGAACATCGAACATCGAACGCTGAACGTCGAATGACAGGTAAAGGGTCACGAAGGGGTCAGTCCCGCACTTTGACACATTTTTCCCCAGCGGGGTTTCTTTTGCACTTTTATTTCTTCCCTCGTCCGCCCGTGCGGTAGGGGATTTTGGATTCCGACAGGATCATGGGTTCGGTTTCGCCCTTGGGCGCGAGGGTGACGCGAACGGTTGCCCCGAGAACGTTCGCAACGCGGCGCAACATGCTCAACGAATGGCCTTCGTAAGACGGGGATTCGAGGCGGCTGATCTGCTGCTGTGAAGTCTTGAGTTTGCGGGCGAGGTCTTTTTGAGAAAGGCCGGCCTTCTCACGCAACGCCGAAATCTGCAACGCCACGTCCCACGCTTCACCCGCACGTTTGAACCGCTCCGCGAAATCCGGGTCGCGGAGTTGCTCTTCCAGAAAAAGATCAAAGTTCGTCTTGCTCATAGCTCATTTCTTTCCTTCCAGTCACTCATCCGTTCCCGCGCGGTGTCGAGGTCGCGGGGCGGGATGGCCTGGCCTTTGTTGCGGATGCCGTGGACGGCGATGATGCGCCGGCCTTTCACAAAGAACCACAGCACGCGGGTGTTCAACTTGCCGACGTGGCGGAGTTCAAACAGGCCGCTGCCGAGCGTCTTGGACAGCGGCTCGCGGTGACACTGACGATAACGCAATTTCTCCAGCCCTGCCGCCACGGCTGCGAAGTCATCGGGGTCACTGGCCTTGAGTTCCAAAAGAAACTCCCGCACCGGCGAATGGCCATTCACAGTTTTGTAGAATTCTACTTCAAACTCCATAAATGAGCAACATCAATTTTGATGTTAAGTGGGTTTTTTTAAATCTGACGGCACGACGTATTCCTAGCAGGTATCGGCTTCCGTTGACATTCGTGTTCTGATCCCCGCGTAAAGCTACGCCACGCGGCAGGCAGTTCGATCCCCAGCCCAAGCGGATTCCACGTAAAAGGCGTTCAGCCTCACGTGGCAATCATCGTAGTCCGCGGCAGATTTAAGGCAATCGCAAATGTTACGCGGTATCGCGATAAAACGGCATCACTGGCATCGGCTTCACGCGGTGGATTCAGAATTCCACGTCGCGGCACATTGGAAGAAAGGCTAAATTCTGAAGGCTAAAGGCTGAAACCGCGTAAAAGACTTCCACCGGCGCCTGGCTATGGTGGACAGGCCGTCTCACGCGGCAGGCCGCGTAAAAGGCGCTTCCAGTTTTTCATCCTCACTTTAGGCCGCCGGCCAAATGGCATCACGATCCAGCCGGATGGCGATGACTTGGGAGTTCACGCCAAAGCGCGGCGCGACTTTTTCTGAAAACTTATCCCGGAGCGAACCGCTCTGCATGAAGTTGGGCACAAGCTTCTCTGCGTCCGGCGCAAATTCATCGAAAGCAGCATTCAGACGGGTTTCGGGAACCAGCAACCGCCCCGCAAACTCGTTCGCTTCCTGTTCGACGGTGTATTTCCTGCCGCCATAGTTCTCATTCCATCGGGCAAAGTCGGGCAGCGATGCAAAATTCTCCTTTTGCGGGAGATCGCGGTGGAGGAAATAATGCGCCAGTTCATGCGCCACCGTGAAGCGGAGGCGGTTGAGCTTCCAGTCCGGCCCTTTCTCCATCAGCTTATATTGCTCGGCATCCAGATAGATGCCGGTGAAATCCGCCGTGATTGCCGCCTCCACCCGGTATTTGGCCGTGAGGTCGTCGAAAGGAATCGGGTCGAGCCCAAGATCAAGTTCAAGAAATGCGAACACATCAATCGGCGTCCGGTCTTCCCGTAACACCTCAAACTGTTCACGCAACTCCTCAATTTTCCGCCAGGCGTGTTCCATGGCCATGAAGTTTAGGAGCGGTCGGGCGTGTGCAGCTTTCGGATGTCGGCGGCGAGGTTTTTCAATTCCGCTGGCGTCAGTTCGTGACCGCGCGCGGCGCGGAAAAAGGCGGGCAGCGCCCGCTGGAGAATGACGTTGTCCGCCACATCCGCCGGGATTTCCCGCCGTTGCAGCGCGGCCTCGTCCAGCAACGCCAGTTTGGCAGCGCCGGTAAGACCGAAAAAGTCCGCCAGCCGTTCCAGCACCTTCACATCACTGGGCGGCGGATTCACGCCGCGTTCTACTTTGCTCCAGTTGCTCGCATCCAGCCCCACCTGCTCACAAAAATCCCGCAAGGTGAGTCGTTTCTGGATACGCAATGATTTTACGGTTTCGGAAAACATATTTGTCATTCAGTTGTTGTGGTAAAACTTTACCACACCTGTCAACCCCCCGCCTCAAGAATGTTTTGGCGCGTGAAGGTGAAAGTGAAAGTCCTGGAATTGTGACATTTCTGGATCGGGAAGACACCCCGCGTAAAAGGCTTTCAGCCTCACGTGGCAGGCCACGTAACCGCGTAAAAGACTCCGTCTCACGCGGTGGCGGGAACATCGAACTCCGACTTGCGTCGCGAGCAGGCATCGAACTTTCACAAAAAGTTGGGGGTGTTGATTGTTGAGGGCCGGTGGGTTAGGATTACACCATGAGTTTTACGGAAGTTCTCGAAGAGTTGCCCGCGCTGACGATCGGTCAGCGGCAATTGCTCGTCCGTCGCGCGCTGGAACTGGATGAGCCGCCGCTTTCACCGGAGGACGAAGCGTTGGTGGATGAGCGACTGGCAGCACATCGTAAGAATCCTGATTCCGCCGTGCCGCTGGATGAAATGAAAGCGCGTCTGCATTCCCGCTTCCCGAAATGAACTGGCGGGTGGTCATCCGTGCCGGTTGAGAGTTGAAAGTTGAGGGTTGAGGGTTGAGGCCATTGCTCCCCCATCCGTGTTCATCCGGGTCTGGGATGCCCTCGCGGAAAACCCATTGCTCAACTCCCGCCGCCATCCGCGCAAGAACATTCGCTGGCGTTACCCAGACCGCTTTCCTTATCGCATCATTTACGAAGTGGTCGAGGCCGGGCAAACGGTGATTGTGGCGGCAGTCCTGCATGCGGCACGTCACGACCGTCACTGGCAAAGCCGTGTGTGAGCGGCAGTTGGCAGATCGAAGATCCGAAGGGACGAGCCGGCGGGGAAAAGGGAACTACGCGGCGACCACTTCAACGCGGGGAGAAAAACCAAGTTTGTGGAGAAGTGTCAAAGCAAGGCTAAAGACTGAACGCTAAATGCTGAATGCCGCGTAAAAGACTCCGTCTCACGCGACGGAAAAACATCGAACATCCAACATTCAACATCGAACTTCCAATGTCAGACAAAAGAAGGCGGCGCGCCGGGTTGTCGGTCAGGCCGCCTGCAATTCCCGCACATGGCTGATGTCCCGCTTGCCGACGGAACGCAAATCGGACGTCTCAACGGTTGCCACCGCCACGGTTCTGCCGGCAAGCGTGACGAATTCCACCTCGTATGCCGCACCATCTTTATGAATATGCACGACCGTGCCCACATCGCCCGCTTCCAGATTTTCTTCCGGCAGGTTCTTCGTCAGCACCACGCAATCATGTTCTTTGATTTTCATTCAACCTCCAAAGGATACGCGGTCAACAGGCGCGGCGCAACTGCGCCTTCATCCAGTTGCCACACGCTCCGCACACGCGGACGCCGGCCATTGGGACAATTCAATCTGCCTTCCACCTCGTAGCGCGGGCCGAATCCCGTCTCCCGCATCTTCGTCACGTCATGTTTCTGCCCGTGTTCGCGCAACGCCTGCGCCAGTTGTTCCCACGCCTCCACGCGAAAGCCGAAATGCGTGAAAAACCGCGCCTTGCTCGCGCCGAAACGATGCGCCGGGTTGAGCAGATAATCCGCGACCTTCTCGCGTTCGACCACCAGCTTGTCTGAATTCGGCAATTTCATTTTTCAGTGGGCGGCGCGCCCTGGATCCCCATACCCATGCAGATTTACTGGTTGCGTAAACTCCGATAAACTCCGATGAATCGCGAGTTGATCGCGAGCACGTGGCGGGCATCGTAAGCCGCGGAGGAGGCGAAACAAAGGCTAAATTCTAAAGGCTAAATTCTAAATTATGACAAGAAAGACTGAGGGCTAAATGCTGAAACAAAGCCGAAGCAAAAACTTTAGCATTAAGCCTTTATCCTTCAGCCTTTGCTGTTTTAAGCGCCGTATTCCTTGGGGGGCTTTTCTCGCAGCGCGAGCGGGGCGGTGGCGGATTCAAGCCCTTCCAACTCCACCCGCCGCATGGTTTCCTTGCCGCCAAACCGTTTTTGCGCGTCAAGGATTTCCAGCCCGGCCAGCCGCCCTTCGCTGTCGTAATCAGCCGCGATGCCCTCGGCCAGATGTTTGGTCGTGACCGTGGTTTCGCGGAATGTGATGCTCAATGCATCCACTGCGGCGTCGTAGCTGATTTTCATGGTTTAAAAGTAATACGTATAGACCGTTATCACAACTATTTCTCCCGGCTCATCTACAAACACCGGGCGAACCTGTTTGGTCGCATAAACTTTCCCGTTCCAATCCTGGCCGAAAGGGAAATCTTTCCGGCAATCCAATCGCCCCAGCTCGGCGGCGCCCCATGCGCAGGTGCGGATGGCGTCTTCCACTTCCGCCATGGTAAAACCGCGTGAAGCAGCATAACCCAGGGCGTGTTTGGAAAATCGGATTCGTTTCATTTTTCATTGGGCGGTGCGCCCCGGATTTCCATAAGGGGCGTAAAGTCCTGTGGGACCACGCCCTTCGGAGCGTTCCACCGTCGCCGGAGGCTATGGTGGACAGGTCAGCCTCACGTGGTGAACCACGTAAAAGACTTCCGTCTCACGTGGTAAACATCGTAAGCCGCGGCGGAGCCGGAAGAAAGGCTAAAAGCTCCCGCCTACGTCAGACTACGGCGCGGCAGGAAAGGCTGAAACGATATGGAACTATCAGGGAACGCATACTTTTATGCTGGTTCCAACACAATCTTGACCTTGCATCCCAAGGCGCGCGCCGCCTTGCCCAAGGTGTTCAGTGTGACCGAGGCATTGGAAGCATCCAGCAACCGGTCCACCGCCGCGCGGCTGGTTTTCATCCGGGCCGCCATTTGCGTCTTGGTCAGTTCCTTCTCTTTCAAGAGGCGATCCAATTGCAGGCTCAACGCCTGCTTCAGCGCGCGGGTCTCGACTTCGCCCAGGATGCCTTGTTCATTCAGAAAATCCCGGAAGTCGCTTCCGCGATATGTTTTTTTGCTCATAGATTTTGCAAATATTATTTTTTACGTTTCTTCGCCAATTCAAGTTCGTCTGGCGGCGTCTTTTGCTGTTTCTTGATGAAGCCGTGCAGCAGCACAATTTCCTGATCCACCATCGCAAACAGCGTCCGCGCGATGCGGTTGTCCAACCGTGAACGGACTTCCCAAAGGCGGAATGAAGAAAAGGGGAAACTGAACATTCAACATTCAACTCCGACTGGCGTCGCGAGCAGGCATTCAACTCCGACTGGCGTCGCGAGCAGGCATTCAACTCCGACTGGCGTCGCGA
>DAIRTX010000003.1:0-23152 GCA_036803685.1 Verrucomicrobiota bacterium | reverse complement strand
CATTCAACTCCGACTGGCGTCGCGAGCAGGCATTCAACTCCGACTGGCGTCGCGAGCGGGCATTCAACTCCGA
The DNA here is from genome assembly GCA_036803685.1 of Verrucomicrobiota bacterium. Taxonomy (GTDB): domain Bacteria; phylum Verrucomicrobiota; class Verrucomicrobiia; order Limisphaerales; family UBA11358; genus UBA11358. Next base: position 23,079 of record DAIRTX010000003.1, on the reverse strand, counting down.
CTGGCGTCGCGAGCGGGCGTTCAGCTTTCATCTGCAAAGTAGTGTATCAAAAATGATACGTTTGTCAAATGGAGAAATATTTAATCCATGGGAAATCCTCCGGCTCTGCCGGAGGACGCCTAAAGCTACGGCGCGACAAGTCCGCTGTCGGCTTCACGTCAGCCCTTCATTCCTCTTTGTAACCGTCCCGGCCCATGAGCACCTTGCGCAGTTGAGCTTCCGTCACACGCGGCCATTTGAGTTTCCGCAGCCAGAGGTTGATGTCCGCCAGATCGAAGGTTTCGGCGTCAAAGGAGCCGCCAACCCATTCTTTCATGCTTTTGTGCTCCGGGTGTTTGCGGTTCTTGAGAATCTTGAGCAGATTCGCGTAGCCCCAGATGCCGCCGCAATCTTCCGGCGGACAGGCGCGGGCACCGTCCAGGCAAAGTGCGGTCGCGGCCGCCGCGGGATCGGGCGGCAGGATCTTCTCGACGGTGATTTCGTGTTCCCAGGAATCGCCGAAATCGTATTCGTAGCCGAATGGCGCGTCTTTGTTGGGGGCAACCTGCATCAGTGTGGCTTTCATTTCATCACGATCCCGCTCCTCGCCGAGGCCCATGTCTTCATTGTGAAGCGGATCGGTATAGCGCGCATCGCTGGTGAGGAAATGGTGCAAGTGACTGTTGGTCCATCCCATCGCGACTTGCAGGACAGCGTGGAGCCAGCCGAGGTTGGCGTTGCCCGGCACTCGCAGCCGCCGCCAGATGGACGGGTTGGCGCCAGCCAGGACGACTTTCAGGTGATAGATCGGGGCGGCGGACTTGGCCGCAGCCGGTTCAATGTTGGCGATCATGGAGACGGTTTAACAGAAGCAAACGAAGGGAACGAAGAAAAATGAACCTGCCCAAAGCCGGCCTTCATTTCCTTTGTTTGCTTTTGTGAAGTTTTCATTTTCTGACGTTTTCCTCCACCAGTTTGATTTCATCCGGGGTGAGGCTGTAGAGGCGGGCGACGCGGGCGTTGATTTCCGCCTCCCACGCCGCGCAATTCTCCCCGCGCGCGGCCAAACACTTCTCCACCAAACCCACCAGCCCATCATACTCCGACTGTTTCCATCTGCATCCGGCCAAGTTTTTCCGTGGCAACACGTTTGGACAAGTAAAGCATCTCAATCCCGACCACTTTGCCCGCCGCGTTGTAATCCAGAATGACCCCGGGCGAAATCTCCTCGCTCTCGGCGGCGGGCGACTCGTCCAAATCCAGATAAAGCGCGTCGGCTTCGCGGTCCACGGTCAGTTTCATATTTTGCCTTTCATCTGTCAGCGGCAAATTATTTGGCAACCAAGGTTTTCTTCTGGTGACGGAAGATGCCTGCCAGCGCCCGCAAGGAACTGTTCACCGCCTCGGTGCTGGGAAACACCCTGGCTACGTCCGGTGCTAGCACCACCACGTTCGCGCCCTGCGCGTAACGCCGCGCATATTTGCCGCGCACGCCGCGCGAAAAATCATATTCTTCGCGCATTTCCGAACCGGCTGATTTGTTAATGGCTTTCTTCATAACTCATTCGTTCCCGTTTACTCGCGCGCCGGGCGCTGATGATGCGGACATTATCGCCCCGTTCCGTATGCACGACAACCAATATTTTCCGCCGATGCGAACTCCCGATGATGATAAACCGGTCTTCCACCTGTGAATGTGCCGGGTCGGGAATCGTGAGCGACAATGGATCGCCGAACACCGTCGTGGCCTCCGCAAAACTCACGTCGTGCCTGGCCAGGTTTGACTTGGCCTTGTTCTCGCCCCATTCAAAATTCAGTGGCATGGCTCAACTTTATTCACTTTCAAAATGCGGGTGCTTTTTGAGTTTTGCAATTTCATTTTGCACCTTCCACGATTTTGATTTCCTCTGGCGTCAGGCCGTAGAGCGCATATACCAACTCGTCCAGCTCCTGGAACGTCATGACGTAGAGCTTCGCGAGCAGGCATCCAACTTCGATAAACTCCGTTTTCCGCGAGCACGCGACAAAGTCGGTGTCGCGAGCAGGCATCCAGTGGCAAATAATACCCGGGTATTATTTGCGGTTTGAAAGAACACTTTCGGGCTTAAAAGCGTCATTTCATTGGAGAATCGGGTGTTTTTCCACTTGACCAATAACTTGACTTACACTTGACTTACTCGCATCCTGCCGCCGTGAGTTATCAGCCGCATTTCATCGTCACGCCCGCGCTGGTGTCGCGGGTGGAGCAGATCGCCGCCCTGCGCGAGCGCATCCTGGCCGCCACGGTGGAAGTGCCGTGGATTCCCGCGTTGCAAAAGGACACGCGCACGCGCAACACCCATTCCTCGACGGCCATCGAGGGCAATCCGCTCACACTGGAACAGGTGCGCGCCGTGGAGGAAGGCCGGGAAATTCCCGCCGTGGCCGCCCGCGCCAAACGGGAGGTGGAGAATTATTTCGCCGCGCTACGCTTCGTGGAGCAGAACGCCGCCAAAAAAAAAGTTTCGCACGAGGATATTTTCCGGCTACACAAAATCATCGCCGGCGAGGTGATGGATCAGGGAACGGCGGGACGTTATCGCACCATGGCCGTGCGGGTGGGCCGCCATGTTCCGCCGCCGCCGGAGGAGGTTTCGGGTTTGATGTTTGAATTGCTGGCGTGGTGGAACCAGGAATCCGCCAGGCTGTCGCCGGTGTTGAGTTCGGCGATTCTGCATTATCGCTTCGAGGCCATCCATCCCTTCGCCGACGGCAACGGGCGCACGGGGCGGGCGCTGGCGTTGTGGGAGTTGTATCGGCGCGGGTTCGACACGCATCATATTTTTTCGGTGGATGAATTTTACTGGGAGAACCGTCCGCGTTATTACGAGGCCTTGGACGCGGTGCGCCGCGAGGGCGGGGATATGACGGGCTGGATCGAGTATGCGGCGGAAGGGTTGCACCTGACGCTGGAGCGGGTCTGGACCCGGGTGCAAAAACTTTCCGCGCAACCGGGACGGAAGAAACTGGTGCTGCGTCCGAAACAGGAGCAGTTGCTGCAATTGCTCCGCGATCACAAACGCATGACGCCGAGCGAAATCTGGAACGCACTGGGCGTCTCGAAACAAGGCGCGCTGGATTTGTTGCGTCCGCTGATCAAGGCCGGACTGGTGAAACGCGTCGGCACGAAGAAGGAAGGCTGTTACATCCTGACCTGAAGCCCACGTAAAAGGCTTTCAGCCTCACGTGGCAGGCACGCGTAAAAGGCGTCGCCTCACGCGGCGGGCACGCGTAAAAGGCGTTGCCTCACGCGGCAGGCACGCGTAACCGCGTAAAAGACTTCGTCTCACGCGGTGGGCACGCGTAAAGCCGCGCCGCGCGGACCACGTCCCTTTATTAGCTCAGCCCCGTGGTGGCCACGCCACTTTACGGGGCCTCACGCGGTGACGGGAACATCGAATGAATGGAATCTGCGCCAATCCGCGCAATTGACTCGCTCGCGCCCGCTCGCTTGGTTCTCACGAACCTTCGCCTCCGTCGAATGGAGCTCCCGCTCTTGCCAATGGTTTCCCCCGGATCACGACTTGTCGCTCACGCGACATGCAAACCTTTCACCGCCTCCCATGCGGTTCAAGTCGCGCAGTTAGTGGATTATAACAATGTGCTTTCCGGTTTTGACGCCGGATCCCTGCGCCTGGCCGGTCATGGGAACGAAATGGATCGGCAGGACCGCCCACCGGTCCAGTTTGCCGTCGTGTTTGCGCAGCACCACCAGTTCCTGGTTCCGCAACGACCCGACCGGAATAATCATCCGGCCACCGTCTTTGAGCTGGTCAATCAACGGTTGTGGCACCTTCTCCGGCGCACAGGTGACAATGATGGCGTCGAACGGCGCGGCCTCGGGCCAGCCTTTATAGCCGTCACCCGTGCGCGTGTGGACATTGGTGTAACCGAGCTGTTTGAGGCTGGCGGCGGCCTGGTTGGCCAGGTCCTTGATGATTTCGATGGTATAGACCTCCGCAGTCAGTTCGGCGAGCACGGCCGCCTGGTAGCCGGAGCCGGTGCCAATTTCGAGCACGCGATCCGCCGGCTTTGGCTCGAGCTGCTCGGTCATGAAGGCGACGATATAAGGCTGCGAGATGGTTTGGCCGTGGCCGATGGGGAGCGGACGGTCCTGGTACGCCTGGGAACGCAGGTGCCCGGGCACAAACTCATGGCGCGGCACCTTGCCCATTACGGCGAGGACCCGGGCATTGGTGATGTCGCGTCCGGGGCCGGCAAGTTGTTCTGTCACCATGCGCTGCCGGGCGGGAGCAAAAGGGTCGTCGGCCGCAACCGCCGGCCGGGGTGAGACGAGGCCGGTCGCGGTCAGGATCATCAGACAGAGAGGTATTGGCAATGTTGACATTCGTGTTCTGATTCCCGCGTAAAGCTACGCCACGCGGCAGGCAGTTCGATCCCCAGACCCTACGTAAAAGGCCTTCGGCCTCACGTGGCAGGCCACGTAAAAGACCAAACCCCGTGGGGGCCACGCCCCTTTACGGGGCTTTCAGCCTCACGTGGTGGCGGGAACATCGAACATTCAACGCTCAACACTCAACATTCAACAAACACGAAGTGGTCAGACCGTGGTTTCGCGGAACGTGATGCTCAACGCATCCACTTCGGCATCGTAGCTGATTTTCACAGGTGCGGATATGTATCACACCATCGCGAAGACATCCATCGGCACGGTTTTGACCGGGTGGCCTGCACCATGAACCATCCGGCGGATGTGTTCTGTCGTTTCACGCGAGAAAGTTGCTTCCCCGCAATGCTCGCACACCAGCGCGGGAATTTTTTCCACCAGCACGCGTCGGCCTTCGACGTTGAAGACCTCGCTGACCAGTTCCGATTTCGCGGCATTGTGGCCGCAGACATGGCAATTAAACATGGCTGCCTCCGTTTCCGGTTTTCAATCCATTCATTTGGGTCAGGCTCATAAATTGTAATGATCTTCGTCGTGTCCGACCCGGCAAAAGATACTTGAAAATACAACGCCCGTCCAGCGCGGGTGAAGCCCAGCAACAAACCGCTCGGTGAATATTTGTTCCCGGGATAATCCTCAATGACCTCGGCTTTTGCGCCCGCTTCGCAAATTTCCTACTCGCTGATATTCCGCTCCACCACGCGACGAAAGGCGTGCCGGCGCGGCAATCCGTCTTCACTGCGTTACGACGCGACAAGGGGGATAGATTGGATGGTTTACTTTTGGCGCGAGGCTGCTTGAATGAAATCATGTCCACGACACTGGCCGAACTCAAAAAGACCGCCATTACCAATTCATTGCGGAGCTGCCAGCTTTTCACCGGATTGCCCCAACCGGACCTTGAAAAAATCGCGGACGTCTCGGTGGTAAAATCGCTGGAAAAGGGCGATTACCTCTTTCATGAAGGCGACGTGGCCACGGGATTTTACGTCATCCAGCGCGGCGCGGTGAACATCCATCGGGTCAACGCCGCCGGCAAGGAGCAGATCATCCACGTCTTTCGCGCCAGCGAATCGTTCGCCGAAGCGGCGCTGGCGACACCGACCGGTTATCCCGCCGACGCGCGCGCCCTTGAACCCACGCAGGTGTTGCTGGTGCAAAAGGCGGGGATTTTGGAACTGCTCAAGCGCCAGCCGGAACTCGGGCTGCGGATGCTTGGCTCGATGAGCGGTCATTTGCGTGTGCTGATAGGGCAGATCGAAGACCTGACGCTCAAGGACGTGGAAACGCGCCTGGCCAACTGGCTGGTCAAGCGCTGTCCCAATCCGCAAGGCGAATCGCCGGTCAAGGTCGAATTGACCATGACCAAACGCGTGCTGGCGGCGGAACTGGGAACGGTCGGTGAAACCTTTTCCCGCACGCTGGCCAAATTCCGCGCGCAGAAACTCATCGCCGTCAAGGGCAGGACCGTCACGGTCCTTTCGCCGTCCCGGCTGAGCGCATTGCTCCGCAAGAATTTGGGCGAATAATGCCATTCCCGAGCGATGATCATCATATTCCCCGGACGGTAGGGCCGCGTTGCCGCGGCCACCTGCCGCACCGCGAAAAATTGTCGCTGTGATTCGGTAGGGCTGCGCTGCCGCGCAGCCCAAAACAATCGGGGTGGCGCGGCAGCACCGCCCTACCATTGCAGGCTTGCTTGATTTAACCGGACCTGGCCGTTTCCGTTCGTGTCATCTCCTCCCCGCAATCAATTTTTTCGCTCCCGTTCCCAGAATGAAACCGAGAGTTTCGACCCGGCAAAACTGATCGGAACCAGCAGCGCCCCGAGAATCAGCCATTCGCGCATTTCGCTGTGCCGCATTATTTCCGCCGCGAGGATAATCATCGCCAGCAGGAGCAGGGACAGGGAAATGCCCCGATGAAAGCGGCGAAGTTCCGATTCCAGCCAGGAATCCATCCGGCTTTCCAAAAGGCGTCCGTCGTTGGAGTCGGTGCAGTTTTTCTTGATCTGGCAGCAATTGCACTTGTGGGCCGGCGCCCGGTAATGCGCGATGCGCCGTTCGAAGTTCGTATGAGCCCGCGACAAGTGGTGGCCGGTGGGACATTCCCACACGTCGAGCTTTCGTTTATAGACGAACCCGGAGTTTCGATAATGCTCCGAGCGACGGTGGGAATGACGGGCCAGGTATTCCAAGATCACCGTCACGCCAACCAGGAAGAGGGCGTAAACACCGGCCAGAACAACTTCGATGTGGACGCCGTGAATCATTGGTTGAATTTTTCCGATTCCTGAATTTCCGTGAAGAGCACGCCGTCCGGTTCCTCCCGCGGCGGCTGGGCTTTCAGGTGGCGCACACCGAGCCAGGCGAGGTAAAGGATCGGCAGCGTTCCGCCCACAATGATCAGCGCGTCACCGGGCAGTCGCAGCCACTCCAGCAGGGCGTTCGTGCGATCGGAGAGAAACGTCAGGGACCGGGCGTCGAAGTATCCCGCGCTGACCGAGTGATAGAGCTGCAGCAGTCCCAGCGGGAACAACGAAGCGAAAACCATCCAGGCCAGTCCGAGATTGAGCGACCAGAAACTGAGCCTGGCCGCGCGGTCGCTCCATAATTTTTCCGGGATCATGTAACGCAGGCAGAAGAGCGCCAGCCCGACGGCGAGCATGCCATAGACGCCCATCATGGCCGCGTGTGCATGATTGGCGGTGAGTGCCGTGCCGATTTCGTAATAGGAAACGATGGGAAGATTGATCAGAAAACCGAAAATTCCCGCGCCGAGAAAATTCCAGAATCCGACGGACGCCAGGAACATGACGGCCCAGAAATGAGGAAACGGTGTGCGCGATTGCGAACCCTGTTGCGCGCCGAGCTGGAGAAAGCTCCAGGATTCGAGCGTGAGGAACGTGAGCGGAATCACCTCCGCCGCCGAGAAAAACGCGCCCAGGGCCATGTGCATGGCCGGTTCGCCCGAGAAGTAGAGATGGTGCATCGTGCCAATGACGCCGCCCGCCGAATAGAGCAGCACATCCAGGTAAATCAAACGCAAGGCCACGCGCTGGTGCACCACGCCGATGAGCACAAAAATGTAGGCGACCATGACCGTCGTGAACAATTCAAGGAAATCCTCCACCCACAAATGCACCACCCAGAACCGCCAGAAATCCGTCGTCGTAAAATTGGAATCCGTCCGGGCGAGCAAACCGACGGCGTAAAACGCGGGAATGGCCAGCGCGGAAAAGAAAAACAGCCAAGGCATGTTTCCCGCGTGTTCAACGCGCAGCCGGCCCCGCAGTCCCCGAAAAAGAATCACGACCCAAAAGGACAGGCCCACGGTCAACAAAATCTGCCAGAGGCGCCCCAGGTCGAGGTATTCAAAACCCTGATTGCCAAACCACGACCAACCCTTCTGAATCCAGCCGTGAATGCCCGCGTATTCTCCGCCCAGACTGCCGAAGACGACGATCGCCAGCGCGCCGAGCAGCGAATAGGAAAGCCAGCTCTGCCGGCGCGGTTCCCGCCCGGTGATCATCGGGACAAGAAAGATGCCCGCCGCCAGAAACGACGTGGCCACCCAGAAAATCGCGAGTTGCACGTGCCAGGTGCGGGCGAGGTTGAACGGCAGGACGCGCGCCAGGTCGAAACCAAAAAAATTCCCAATCTCGGCGCGGTAATGCTGGGTCGCACCGCCCGAGAGGGTTTGCAGCAGAAACAGCACCGACATGACGAGAAAGAACCACGCGCATGACCGCTGCGCCGGCGTCAGCAGCACCTCATCGGGCGGCCGGAACGCGATGCGCTGCTTCTCGCGTCCGTGCCAGCCAAGAAAATTCCACCGGCCAAAAGCGGCCAGCAACAGGCCGATGCCGCCCAGCAAGGCGACCAGGGAAAGCACGCTCCAAAGAACGGTGTCCGCCGTGGCATGATTGCCGACGAGGGATTCGGGCGGCCAGTTGTTCGTGTACGAATGATTCCGGTTTGGGCGCAGGGCCGAAGCCGCCCACGCCGACCAACTGAAGAAAGCCGTGAGTTGCCGGATTTGTTCCGGGTCGGTGATGGCGCCGGGGCGCAATCCATATTTGGTCGTGGGCGTTCCGAAAAAATCGGCGTAGTATTTTTCGAGCTTTTGGAACGCGTCGGTCTGCGCCGCGCTATAGGCCAATATGCCGGTCACGCTGTCATAGCGGTTCGTTTTGAAGTCGGCGATGGTTTGCTGCCGGGCCGAATCCGAAGCGGACCCGCCATGGTAATCAATCGCCATCTCCGCCGCGCGATGCAAATAATCGGCGGTAAAATCAGGCCCCAGATACGCGCCGTGGCCAAAAATCGAGCCATACTCCATCAACCCGTTTTTGAGAAAAATTTCCTGGCCCGCCGTGACGTCCGTCCCGGTAAAAAGCACATTTCCATCCGGGTCAACCACCCGGGCCGGAATCGGCGGCTCATCCGTGTAGGTCCGATACGCCAGCAGTCCGAGCACAAAGAAACCAAAGAGCATGACCAGACCCACCGCCTGGATCCATCCTTTGGAAATCAACAAACTTTGCTTCGATGATTCATTCATGGTTTTGCCTCATTTGGTTTTTTATCATCTCACAAAACGCAGATTTAATCCCCACCTCCCTGGACAACATTTTTTTGCAATGTCCACAGCCGGATTAAGGGCCTGCGGAACAGCCGGTCGCACCGGCCACGGTCCTAGTGCAGGCATGTTTTCCCCATGCGGGTATCGGCAACAAGCAAATAGGGCCAATTAATTGACCTGCGTCAAGTATTCAGGGGTTTTCCAAAGTTGCGGCGGGCCGGTCCTGCCGTTGATAAATGAATTGGCTGAATACTTGACCTGCGTCAAAGCCAGACCCGCCGTTTTCAGGGATGCTGATGGTGTGAAACCGGTTTTGGAAACAATGGGCGTGGAAGCAAAAGAACAGTCCGTGACTGGCACCAAGCTCCAATTGCCCCTGAATATATCCGCCAGCCGGCGCTTGGTGCGGGAGTGGAAAACGATGGCCGCGATGATCCGGTGTTATTGCCACGATCACCACGACGCAACGGCCAGCCTTTGCCCGGAGTGCCAGGGACTGTTGGACTATGCCACCTTGCGGCTGGACCACTGCCGGTTTGGGGCCGGGAAACCAACCTGCGCTAATTGCCCGGTTCACTGTTATGAGCGCAACCGGCGCGACCAGATAAAAACAGCCATGCGATATGCCGGCCCCCGCATGCTCGGGCATCACCCGATTTTGAGCCTCCGGCACTGGTTGGATGGTTTCCGCAAGGCTCCGCCGCTGAACAATGAAGCCGCCCACGCCGGCAACTTTTAATCACGACACCCTGAAACAAAACATGAATACAACGACACCCACCACTCCCGCTGAAAATCTGATTGGCCCGGATAAAGTCATGGACGTCCGCGAAATCCCGTGCTCCATCAAACACGGTCTGATCCTGCGCACCTGCCTGGAACTGCCGGTTGGCGGTCATTTTATTTTGCTGAACGGTCGTGACCCGGCACATTTGCACGACCAGATTTCCACCTCATGGCCGGGAGCATTCGGCTGGGATTATCTGGTCAAACAACCGGATGAAGTCCGGGTCAAAATCACCAAGCTGAACGCCGTGAAGGAGGATTCGGATTTGCCGGCCGGTCATGCGTGTTCACATTAATACGACCGGGCAGGAACTGGGCCGCGTAAAAGGCCTTCAGCCTCACGCGGTGGGGAACATCGAACATTCAACTCCGACTTGCGTCGCGAGCAGGCATTCAACATCCAACGTCGAATGGGCCGTCCCGACAAACGCGGGACGGGACACCGAACGCTGAATCCGAAGAACACGGGACGGCTTCTAAAAGGCGCATCGAACCTCGAATTGGGGCGAAGCGGCAAGCCGGCGCGCGGGTGTTCATCGAAACAAATCGCTGTGCGTGCCCGTGCGTTCAAACCGGACATGACCGCCGTTTTCCGTGAGCGTGTAGATCAGAACCCAGTCCGATTCAACCCTTCGTCGCCCCGTTCTGCGGGGCTATGCAGGGCAGGCATTCAACATTCAACATTCAACATTCAACATCGAATGAGGAACGGCTGAAGGTTCTCACAAGCCCAAATCGGCATGGAGTTCCTTTTTGCTGCCAAAGCGCTTCATACCCCTGCCCGCCTTGCTCGCGTGGAGCGTGCGGGCGGTGAGTTCGTTCGGAATCCGCACATCGAAAGGCAGGCCGCGTTGCAGTTTGATCTGCCGGTAAAGCAGATGAACCGTTTCGGAAGCCGTCAGCCCCAGATGGTCAAGTATGTCTTCAACCTCGCTCTTGAGGCCAGGCTCCACCCGGGCACGAATGGTGGCGGTTTTGCTCATGGGAAGAATGTAGCCCTGTTGTGGCTACATGGCAAGAAGTTTCCGAAGAGGTGTTGATGTTTGGACCGCATCGAACCCTTCGTCGCCAATCCTCCTTCGCCTCGGCTTCCAACTTCGCTAAAGCTTCGATGGACAGGCCGGAGAACATCCACCTTCGCCCGGCTATGGTGGACCGGGGGGCTATGCAGGGCAGGCATCGAATGAACGGAAGAAATCGCGTAAAAAACGTTTGCGTTCTCTGCGCTCCTCTGCGTCCTTTGCGTCTCTGCGTTAAGGCTTTTCGAGGACGAGAACGAGAACGAGGAGGACAGAAGAAAACATCGAACGCCGAACACGGCAGGCGGGACGCACTGCGCTACCCTACGGCAAGTCCGTGTTTCCCATTAAATACCGGTCGCATTCGCGCGCGGCTCCCCTGCCCTCGTTGAACGCCCACACGACCAGGCTTTGGCCGCGACGGCAGTCGCCGCAGGCGAAGACGCCCTTGAGGTTGGTTGAATATTTTTCGAACTCGGCCTTCACATTCGTGCGCGGGTCGCGTTCGAGCTTGAGCGCGTCGAGCAGCGGCTGTTCCGGTCCGAGAAAACCCATCGCCAGCAGAACCAGTTGCGCGGGCAAAACCTTTTCCGTGCCGGGCACGTTCTTCGGAATGAACTGGCCCTTGTCGTTTTTCTCCCATTTTACCTGCACGGTGTGGACGGCTTTCACCTGGCCGTTCGCATCGCCTTCAAACTTCGTCGCGGTGGTGAGATAAATGCGCGGGTCGGCACCGAATTTCGCAGCGGCTTCCACCTGGCCGTAGTCCATGAGATAAATCTTCGGCCATTCGGGCCACGGATTGTCCGCTGCGCGCTCCATCGGCGGCTTGGGCAAAATCTCAACCTGCTCCAGACTCTTGCAATCGTGACGCATCGAGGTGCCCACGCAATCGGTGCCGGTGTCGCCGCCGCCGATGACAACGACGTCCTTGCCGGCGGCGGAAATGAAACTGCCGTTCTTTTTTCCGTCGAGAAGGCTCTTCGTGTTCGCGGTGAGAAATTCCATCGCAAAGTGGACGCCTTTGAGGTTCCGGCCTTCCACCGGCAGATCGCGCGGCTTGGTGGCGCCCGTGGCGAGAATCACGGCGTCGAATTCCTTAAGCAGTTTGTCGGCCGGATAATTTCCGCCCACGTCGGTGTTGCAGACAAACCGGATGCCTTCGGCTTCAAGCTGCCGGATGCGGCGCATCACGACCTGTTCCTTGTCGAGCTTCATGTTCGGGATGCCATACATGAGCAGCCCGCCGGGGCGGTCGGCGCGCTCGAAAACGGTGACGGTGTGGCCGGCCCGGTTCAGTTGCGCGGCGGCGCACAGTCCGGCCGGACCGGAGCCGACGACGGCCACCTTCTTGCCGGTGCGCTGCTTCGGCGGTTCGGCGGTGACCCAGCCCTCGTCCCAGCCACGGTCAATGAGGGCGCACTCGATGTTTTTGATGGTGACGGGCGGGGCGTTGATGCCGAGCACGCACGAACCTTCGCACGGCGCGGGGCAGACGCGGCCGGTGAATTCGGGGAAATTGTTCGTCTTGTGCAGCCGTTCGAGCGCCTCCTTCCACAGGCCGCGATAGACGAGGTCGTTCCATTCCGGGATGAGGTTGTGGATGGGGCAGCCGCTGGCCATGCCGCTGAGGAGCGTCCCGGTGTGGCAGAAGGGAGTGCCGCAATCCATGCAGCGCGCGCCCTGTTTGCGCAGGCCGGCCTCCGGCAGGTGCAGGTGAAATTCCTTCCAGTCCGCGATGCGCCCGGCCGGCGGACGGTCCGCCGGCAGTTCGCGCAGATACTCGATGAATCCTGTGGGCTTGCCCATGGTCTGTCAGAAATCAGTATGCAACTTTGTCGCCCAGCATTCAAAATCCGAATGACGAATGACGAATGACGAAAGAAGCCCGAAATTCGAAATCCGAAAACGGCAATCGTCCGGGTGAGAACCAACCACATGCACACCGGCATTCGGCATTTGATATTCGGATTTCATTCGTCATTCGTCATTCGGTATTCTGGCTTTCCCGCGTCATCCTCCGCCGACGCGCGCGACGTCGCGGACGTTTTCCTCGAACGCGGCCATAATGGCTTCGTCGCCGGTCAGGCCCTGTTCCTTCACCTTCTTCATGGATTCGAGCACGCGCTGGTAGTCTTTCGGCATCACCTTGACGAACTTCGGCACGAGCTTCCGCCAGTCCGCCAGCACCTTCGCCGCGCGTTCGCTCTTCGTGTAGGCCTGGTGGCGCTGGATCAATTTCCAGATGATCTCGATTTCGTCGGCGTCCTTCAAGGTTTCGAGGCTGACCATTTCCTGGTTGCAATGCGCCGGGAAATCGCCGGCTTCATCCAGCACATAGGCCACGCCGCCGGACATGCCCGCGGCGAAGTTGCGCCCGGTCCGGCCCAGCACAATCACGCGCCCGCCGGTCATGTATTCGCAACCATGATTGCCGACGCCCTCGACGACCGCATTCACGCCGCTGTTCCGCACGCCGAAACGTTCGCCCGCCATGCCGCGCACGAATGCCTCGCCGCTCGTGGCTCCATAGAATGCCACGTTGCCGATGATGATGTTTTCCCCGGCGACAAAGGTCGAACCTTTCGGGGGATAGACGATGATTTTGCCGCCGCTGAGGCCCTTGCCCAAATAATCGTTCGCGTCGCCTTCGAGTTCGAGCGTCATGCCTTTGGGTATGAACGCGCCGAAGCTCTGGCCCGCGCTGCCGGTGAACTTGAGATTAATGGTATCCTCCGGCAGGCCGTTTGGACCCCACTTCTTCGTGATCTCGCTGCCGGTGATGGTGCCGACGACACGGTTGACGTTGCGGATGGGCAGGTCGGCGTGGACGCGCTCGCTGCGTTCGATGGCCGGCTCGCAGATGTCCAGCAACCGCGTCACGTCGAGCGACTTTTTAATGCCGTGATCCTGGTCAATCTGCCGGTAGCGCACGACCTCCGGCCAGACATCCGGCCGATGCAAAATGCTTGTGAAGTCGAGGCCCTTCGCCTTCCAATGCTCAATCGCCTTCCGCGGGGCCAGCTTGTCCGTGCGGCCGATCATTTCGTTCACCGTCCGGAAGCCAAGTTTCGCCATGATCTCGCGCAATTCCCCGGCAACGAACCGCATGAAATTGACCACGTGGTCCGGGCTGCCCGTGAAGAATTTGCGGAGCTGCGGGTCCTGGGTGGCCACGCCCACCGGGCAGGTGTTCAAATGGCACACGCGCATCATGAGGCAGCCGAGCGCGACGAGCGGCGCGGTCGCGAAACCAAATTCCTCCGCGCCGAGCAGCGCGGCGACCGCCACGTCGCGGCCCGTCTTGAGCTGGCCGTCGGCCTCGACATAAATGCGGCTGCGGAGATTGTTGAGCACGAGCGTCTGGTGCGTCTCGGCCAGGCCCAGTTCCCACGGAATGCCCGAATGCTTGATCGAAGAGAGGGGGGACGCGCCCGTGCCGCCGTCGTAACCGCTGATGAGCACCACGTCGGCGTGCGCCTTGGCGACACCTACGGCGACGGTGCCCACGCCGACCTCCGCGACCAGCTTCACGCTCACGCGCGCGTTGCGGTTCGCGTTCTTCAAGTCGTGGATCAACTGGGCGAGATCTTCGATGGAATAAATGTCGTGGTGCGGCGGCGGCGAAATCAGACCGACGCCCGGCGTGGTAAGCCGCGTTTTGGCGATCCACGGATAAACCTTGCGGCCGGGCAGTTCGCCGCCTTCGCCCGGCTTCGCGCCCTGGGCCATCTTGATCTGAAGCTCCTTCGCGTTGACGAGGTACTGGCTCGTCACGCCGAAGCGGCCGGATGCGACCTGCTTGATCGCGCTGTTTTTCGAGTCACCGTTGGGCAACGGAACGTAGCGCTCGGGGTCTTCGCCGCCTTCGCCGGTGTTGCTTTTGCCGCCGAGGCGGTTCATGGCGATGGCGAGCGCCTCGTGCGTTTCCTGGCTGATCGAGCCGTAGCTCATCGCGCCGGTCTTGAACCGTTTCACGATTTCTTCGACCGGCTCAACCTCTTCGATGGGCACGGGTTTCTCCGCCCAACTGAAATCGAGCAGTCCGCGCAGCGTGCAGAGGTTTTGCGCCTGGTGGTTGATCAATTCCGCGTATTCCTTGAACAGCTTGTAGCTGCCGAGGCGGCAGGCGATTTGCAGCTTGTGGATGGACTGCGGGTTGAACAGGTGGAATTCGCCATCGCTGCGCCACTGGTACTGGCCACCGGGGTCAAGCCCCGACGAGTCGGGATTGACCGGGCGATCGGGAAACGCCTGGCGGTGGCGGGCCAGCGCCTCTTCGGCCAGCACGTCCAGGCCGACACCTTCGATGCGCGACACCGTCCAGGTGAAGTACCGGTCAATGACGGTGTGGTTCAACCCGATGGCCTCGAAAATCTGCGCGCCACGATAGCTCTGGATGGTGGAGATGCCCATCTTGGCCATCGTTTTTACCACGCCTTTGACCACCGCCTTGATGTATTTTTTTATGGCGGTCTTGTGGTCCATGTCCACGAGCAATCCCTCGCGGATCATGTCGTCGAGCGACTCGAACGCGAGGTAGGGATTGATGGCGCTGCAACCGTAGCCGATGAGCAACGCAAAATGGTGAACTTCGCGCGGCTCGCCCGATTCGAGCACGAGCCCGACGCGCGTGCGCGTGCCTTGCCGGATCAAATGATGATGCAGGCCGGACAAGGCGAGCAAGGCGGGAATCGGCGCGTTTTCGGCGCTGATGCCACGGTCGGAAAGAATGATGATGTTCGAGCCTCCGGCAATTGCCTTGTCGGTGGCAGCGAACAATTGGTCGAGCGCGCTTTCCAAACCCCGGACGCCTTCCGCCGCCTTGAACAGAATCGGCAGCGTGACCGGCTTGAAGCCGGGACGGTCCACGTGCCGGAGCTTTTCCAGATCCTCGTCCGCAAGGATGGGATGCTCCAGCCTGATCATGCGGCAGCTTTTGGGGGTGGGCTCAAGCAGGTTGCCCTCCGAGCCGATCATCGTTTCCGTGGAGGTGATGATTTCCTCGCGGATGGGGTCTATCGGCGGGTTGGTGACCTGCGCGAAGAGCTGTTTGAAATAGTTGTAGAGCAGTTGCGGCTTGTTCGAGAGCACCGCGAGCGGCGTGTCCGTGCCCATCGAGCCGAGCGGCTGCACGCTGTCGTTGGCCATGGGGCCGAGAATAAGCCGCAGGTCCTCGAACGTGTAGCCGAACGCCTGCTGGCGCTGGAGCACGGTCCGGTGATCCGGTTCGTGAACGTGCGGCGGCTCGGGCAAATCTTCAAGCAGCACGTGGTTCCGGTTGAGCCAGACCTGATACGGATGCTCCGTGGCAACCTTGTTCTTCAGCTCCTCGTCCGCCACGATGCGGCCCTGCTCGGTATCAATCAGGAACATCCGGCCGGGCTGCAGGCGGCCTTTCTGGACGATCATTTCCGGCGGAATGTCGAGCACGCCGACTTCGCTGGCCATGATGACGCGGTCGTCCTTCGTCACGTAGTAACGCGAGGGGCGCAGGCCGTTGCGGTCGAGCACCGCGCCAATGCGCACGCCGTCGGTGAACGCGATGGAGGCGGGGCCGTCCCACGGTTCCTGCAGGCAGGAATGGTATTCGTAGAACGCCCGTTTTTCCGCGTTCATGCTCTCGTGATTTTCCCACGGCTCGGGAATCATCATCATCACGGCGTGCGGGAGGGGGCGGCCGGTGAGCGTGAGAAACTCCAGCGCATTGTCGAACATGGCCGAGTCGCTGCCGTCCTCGTTGATGACCGGCAGCAGTTTCTTGAGATCGTCGCCGAACAAATCGGACGCGAACAGCGACTGGCGGGCGTGCATCCAGTTAATGTTGCCGCGCAAGGTGTTGATTTCGCCGTTGTGCGCCACGTAACGGTAGGGATGCGCGCGTTCCCAGGTGGGAAACGTGTTCGTGCTGAAGCGCGAATGCACGAGGCACAGCGCGCTGGCCAGCGACGAATCCGTGAGGTCGGGGTAGTACCGTTCCACCTGTTCCGGCATCAGCATGCCCTTGTAGATCATCGTTTTGGCGGACAGGCTGCAGACGTAAAATTTGTCACCGCCCCGGAGGCCCGAGGCGCGGATGCCCCGCTCCGCCAGTTTGCGGATGACGTAGAGCTTGCGCTCGAACGCGAGGTCGTCGGCCAACCCGTCGGGACGCGCGATGAACACCTGACGCACGATGGGCTCGGACGCGATGGCGGTCTGGCCCAGCGAACTGTGTTCGGTGGGCACGGTCCGCCAGCCCAGCAGGTGCAGACCTTCCGTGGCGACGATATCCTCGAAAAGCACCTCGCACTTGTAGCGCTCCCCGGGATGGGGCGGCAGAAAGACCATGCCGACGCCGTACTCGCCCGGGCCGGGCAAGGCAATCTTCACTTCGCGGCACGCCTCCTCCAGGAACGCGTGGGGAACCTGCATCAGGATGCCCGCTCCGTCGCCGGTATTCGCCTCGGAACCGCACGCGCCGCGGTGCTGGAGGCTGCGCACCACCTGCAACGCCTGCTGGACGATGGCGTGCGACTTTTTGCCCTTGATGTTGACCACAAAGCCCACCCCGCACGCTTCATGCTCGAAGCGCGGATCGTAAAGTCCCTGTTTCAACGGCGCGGTCCCCGGCCCCCGCGCCGTGTATTTGGGTCGCTGCGTTGTTTTACTGGTCATCGCTTGGCGATTGTCGCCTTTATTTACTTATCTTTGACATAAATTTTACTATTGCGCAATAAATGATTTTTGGATTTGCAGGCATGGCGGGGACGTTTGCCGCCTTGCGGCACAGTAAACATGATGGAAAACACTGTCAATCATCCAAGGAACGGCTTCGTTCTCGTCCTCGCTTGCCGCGGCGAAGCGCAGCGAAGACGGGTCCTCGAAAAAAGCCAAAAATAATCTGTTACCTTTTCACGGCAGCGTAGATGTATAAGTGAAACCATGAATGACGACCTGACCTTGCTGCGGGAATACGCCCGGCGCAATTCCGAGGAGGCGTTCGCCGCGCTCGTCTCGCGCCACGTCAATCTGGTTTATTCCGTGGCGCTGCGGCAGGTCCGCAACGCGGACCTGGCTGAGGAAATCACGCAGGCGGTGTTTATCATTCTGGCGCGCAAGGCGTCGTCGCTCGGTCCGAAGACGATTTTGCCCGGCTGGCTTTGCCGCACGGCGCGCTACGCGAGTGCCAATGCGCTGACCATGCAACGGCGGCGGCAACGCCGCGAACAGGAGGCGCACATGCAATCCATCTTGAACGAACCGGCATCCGACGAAACCTGGACTCAAATCGCTCCGTTGCTGGATGGGGCACTGGATCAACTCGGGCAAAAGGATCACGACGCCGTCGTGCTGCGATTTTTTAAAGGTCGAAATTTCGGGGAAGTCGGCGCGGCACTGGGTGCGAGCGAAGACGCCGCGAAAATGCGCGTAAACCGCGCGCTGGAAAAATTGCACCGGTTTTTTTCCAAACGTGGCATTTCCTCGACAACGGCCATCATCGCCGGAGCGGTTTCCGCCAATTCCATTCAAGCTGCGCCCGTGGCGCTGGCAAAATCCGTGACCGCCGTGGCAATTGCAAAAGGCGCGGCAATCAGCGGTTCAACCTTAATTCTTGTGAAAGGAACTATGAAAACTATGACTTGGTTGAAAATTAAATTTGGCGTGATTGGCACATTCGGTCTCGTTGCAAATACTGTAATTGTGGTGACCATCTCAAATCTCCACGCACACGCAGCTTCTCCTCCACGGGCTGCCTCGATGGCCGAGATTGAGCAATTGTTCGTACTTGCCCATGCAGTCAAACCGCAACATTGCCGATTTGAGGCTGACATTGAATTGATCACTCCACCCTATACCAAAGCACAAATTGAAGCCACACTGGCAGATATTGAAAATGTGATGCGGGACAGGTATGCACGCATGACGCCGCAACAAAAAGCTGATTTGGAACTTTTTCAATCAAATGCCATCGTGAAAGCTAATTCAGGCAAACGAATTCAGCATGTGCGGGAATGGTATTCTGGGAATTATTATCGGTTGGATATAAACGATGAGGGAATGGGAACAGAAAGGTTTATGCGAACTCATCCAAATGAATATTTTATGACCTACGTCAAAATCCCCAATTCGCCCTTTTCTCCGTATTCAAGTTATCAGGTGGAACGTGAATTGCGTGACGCAATGCTTTTCAAGCAAGAAACGCCTTGGTCACAAAACGATCTCTGGCGAGCGCTGCAAATGAATAAAGAAGTGGCGGGGGTGGTTCTCCTGTCGCTCATAAATTTACGGGATACAAATAATTTCATTCTCCATCCTTTTGACTACAGAAACTTAAAAATGGATTCAACAAGAGCTCAACAACTCCATGACCAGACAGATTCAAGTTGGCGGCTAGAAGTCACGGATGAAAAAGTCAGCGGCATAGCAGCTACCCGATTTAGCCTGAAAGGAGGCCTTGCTTCGCCGCCCGGACTGAAATCTCCCTTCAAATTTGATACATTCCAAGCAGATGTTTGGCTTGGTCAGATTTCAGGCAAAACCGTTTGCTTGCAAGAAATGGTGACAAATCTCACACAAATGGTGACAAATCTGGCACAACACACCTCAACTATTTCCAAACGGGAAAATTATGACAGCGAAGGATTCCCGACTGTTTGGGTTACAACCACGACAAAAGCCGGTTCTTCATTCGAGACAAAAAGAGTGGTTTTCAAGCGAATTGAAATGAATCCAGCATTTACGGACGAAGAAGCCTTTGCGCCAGTTTTTCCACCAGATTACACCGTTTCCGACGTGAGTTCAGGAACTGGTGTTTTATTACAAAATCCTCATCCGGAAATTCCTGTTGCCAAATAAAAATTGGAAAGCTGCGAAGGTTTGGGGCAGCCGACTTTATTTTTGGGGATGCGGCATTCCAACGTGTTTCGCAAACCATTTTACACGCCGCCCGCGCATTGTATAGTGTCCTGCTGTGAATTCGCAAAAGCGTCAGCGCGTCGTCGTCGGCATGAGCGGGGGAGTGGACTCCTCCGCCACGGCGGCGCTTTTGCTGGAGCAGGGCTACGAGGTCATCGGCATCACGCTGAAACTCTGGCCGCAGGATTGCGTGAACCGCGCCGAGGACAAATGCTGCGGCCCGCAGGCCGTCACCGACGCCCGCGCGGTCTGCCACAAACTCGGCGTGCCGTATTACCTCATTGACGAGTCGGCGGAATTCCAGAAGCACGTCATCCAATACTTCGCCGACGAATACAAGGTTGGTCGCACGCCGAACCCGTGCGTGTTGTGCAATCAGAATCTGAAGTTTGGACGGCTGATTGATCGCGCCGACCAGCTCGGCGCGCAATTCATCGCCACCGGCCATTTCGCCCGCGTGGAATTTTCCCCTCACCCGGCTGGTAGGGCTGACCTGCCGGTCAGCCCGGACGCGCAGCAACGCGTCCCTACCAAATTCCCGGGACGCTATCTGCTCAAGCGCGGACGCGACCGGCGCAAAGACCAGAGCTACTTTCTTTTTTCGCTGCGGCAGGATCAACTTGCGCGCGCGATGTTCCCGCTCGGCGAAAAGACGAAGAGCGACACCCGCGAAGTGGCGCGGCATTGCCAGCTCAAGACCGCCGACAAGGAGGAGAGCATGGAGATCTGCTTCGTGCCGGACAACGACTACGGAAAATTTCTCCGCGAGGCAAACCTCGCGCAGAAACATCGCGGCGAGATTGTGGATTTGCACGGGCGCGTCCTCGGCCATCACGACGGCATCGAATTTTACACCATCGGCCAGCGGAAAGGTCTGGGCATCACCACGCCCAAGCCGGTTTATGTGATCAAACTGGACGTGGAAAATAATCGCGTCGTCGTGGGGGACGACTCGGCGCTCGACCGAGACGAATTTGTTGTGGAACGCTGCAACTGGCATCCGTTCGATGATTTGACCGGGCCGGTCGAAGTGACGGCCAAGATTCGTTACAACCATCCCGGCACGGCTGCGACCGTGACCCCGCTCGGCGTGGGCAGGGCAAAAGTAAAATTGCACGAACCGCAACGCGCCATCACGCCCGGCCAGGCGGCGGTGTTTTATCAGGATGATCTGGTGGTGGGCGGCGGGTGGATTGCGCGGTAGGAATCAATTGCCGTGCATTTGACAGTGCGCGGAAGTCGGTGCATGGTTGCCCCCATGAAAACGACGTTGCTTTTGCTCGCCACAATTATGACCACGACTCTTTCCCTTCACGCGGCCGCTTCGCTTTACGACATTCCGCTCAAGGACATTGACGGCAAGGACGCCACGCTCAAGCCGTATGCGGGCAAGGTGCTGCTCCTCGTCAACGTCGCGTCGCACTGCGGGTTCACGCCGCAATACACGGCGCTCGAAGCGCTCCACCAGAAATACGCGGCGCAGGGGCTGGTCGTGTGCGGTTTCCCGTGCAACCAGTTTGGCGGGCAGGAACCGGGCACGGACGCGGAGATCAAGGCATTCTGCACGTCCAAATACAACGTGACCTTTCCGATGTTCGACAAGCTGGAAGTCAACGGCGCGAGCCGCCATCCGCTTTACGTCGCGCTGGCCGGCAAGGACTCGCCGTTTCCCGGCAACATCAAATGGAATTTTACCAAGTTCCTGATCGGACGGGACGGCAAAATTCTGAACCGCTTCGATTCCAAGGTGAAACCGGATTCGGCGGAAGTGACCAAAGCCATCGAAGCCGCGCTCGCGGCGAAATAAAGCTGCGCCCGGACGGACAATTGTGTGTTCGTCACTCCAAAAGGGTTAAAACGGTTAAAAGAAGAATGGCCCAGTATTGCGAAGGAGTTTCAAATTCAATAGTAATTATTCTGTCACCAACTCCGCCGCTTTCGCGTTCGCTCTGACTTGTTCGGGATTTTTGCAGCCGCAAATCACGGAAGACACCAGCGGATCTTGCAGGCACCACGCCATCGCCCAGTTCGCCATCGAGACGCCGGCAGGCACTTCGGTCTTTTGCAGGCGCCCGACTTCCGCAAGGTCGCGTTTCAATTTTTCCGCGTCAAAGGTGGCGCGCACGTCGTTGGCGGCGAACGTCGCGCCGGGTTTGTATTTCCCGGTGAGTAGTCCGCTGGCGAGCGGCACGCGGCCAATGATGCCGAGCTGGTCGCGGCGCGCGTGCGGGAAATAAATCTGCTCCGACCGGCGGTCGAGGCGGTTGTAGAAGACCTGCAACACCTCCGCTCCAAACCGCGCGGCCTCGCGCGCTTGAAGTTCGCTGCCTTTCTGCAAAATGGAGACGCCGAGGTGGCGGATTTTGCCCGCGCGTTTCTGTTCGGCGAGCATCGTCCACAGTTCCTGGTTTTGAAAAATTTCATCCGAGCCGGAATGAAATTGATAAAGGTCAATCACGTCCACGCGCAACGCCCGGAGCGAGGCTTCGAGCTGGGCGCGCACACCGTCCACGGAAAAATCATCCGTGCGGTTCATGAAGCTGTGGAAATGGTGGCCAAACTTGGTGGCCACAATCCAGCGTGAGCGGTCGTGGCGCGCGAGGTAGTCGCCGATAAGCCGTTCGGACAGGTGGTCGCCGTAACATTCAGCGGTGTCAATGAGGTTGATGCCACATTCCCCCGCCGCGTCCAGGATGGCGTCAGCCTCGGTTTGTGAGAAGTCGTGGCCCCACTCGCCGCCAAACTGCCAGGTGCCGAGGCCAATGACCGATACGCGCAAACCCGTGCGCCCAAGAATTCGATAACGCATGTTTGATGCTAACGCGGCTTGATTCGGTTGTCCCGCCTGATTATCACACTGCCTCTCAAAGGGGCGCATCTTGACACCACCAAGTTTGGGCTAACCGGCAGGTTTGCCCTGCCATCGTTGGTGGCAGTGTCAAGGTGCCGTCCTTCTTGATTCGAATTCAAAAATGGCGCTTGCCTCAACGCCTGTCGCCACATATAGTTCGCGCTCTTTTGTAATTAAGATTTATGCGACGACCCAAAGGCATCAAAACGAGAAAGGCCGTGGCCAAGCGGTTCAAGATCACCGGCACCGGCAAAGTTCTGCGCCGCCACGCCGGCAAACGCCACCTGGCCCAGACCAAGAATCCCAAGCGCCGCCGCCGTCTCCGCGGTGCGGTGGTCGTTGATGCGACCGATGCTTACCGCATCACGCAAAACCTGCCGTTCAGCCACTGATTTTTCCATCAACTCTCAACCCTCAACTTTCAACTGATTCATGCGAGTTACCAACGCCGCCGCCTCCCGCAAACGCCGCAAACGGATGGTCACAGCCGCCAAAGGCTACCGGATGCGCCGCTC
>DAIRTX010000002.1:55709-91920 GCA_036803685.1 Verrucomicrobiota bacterium | reverse complement strand
AAGGCCGTCCGACGGAAAAGGAAATTCTCACCTGCCGGCTCACCGACCGTCCGATTCGTCCGCTCTTTCCCAAGGGCTGGTATAACGAAGTTCAGGTTCAAACTGTCGTTCTCAGCGCCGACGGCCAGAACGACCCCGACATCCTCAGCATCATCGGCGCGTCCGCCTCGCTGATGGTCAGCGACATTCCGTGGGACGGCCCGCTCGGCGCGGTCCGCGTCGGCCGCATCAAAGGCCAGTTCATCGCCAATCCGACCCACGCCGAACAGGCCGAAAGCGACCTCGACCTCGTTTACGTGGGCAACACGAATGACATCGTGATGTATGAAGGTTCGGCCAAAGAGATTACCGAAGCCGACTTCAACGCCGCGTTGAAATATGCGCACGAAGTCATCCAGCCGCTCATCACGGCGCAAAAGGAACTCGCCGTCAAGGCCGGCAAAAAGAAACGCGAAATCACCCTCAACATCGTCCCCGACGAAATTCTTCAGGAAGCCAAGAAACTCGCCGGCGACCGCTTTGTTCCCGCGTTGCTCACGCCCGGCAAACTCGCCCGTGAAACCGCCTGCAAGGCAATCCAAAACGAAGTCGGCGCGAAGCTCGTCGAAAAATTCGGCGCGGAAAAAGTCACCGATTTCGTCGTTAACGACGCGTTTTATTACATCCAGAAGGAAGCCGTCCGCGGTTTGATTTTGAACCACGGCAAACGTCTCGACGGCCGCGCCTTTGATGTCGTGCGCCCGATTTCAAGCGAAGTCGGCATCCTGCCGCGCGCCCATGGTTCGGCGTTGTTCTGCCGCGGCGAAACCCAGGCCGTCACGCTGGCCACGCTTGGCACCGGCGACGACACGCAGGAATTTGATTCCTACACCGGCGGCGGAACCGAGAAAAAATTCATCCTGCACTATAACTTCCCGAATTTCTCCGTGGGCGAAACCGGACGCATCAGCGGTCCCGGCCGGCGCGAAATCGGCCACGGCGCGCTCGCCGAGCGCAGCATCGAACCGATGATTCCGTCCGAGAATTATCCCTACACCATCCGCGTCACCAGCGAAATCATGGAGTCCAACGGCTCGACCTCGATGGCGAGCGTTTGTGGCGGCACGCTGGCATTGATGGATGCGGGCGTCCCGATGATCCGTCCGGTGGCCGGCATCAGTGTCGGCATCTGCACCGAATTGGACGCGAACAAGAAAATTTCCAAATACCAGTTGCTCACCGACATCATCGGCTGGGAAGATCATTACTGCGACATGGATTGCAAGATTGCCGGGACGGAAAAGGGCATCACCGGTTTCCAGCTCGACCTCAAGCTCAAGGGCATTCCGCATGGCATGATGGCCGAGACGATTGAAAAAGCCCGCATCGCGCGCATGCACATCCTGGCCGAAATGGCCAAGACACTCGCCGAACCGCGCAAGGAAATCAGCAAATACGCGCCGCGCATTCAAACGGTCAAGATCAACCCCGAAAAAATCGGCGCGCTCATCGGACCGGGCGGCAAGAACATCAAGCGCCTCGTCGAGGAATCCGGCTGCGAAATTGACATTGAAGACGACGGCACGGTGAACATTTTCTCCGTCTCGCCGGAAGGCATGAAGATCGCGCTCGACGCCATCACTGGCATGACGGCGGAAGCCGAAGTCGGAAAAATCTATCGCGGCAAAGTCGTCACCATCAAGGAATTCGGCTGTTTTGTGGAATTCCTGCCCGGCAAGGACGGCTTGGTTCACATCAGCGAACTGGCCAATTTTCGCGTCAAGCAAACTGAAGACATCGTCAAGGTCGGCGATGACATTACGGTCAAATGCCTTGGGGTGGACGAAAAGGGCAGGGTGCGTCTGTCGCGGAAGGCCGCGATGGAAGACCGCGACAAGGAAGCGGCGGGAAAGGAAGAAGCGGGAAAAGAAGCCAGGTAATCCTGGGGCAATCAATTCTAGCGCGAATGGGCAACCGTTCGCGCTTTTTGTTTGCCTTCGCCCAAAGATGTGAAGATTGACGCAGATAAATCTTCGGCGCACACTCGCCCCCAGCCCTTGCCGGAGAAACAAACTGGCCGCGCAGCTGCGCCGCCCTACCCTAAATTAAAAACGGTAGGGCTGACCTGCCGGTCAGCCCCGATATTGGGGACGCGCAGCAACTCCGTCTCTGCCAAAAAGAAAAACAATTCGCGGGAAACCCAAAGTGTTCCACCCGGTCAGCCGGTTTGTTCACGGTTGTGAACTCCTGGCGATTTGACAAACAAGGTTTTTTACACGAACCACTGCGACGGCCTGCCGCAGATTCGCTTTTGAGCCGGGATAAAGCATAAAGCAACCATCTGTTGAATTCAAAAATCGTGGCGGCAAGCAGCCGCGGTCATGCAGCCGGAGGGCTGTTTCAGCCCGGCTGCTTTGTTTTTGCGCGGAACATAAGGGGTTTGACTCCGCGGCATGACAAACGTAGATTTCCACCCGAATGCTGGTTGCTGAATCAAAGGCGGCGAGTGCGAATGCGGCTGACTCGCCTGACGCCAATCCGAATCGTTCCTGGAAACAAATCGTGGAACCGGTGGAGCCTTTTCTTCAGGCGGTCACGCGACAATTGATCCGGCAGGTCAACGATTTTGATCCGCAAATCATTCCCTATGCGCAATCCGCCCTGAACGGCGGCGGGAAACATTTGCGTCCCACGATTCTGGCGCTGTCCGCCGGCGCGCTCGGCGAGGTCACGGAGGCGCACGTGACGGCGGCGGTCATCATTGAAATGGTGCACCTGGCCACGCTGGTGCATGACGATGTGATGGACGGGGCGGAAATCCGCCGCGACCAGCTCACCTTGGCGGCCAATTGGGGCAACGAAATCGCCGTGCTGTTCGGTGATTGTCTGTTTGCGCAGGCGTTGAAACTGGCGGCCAGCTTTCCGACGCCGGAAGTTTGCCGCGCCGTCGCGATGGCGACGAACACGGTTTGTTCCGGGGAAATTTTGCAGACGCAGCACCGCCACAAGTTTCAAATCTCGCGGCGCGAGTATTTCCGCGTCATCGAAATGAAAACCGCCGAACTGTTCACGCTTTCGTGCGATTTGGCGGCGTTTTTGAGCGGGGCGACGCCGAAACGGCGCGCCGCCTTGCGGCAATTCGGCGCGGCGTTCGGCACGGCGTATCAGGTTTATGACGATTGCGTGGATTTGTTCGGGACGGAAGCGTTGGCCGGCAAATCACTGGGCACGGATTTGGCGAAGGGCAAATTGACGTGGCCGGTGCTGTTGGCGTGGGAACGCGCGAACGCCGCCGACCGGGCGCGCCTGGAAAACCTGGTCGAAAACTGGCAGCCGGAAAATTTGTCCGCCGTGAACGAATTGCTGGCCAGATACGAAACCTTTGAGCCGTCGCAGGAAGTCATCGCGCGCTATTTGGAGCAGGCGCGGCGGGTGTTGCGGGTTTTGCCGGAATCCGGCGGGCGCGCGGGATTGTTCGGTCTGGCGGATTTTTTAGCGCAACAAACCGACGCCCTGGCGGTTTGTATTTGAATAAATCATGATCATGTCCGCTCCAGTCACACGCACGGACGATTCAAAGACGCCCGCGCCGGTGGATGAAGAGTCCCTGGTGCGGCAGGCCCGGCGTGGCGATTTGGAGGCTTACGATGAATTGGTGCGGTGCCATCAGGAGCGCATCTACGCGACGATTTATCACATGACCGCCAATCACGAGGACGCCAACGACCTGGCACAGGAATCGTTCATCAAGGCGTTTCAGGCGCTGAAATCCTTCAAAGGCGGCTCCAGTTTTTACACCTGGCTTTACCGGATTGCGGTCAACAAAACGATCAATTTCCTCAAGCAGCGCAAGAACCGCATTCACATAAGCCTGAACGACTTGGACTTCAACGCCGAGCACGACCCGGATTTAATAGCCTTGATTTCGGACAAAACACCGCGCCGCGAGGCTGGTTTGGCGGAATTGCAGGAAAAATTGAACGCGGCATTGCTGAAGTTGTCTGAACCCCATAGATTGGTGGTTGTTCTGCACGATGTGCAGGGGCAATCGCACGAAGAAATCGCAAAGATTATGGATTGCAACATTGGCACCGTTCGGTCGCGGCTGTTTTACGCCCGGCAGCAATTACAGGCGTTGTTGTCCGATTACTTGAAGTAAATATGAACGAAAACGAAAATAACTTCGAGTCGTTGCGCCGCTTGCTGGTTCTCAAACGGCACGAAACGCCACCGCCGGGATATTTCAACTATTTTTCAAGCCAGGTCCTGCAACGAATCCGCGCCGGCGACACCGGAAAATCAGCCAACTGGTTGGAGGATTTGTTTGATCAGGCGCTCTGGCTGGGAAAATTGTTGCAAGCGTTTGATGTGAAACCGGTGTTTGCAAGCGCGTTTGCAGGAGCGCTTTGTTTGCTGTTGTTTCTCGGAATTATTTATGCGGAACGCCCGGATTTCACGTCGCCGCCGCTTCTGCAGGCCGTCACCACCACCGCCGCTTCGCTCGCCGCCGTGTCGCCATCCCTGTACCAGTCAGCGGACCAAATGGGGATCGTGTCCAGCACCAATCCAGTGCTCAGCCTTCAGCCGGTCGCTTCGCTTTTTGGACAGCAAAATTCGCTCGCCCAGCCGGTCAGCTTTTCACTTCCCGGCAACTGATCCGATTTGAAATGCGTTGCGCGCTTGAAACGCCGCCGCGCTTGTCATTAAATCGGGCGGGTGCCAACCAAAGTCATAGCGGTCGCCAACCAAAAAGGCGGCGTGGGCAAGACAACCACTGCCGTCAATCTTGCGGCGTGCCTCGCCGCGCTTGGCCAACGCGTGCTCTTATTTGACCTCGACCCGCAGGCCAACGCCACCAGCGGCCTCGGCCTGGAAAAAACCGAGGGCGCCAGCGCGTATCGGGTTTTGCTGGGTGAAGGCAGCCTGCTCGACAAAATCAAAAGCACCGCCTTCGAGCGGCTTGAAGTTGTGCCGTCCGAAGTGGATTTGTGCGCCGCCGATCTCGAACTGGCACGAATGGAAAATCATCTGCTCCGCGTTGCCGCAGTGTTGCAGCCCGTGCTGGAATCGCAACGATTCGACGTGGTCTTGATGGACTGCCCGCCGTCACTGGGCATTCTCACCCTGAACGCCTTTGCCGCGAGTGACGGTTTGCTCGTGCCGTTGCAATGCGAATATTACTCGCTCGAAGGCATTTCCATGATGAACCGCGTGCTCAACCAGTTGCGCGACGCGGGCATCAATCCGCGCCTCGACATTTTTGGCGTCGTGATGACGATGTTTGATGGCCGGACGAAGCTTTCCAACGAGGTCGTCAGCGAAGTCCGCAATCAGCTCGGTGCGCGCGTATTTGAAACCGTGATCCCGCGCAGCACGCGCCTCGCCGAAGCGCCGAGTTTCGGCAAACCGATCATCTATTACGACAAATACAGTTCCGGCGCGGCGGCTTACGAACTGCTCGCGCAGGAAGTCTTGAAACGGCTGGAGGGTTGATTTGTTTCTGCATTCTAAATTCTACATTCTTAAACCATGCTGAAGCGCACGCCACTTTTTACCGCGCACCAGAAACTCGGCGGCAAACTCGTCGAATTCGGCGGCTGGGAAATGCCGGTGCAATATACCAGCATCACCGACGAACACCTCGCCGTCCGCAAAGCCGCCGGCATCTTCGACATCTCGCACATGGGCGAAGTCACCGTCAGCGGCGCGGGCGCGGCGGAATTCCTGAATTCTGTTCTCACGAACGACATCCGCAAGCTCGCGCCCGGCGAAGGCCAATACACCCTGATGTGCAACGAACGCGGCGGCGTCATTGACGATCTGTATGCCTATCGGTTGTCCGGTGAGGTTTTTTTTCTGGTCATCAACGCCTCGCGCATCGAACCGGATGTCGCCTGGTTGCAGGCGCAGGCTGCCCATTTTCCGCGTCGAAACGAATTGCGACTCACTGACGCTTCGCACAATTACGCCGCTGTGGCCGTGCAAGGCCCGCGTGTCCGCGAATTCATCGAAACTTGCATTCCGGGCGATTCAAACTCGGCCATGCGTGTGGGTCGCGTAACTGAATTGAAGAAAAACCAGATCGCCGGCTTTCACTTTGAACAAGGCGGTGTGCTCGTCTCGCGCACCGGCTACACCGGCGAAGACGGATTCGAAATCGTCGGTTCGGACGAAGCCATCCAGCACGTTTGGGACGCTCTGCTCACTGCCGGGCACGCGTTCGGCATCAAGCCGTGCGGCCTCGGTGCGCGCGACACGTTGCGCACGGAAGTTTGCTATCCGCTTTACGGCCATGAGTTGGACGAGCAAACCACGCCCATCGAGGCCGGACTCGGATTTTTTGTCGCGCTCAACAAGGGCGAATTCATCGGACGTTCCGTTCTCGCGGAACAGAAGGCGGGCGGCACCAGGAAAAAACTCGTCGCGTTCAAGATGGTCGGGAAATCCGCGCCGCCGCGACCGCATTATCCGATCTGGGTGAACGGCGCGAACGCCGGCGTCGTCACCAGCGGCACGCAAAGCCCGTCGCTCAACCTCGGCATCGGTCTGGGTTACGTGCCAACGGAGTTCGCGAAGCCTGGCGCAAAGATCGAAATTGAAATTCGCGGCAAACGTTTTGCCGCCGTCGTTGTGCCCAAGCCGATTTATCGAAAACTTTAAGCTTTATGCTTCGCATACGCATTCCGGTTAGCTGCCTTGAAACACTCACCTTCCCGAATATTTCGTGCGCACTGAATAAAGCGACGTTCGGGCCGCAATGAAAAGCGTTTTGTGATCGGCGCCGCCAAACACCAATTGCACCGGTCGTTCGGGAACTTCGATGGTATCAATTAGTTTGCCGGCAGGGTCATAGACATGGATTTGACCGGCGGCGATATACACGTTGCCGCGCGAATCCACCGTCACGCTTTCGCCGCCTTGTTCGGCAAAGAGCCGGAAATTTTTCAGGCTGCCGTCCGGGTTCACGTCAGCCACCCACGTCCTCAACTCTGATTCGTCGGTGACATAAAAAAGCTTGCCCGGCCCGGCTCTGCCCAGGCCAAAGGAGCGGATTGGCGGGCTTGATTTGACGCGCCAACTGGTTGCTCCGTTTAAAAAGTCCTCGCTTGCGGGTATGATGGTGGTTCCGTCGGGCGAAATAAAATGAGCGGCCGGATGGGAAAGCGAATCGCGGTTCAGGTGCCAGTCGCTGACGGGCAGGTATAAACTTTTCCCGGACCGATCGGCAACGGGTTCGGGTTCCAGCCGCGTGACTTTGCCACTTGAAGTCAGGGAATAAACCACGCCATCACCCGCGTAGGAAATGACCATCAGGTTGCCCGCCTGGTCCACGGCCAAATTGACGGGCTCCAGTGGAAAATCACTGACGGTGGAGAGTTGCCGCGAAGATGAGTCCCAGCGATAGATCCGCTGCCAATGCGCATCCACGAAATAGAAATCGCCGAGTGGCCCGACAGCGCCACCGGAGATATTAAAAAAGCCGCCCGCAAGTTTTTCCACCTTCGCACCGCGAGCGACGACGGGTGAAAGTGTGGCGTGCTTGGGACGAGTCACTTGATCCGACAGATCCAGCCAGGCGAACTCATGTTGGCGGAGTTCAATGTCATGGGTCTGGTCGTAAACGGCGGAATCGAAGCTCGCCTTGCTGTTGCTGTCGCAGTGAAAATTACGGAAATGGATATCCTTTGAGTTGGATACCTTGACGGCCCACGGGAAAGGCTGGAAGGAACTGATGACGCGGTAGCTGTGGAAATTGGCGAAGGTAATATCGTGGGACGAATCAATTTCAATCGGCAGGGCAAAGCCGCTTTCGCCCCGTTCTTCCTCGGTCTGCAACGCGTAAAAGCACCAGTGGGCGGCATTGCGCACCTGAATTTCGTTGCGGACATGATGTTCGCTCGAAATTTGGTAGGCGCGGCCCTCAGTCTCGGTATCAGATACGAGCATACCGGCTTGGGCAAAGGTCGAGGGGGTCCAAATATCGAGGAACGTGCCGCCACCGCCTTCGGTAACCCAGAGGCTGGGATATTGGCTGTCCCAATGGCGATTGGGATCGGGGTCGGCCGTGTGATTATTATTATACGGGTTCTCTCGGGAGCCGTCCGGCAGGAGTGTGCCGTGGCCGCCAAGGAATCGAACGTCGTTCATCATCGAACCGGAGCCGGCTTTCCAGAGAGCCGCGACCGCGCGCCGATTGTTCCCGCTCGTATAAAGCCCGATGCCGATTACAATGTTGCTGCCGCCTTTAGGTGCTTCCAGCAAAGCTTTGGGGCCACCGATGCCCTGATAAGCGGGTGTCCCGTCTGGCAAAATAATCTGCGTTGCGCCCGGATGCAGTCCGATTAACGCCGTGTCGGGCCGTAGCGTCAGCGTGTCATGCACGACGTAAAAGCCCGAAGGCAAGTAAATGGCGCGGTGGGCCGCAATCGCTTTCTGCAATACGTCAGTGTCGTCGGTGTGGCCGTCCCCTTTGGCGCCCAAATCACGCAAATTCACCCAGGTATCGCAAGCGGGCAGGGGAGCCAAATCGGAGGCGACGGCTGGTGGCATCGTGGCCCGCGGCGCGGCGTCGAAGTGGGTTTCAATTTCCGGCACTGCTCCAATGTCGGCATAGTGAAGCCCGTGAGAAAAAGTCTTTACCGCATAAATTTCCGCAGGGGCAGCAAAGCGTTTGCCGCTGTCGCGCAACGCGGCAAAGACCGGCACGTCGCGGCAGGTGACACCTTCCATGTTGATTTCGTTGCGCGGGCTTTTCTCCATCCCAAAAATGAATGCCGGACCTGAAATGTCTTCGAGGCGGGCGTCCTTGACCCAAAGTTCGTCCGTCCATTCAGGTTCAATTTCAACGGCTGTGGGCACATGCCGGAAGCGCGGGCGAATGAGCGTGAGTCCGGCTTCGTGTTCCAAAATCGCGGCTTCACGCTGGCCTTCAAATGAACAGTCAATGAGCGTGAACTGCCAGCCGGGCGAAGGCTTCGACGTCCAAATGGCGTGGGTGCCGCCGAAGAAATGAACATCCTCGACCACATTGCCGCCCTCGTGGATGCCGGCCAGCGCGGAGCCGAGACGGAAATCCATGTGAGCGAGGAAACAGTGCTGGGCATAGTGCGACCGCACGACGACCGCGCCCGGGTTTCCCTCCCCAACCTCGACATCAACATTTGCAATCGCGGAATAAAAGGTGCCGGGGTTGGCGTCAGGGACAGAACCGTTGTCAGCCTGCAGATTTCGCGGGCGCCTTCCAGCGAAAAAGACCATGACCTTCTCATGCGACGCATCTCCGAAACCCGGGGTGTTGGCGGGCAGGACAATAACCGGACGTTCGTCACCGTAACCAAGCAACCGGATGCCGGGCCAAATATAAAGAGTATCACTGATGCGATATCGCCCCGGTGCGAGCAGAACAATTCCCTGGCCATTGGTCTCTTGAACTTGATTAACCGCTTTCTGCAATGCAGCGGTGTCGTCGCCGCCGGATGAAGTAACGTAAACCGCCTTGGGATCTTCCAACCGCCGTGTGTAAAACGAGGCGGACCAGGCTGGTCCCGCAGCGGTGAGGCACAGCAGAACCGGAATAAGAAATCTTAAACTCATCGAGATTTGTCTGGCGGCTAAACTTTTGAGGAGGAATTTTTCCATGTCCGCGAGCATGGCGCAAGAATGCTCGGAGCAGCTTCATCATTCAAGCTTTTAACGTTGCAGGACTTTCCCCGGTTTTGAAAAAAACGCGCCCGCATTCTTCAAAAACAGTGAATCGGTTGACAGGGGAGGGGCTTGACCAAGGCATCGCGAAAAAATAACCTGCGGAAGGAAAAGCGCGATATTTTTTGCGGTGTGAGATTTGGCGGGGTCTTGCAAAATTCAAGCCGCACTGGTATTTTTAATAAACGATTATGTTGCAACCAGAAATGGGCAATATGCTTTCTAAACTGGCAGCCAAAATCAGTGGTAAAATCAATCCTTTTCCCAGAGGAGGCGGTATGGTTTTTTCAAATCTATTTAAGCGTTGTCCGAGGACTGGAAAGATACGCGGCATCAACAAGAGCGCATGGCCAAAATGGGCCCTGCTTTTTGCCGGATTGGCCGCATGCGTATGGTATCTGTTCCGCGTTATCCCAAAACCGTCCCGCGCGGCGTATCCGTGCCAGCGCGCGGTCGCGCCCATACGGATCGGATTTCTGACGTATTGTGTCGCCCTTGCGGGATATGCATTCTCATTCACAAAGGCCAGGTCACTTTTAAGGAACAAAAAGCATGTCCTGGCCGGTCTCTTTTGTGCGGCTTCGATCGTATCGCTGTTTGTTTTTATTGCGAATGACGCTCATCCTGCTTTGGCGGCAAATCCTGTCGGCACTGCAAAGGGGATCTTCCCTGGCCGGGTTGCGTGGGTATATAACCCCAATGCGGCAAAATGGACTGGCGCGGGAAACTACTGGGACGCGGCCGTCAATCCGCAAGCGGAATATAACAAGTCCTTTACCGCGGGGATCGCGGCGCTTTCCGGCGGGAAGAATGACGCCGATTCCTGGGACAAAATATTCCGCTGGTTCAACAACGCTCACGGCCGCGCAGGCACGGGATATCAGGCCGGCGACATGATCGCCATCAAGATCAACCAGAACAATTCGGCCGCTCCAGCCGCAGACCATGGCAATGCCATGAACGCCAACCCCCAGACCTGCGTCGCGGTGGTCACAAGCCTTGTGAACGCGGGCGTTCCCCAGGCAGACATCTGGATCGGCGACCCGAGCCGCGCCGTCACGGACAATATTTTCAACGCGATCCACAACGCGTTCCCCAATGTAAAAGTGGTCGACTATTTCGGCAACAACGGCCGCGTCACCACCACCAACGTGGACGGCGTTTTCCCCAATAGCGACGTCAAGAATGCGGAATCGGCGTGTTTTTACAATGCACGCTACATTATTTGCCAGCCCCTGCTCAAAGGCCACGTCGGCGGGATCATCACGTTCGGGTCAAAGAATTTTTACGGGATTAACGGCATCCTGCCCAACTGGCAAGACAACAAAAGGCATCCCGCCAACAGCGCCCTCACCGCCTATATGACAAACGCGAATTTCGGCGGCAAAGTCGTTTTGTGGGCCATGGACGCGATGTATCCGAGCGTGGCCTTGGACGGCGCCCCATACAACGGCGTGACTTTGGCGCCCTTTAACGGCAAACAGATGTCAAGTTTCATCATGTCGCTCGACGGCGTCGCCGAGGAATGCGTTTCGTACGACTTCTGGAGCACGATTTCCGGCCAGACCGGCGGGACAAACTACATCATTAACGCGGCCAATGCCGGCGCAGGCGTTTTCGACCATTGGAACAATTCCACGGCCAAGCAGTACGGGAAGAACCTGAATCCAAATGCCAGCGGCATCGAACTGGCGCCGGTTGCGCCCCGACCTTGACAGTGCGGGCACGCTCTCAACGCCGGCACTGGAAACCGGTCTAATCTTAATCGTAATCCCCGTCTTGCCCTTCCGCCTTCGCCAAGGCTTCGGCGGACAAGCCGGAAGGCGGGGCAGGATTACGATTAAGATTAGGAACCAAAAACCGCCACACAAAAAAGTGAAATGCACCCGGCGCGCCGAATCATAAAAGATCTTTATTGCATTGCCTGGACGGTCGTTCAAAAAATTAGATGCAACCAAAGTTAAAACACCGGCAATCCCGGCATGAAAACAAAACTTCGATTTATTCTGCGAGCGTGCTTGATTCTCACCGGCGGCTCTTATTTCGGCGGATGCGCGTCCGCTCAATTGGAAGCACATCGGGGAAAGCCATTCCACGACAGCGTGTATCATGGAGGTCCGCAGAAAATTCCTGGGCGCGTGCAATGTGCCTGCTATGATTTCGGCGGCGAAGGCGTCGCCTATCACGATACGGATGCAACGAACAACGGTAGCGGAGGTCTGAATCCTGCCAACGGGACGTATCTCAACGAGTTTCGAATGAACGAGGGCGTTGATACGTCCTACACGAAATTCCACGACGAGACTGACAATAGCCCATACGACCTGGTGCAACCGCCCGAGGGACAACTCTACGTCGGCTGGACGGCACCCGGCGAATGGTTCAATATGACCGTTGCGGTTGAACACGCCGGTGTTTATACCGTTGACCTTTTATACACCTCGAACAAAGGCGGGACGATTTCTCTGGATCGAAACGGCAAGCCTTTGGTTTCTTCGATCAACATTATTTCAACCAAAAATGACAAGGAACCCACCGCCTGGCGTCAATGGCACCACTGGAACATCATGACAAACATGGCCGAAGTGGAGCTGCCCAAAGGGGTGAGCGTTTTGACCCTTCACATCGTCACCGAAGGCAATATGAATCTGGCCTGTCTTGATTTTAAGCCGAAAAATAAATAGCCGCCACGCGCTTCTCCGGCGGCGCGACTAATTTCGCCGTTTCACGTTTTCGCGGTTCTGCGCGACATTCACATTGGGGTTTGTTGAATGTGCAAATCCGTGTCAAAAAATTCTTCTTTGCGTCTTGGTGCCTTGGTGGTGAAATGTGCCAAAATTTATGAGCCATATTCCTTCCGATTTGAAATACGCAAAATCACACGAATGGGTGCGCGTCACCGGTGACACCGCCACCGTTGGCATCCCCGACCACGCGCAGCACGAATTGACCGGCATCGTTGTGCCCAAGCCGGTTTACCGGAAAATTTAATGGAGGACAATTGGGCGTAATCGGGCACTGTCACCGGACGCAATGAGATTGGGGCGCGGCCCCGCACAGCGGGGCCGCTTCATCGTCCTTCACCTGGGGGGAAACGGCGTTCGCCAAGGGTGTTCGTGCGTTGAAGCGGCCCCGCTGTGCGGGGCCGCGCTCCGGGGGCAGTGTCGAGATGCGCCTGTGCGGTGGTTGGCCGTTCCCGCCAGCGCTTGACTTTCTAATCGGCCATATTAGCCTCTGAGGGTGACGGGCAGTGCGGCGGGAGTATCCGCAAAATTGATTCAATCATGATCAATTCGACGATTTCTGCGGGTGGAATGTGACGCCGGAGCTTTCTAAATTAAATGAACGCGTGATGGAAACATCCCAAAATCCTTATCTGGTTCTCGTTTTGCTGATGGTGGTCGCTGTGGCGTTTGCGCTGGCGCCATTGGCGGCGGCCTGGGCCTGGGCCAGGTTCTTTTCTCCAAAAAAACCGGGCCGGGACAAGAACGCCATTTACGAATGCGGCCTGGAATCCAAAGGCGACGCCTGGATTTCCTTCCGCTCGGAGTATTACCTGTACGCCATCATTTTCCTGGTGTTCGACGTGGAAACGATTTTTCTGCTGCCGTTTGCCGTTTCCTTTGGCGGGCTCCCGGTGGGGGCATTTCTGGCCATGATGGTTTTTCTCCTACTATTGGTGGAGGGATTGGTTTGGGCGTGGCGGAAGGGAGTGCTGACGTGGAAATGAAAACAAGAACGGGGCAATGGAGTGATGGAATAATGACGAACAGCTCAACACTCCATTCCGCCGTGGACGAAGGCCTAAGAAGCGAGCTGCAGAAACAAGGAGTCTATACCACGACCCTGGAGGAGTTGTACAACTGGGGCCGGGCCAATTCCGTGTGGCCGCTGACGTTCGGCCTGGCCTGTTGCGCCATTGAAATGATCGCGGCGTCCATGTCGCGGT
Source organism: Verrucomicrobiota bacterium (assembly GCA_036803685.1). Classification (GTDB taxonomy): domain Bacteria; phylum Verrucomicrobiota; class Verrucomicrobiia; order Limisphaerales; family UBA11358; genus UBA11358. The sequence goes on along the minus strand of DAIRTX010000002.1, from coordinate 78,290 downwards.
ATGACCTGGCCCGGTTTGGCGCGGAAGTGTTCCGGCCTTCGCCCCGGCAGGCCGACCTGATGATTGTGGCCGGGACGGTCACCAAGAAAATGGCGCCGCTGGTGGTGCGGCTCTACAACCAGATGCCGGAGGCCAAATACGTCATCGCCATGGGCGCGTGCGCGATTTCCGGCGGGCCGTTCAAGCAGGGCTACAACGTCCTCAAGGGCATTGACCGGTATCTTCCGGTGGACGTGTCAATTCCCGGCTGTCCGCCGCGGCCGGAGGCGTTGATCCACGCCATCATGACCTTGCAGGAAAAAATCCTGAACCAAAAGCTCACCGGGCCGGACCGTCCGCGGCATCTCAACGCCGACGTGCCCGGCGAATTCCCGGTGCCGGCCTACGGCGAACACGATCTCGAACCGTCAAAGAACCCCGAAGTCTGGCAACCGCCAATAATGACCAGAAAATGAGAATTTAATAAGGAATCCAGGAATCCAGGAACAAATGAATCCTGGCTTCCTGGTTTCCTAATAAAAAATCCCGTGGAAACCCCCGAACAAATCAAGTCGCGCCTCGAAGCGGCGGTGCCGGGCGCAAAAATTGAAATTCTCCCAAACGATTGTCCGGCGGGCGAACGTTCGCTGCTGGTGGACACGGCCCACGTCCTGGCCGTGGCGAAATTTCTCCGCAATGACCCGCAACTGCGCCTCGATTTTTGCTCCAACGTGACCGGCGTGGACTGGCCGGAGACGGAAATCACCCAAAAAATCAAGGTGAAGCAGGTCGTGGATGGCGTGGAAAAGGAAATTGAGGAAGTGAAGAAAACCGTGCGGCCCGGCTTTCTCGAAGTGGTTTATCACCTGTATTCGATGGAATTGAAACACGGGCCGGTGGTCCTGCGCCAGCGCACGGTTAATCGCGACCACGAAGCGCCCGCAGTTTCACTGACAGCGGTGTGGCGCGGCTGCGAGTTTCAAGAACGCGAAGTTTTTGATTTGTTTGGCATCCGCCTGGAAGGCCATCCGGATTTGCGGCGCATTTTGATGTGGGACGGGTTCAAGGGCTTCCCGCTGCGCAAGGATTACGTGCCGCCTGATGATTTTGAATACGAACCGACGCCGCACGACGAGGTGCTGGAGCAGGCCAAAAAACATTATCCGCCGGAGGTGAAAGCGTGAGCGCCGTTGCCGCAATGCCGCCGAAGAATTACGAAATTCTGCCGAAGACGAGCGAGACCGGCGAACCGATCGGCGAGCTCCTCGAAATCTCGATGGGGCCGCACCATCCGTCCACGCACGGCGTGTTCCGCATGGACGTGGTGCTGGACGGCGAGACCGTCGTGAAGCTCAAGCCGGTGTTCGGCTATCTCCACCGGAACCACGAGAAAATCGCCGAGAACATCTCCTATCTGGGCTCGATGCCCTACACGGACCGGCTGGATTATTTTTGTTCGATGACGAACAACTGGGCCTATGCGCTCACCGTCGAGAAACTCGCGGGCTTGCCGGTCCCGGAACGCGCCGAATACATCCGCGTCATCATGGCGGAGTTGACGCGCCTGCAAAATCACACCTGTCTCATCGGCTTTTTTGTGCAGGACATGGGCGCGCTGGGCACGCCGCTGATGTATGCCTTCCGCGAACGCGAAAAAATCCTCGACCTCTTCGAGTCGGTGAGCGGCGCGCGCATGATGTGCAATTACATGCGCTTTGGCGGCGTCCGTTGCGATGTCACGCCCGACTGGCTGGCCCAGGCGAAGCAACTGGTTGACGGCTACGGCAAATTCCTCGACGAATTTGAAGCGCTGTTCACGGAGAATGAAATCGTCCTTGCGCGCACGCAAGGCATCGGCGTGCTGCCCCGGGAACTGGTCGTCAACGCTTCCCTCACCGGCCCGATGCTCCGTGCCGCCGGGGTGAATTATGACGTTCGCAAGGTGGACAAGTACGGCATCTACGGACGGTTCGACTTCAAGGTGCCGCTGGGCGAACACGGCGACATTTACGACCGCTACATGGTCCGCGTTTTGGAGATGCGCGAGAGCCTGAAAATTTTGCAACAGGCGCTGCGTGACATCCCGTCCGGACCGGTCATGGACCCGAAAGCGAAGTTGCGGGGATTCCGTCCGAAGGCGGGTGAAGCCTACGGGCGGATCGAGGCCCCGAAGGGTGAGCTGGGCTTTTATCTCATCAGCGACGGTTCGGCCAATCCGTATCGCTACCGCGTGCGTCCGCCCAGTTTCATCAACCTGACCGTGCTGGAGGACATGTGCCTCGGCCACCGGATTTCGGACACCGTGGTCATCCTGGGCAGCGTGGACATCGTGCTGGGCGAGGTGGACCGATGAATAATAATCATTCGATGTTCGAAGTTCAGCGTTCGATGTTCGATGTTTCCTTGCCGGAGCGTTGGAAGCATGGGAACTCTGAACATCAAAGGGACTGAAATGTTAGGCGAACAAATCATCAAGGGCATGGCGGTGACCGCCAGGAACTTCTTCGGGAGTTACGTCTCGAAGGAGCGGCTCACCACCGTGCAATATCCCGAGGAACGCCTGACGCCGAAGGAAAACACCCGGCAATTTCCATTCCTGGTTTATGACGGTGACGACTGGGAAAAGGGGATGCGCTGCGTGGCCTGCCAGATTTGCGAGAAGGAATGCCCGCCCCAGTGCATTTACATCGTCAAAAGCAAGGACAAGAAGCCGGATTACAAGGGTCAGTCCCAGCTTTATCCGGCCACGTTCGACATTGATATTTCCGTGTGCATGAGCTGTCAGATCTGCGTCGAAGTCTGTCCGTTCGACGCCATCAAGATGGACACCGAATTTGAATTGAGCACCGACGACCGTTTCGGCGGCCTGTTGTTCACGAAGGACAAGCTCGCCAAATCGAATGAGCATTTCCGCAAAATTCATCCCACGGAAGCGGCGGCGGTGGATGAGCATCTGGCCGGGGAAAAGGCCAGGGCGGAGGCCAAAGCCAAGGCCGCCGCAACCCCTCCGACCAATCCTGCCGCGTGATTTGTCCGCGGGCGGAAAGAATGCAGAGTTTTTAACCACGGCTTGTCGCGCCGGCTTGCCGCGTCGTAACTCGGTGAAGACGGGAGTCCGATGAAGGCGGGTGCCTCCTGAATTCTGCTATTCGTGTCCAAACGCGGCCTGATGGCGGTGCGACAAAAAAAGATGCGGTCGCACTTTTTATTGTCGCGCCTGACGGAGCTGGGTTTTGCTTTTTTTCGCGGCCAACCTCCGGCCTCAGTCTGAAAGTTCGACGTTGAATGCCTGCTCGCGACGCAAGTAGGAGTTGGAGGTTGGATGTTGAATGCCTGCTCGCGATTTATCGGAGTTGAATGTTCGATGTTTCTCGTTGCCCCACGAAACTACCGTCACCTGTCAGCAATGCGGAGTGGAACAGCTTGAAGCGCGGCTGAGAGTGGCGCAGCGGCAGGGGGAGGCTCTTACGCCTGCGATTCGGGCAATAGGCGTCTCAGTTTCGGCTCGTCAGGAGCCTCGCCCTCCCGTTCTTCAAGGCCGGAGCGGATAAGCGCCGGGCGTGCCGGCGTCCGGTTTTGACCAGCCGAGCAATTGCTGGATGTCGGCGGGCAGGGTGTCTTCCGCGGTCGGTTTCGGGAAAGCGCGGATCAGTTCGTAGTTCTTCAATTCCGGGCTCTTGAGGACGGAACCGTACCCACCAGGAAAATACTGGCTGTGCGCCTCGAATTCGGGATGGAGTTTCTGAAATTCTTCCAGCGTCCTGAATTCGGCCGTGCAATTCCCGCCCTCCGCCGGGCTCCAGACCAGCAACGGCCGCGAAGCGGTGTCGCCGCCGCGCACATAGACGTTGTCGTCGAATTGCCTGACCTGCGGCCGGGTGAGTTTGCCGCACAGGACCTTCGTCTGCTCGAAGCGCAGCAGGGCCTTGGGAAATTGCGCATCCGCCACCAGCAGGTTGCCGGCGAATACGTGGCCCTCCCGTTTGTCCACGTCCGGGCCGGTGCTGGGATGCCACCCGAAGTGGTCCCCCACCGCGCTTCGTTCCGTGCGTTCGAAGGAGGCGACGGTGTTGACGAAGGTGTTGTGATAGACCCGGACGTTGGAGCTGTTGAGAACGCGGACGCCCTTGTCGCAATTGACGAACACGTTGCCGGCGCAGATCGCACCCTTGGAAATCTCGAAGAAGAATCCGTCAACGCAGCCCTCGATCCAGTTGTTGACAAACACACCGTCCACGTTGCCGACGTCGTACCAGATGCCGTTCGAGTGCGGTTGATCAATGACGAGATTGTCGCGGCAGGTGACGCGGTAGGATTGGTTGAAGATCTTCACCGCCGAGGGGTAATAGCCCGTGATCTCCTCGACATTGTTCCGGGCAAAGACGTTTTTCTCCAGGAGACAATCAGCCGAATCAATGAGGTAGATGCCCTCGGTGCTGGTATCGCTGATGAGACAGTTCCGCAGCGTGAACCTGTCGCCGCGGAAATAACCGGCCACGCGCGAGCAATGGGAGATCGTCACGTTTTCCAGGGTCGTCCCGACAACATCCTTGCCGAAGGTGGCGGGATCCGCCAGGCCCTCGGGTTCCTTGCCTTCGACTTCGAGGGCGCGATAGGCATACTGGGTGAAGGTAATGCCGCGGATCACGGGCCCCTTGTGGTCCGAGGATTTGCCGTGGACGTCGCCGGTCGTGCGGACCAGGGCGCTGTCGAATGCAGTGACCTCAATCAGGTGGTTCGTCGGGCTGATACCGATGTAAATCCGGCTGGCGTCGTAATCGATGTAGAACGAATTCGTGTCCACGTCTCCGTCCCAGCCCACGGTCTTCAGCGAGCGGCCATCCACGAAAACCATGTCGTTGTTGAAAAGCCAGAGGGGAGTTTTCCGGCCTTAACGATCGCGGCGCCACCAGCTTTGAGGTTTCATCGGGAACAGGTTTGACCACGTCATGCTCCACAAGCCATTGCCTTGGGCTCCCCACTTGTCGGCCACCCGGGTGCCTTTCAATACCGGCTGCTCGTCGGCGTACGGTTGCAGGGTGATGCCCTGATTCAACTTCAACCCGCCGGTGCGGTAGGTTCCCCCGCGCAGGATGATGGCGTCGCCGGTGACCGCCCGGGCGATGGCTGATTCGAGGGTCGTGGGCCCGGCGAGGGATGTGCCTGCGGCATCAGGGTTTCCATCCGGCGCCACGTAGTGGATGTGCGCGGCGTCTTTGGGCAGGGCGTAGTTCTGCGGGATCGGGCCGTATGGGCCGCCGGAAGGCTGGGCTGGTCCGGTCAGAGGGCCAAGCAGGAACAGCAAACAAAGGAGCAGGAAAGATTGAAACCGTCTTGATGAATGTGAGTTCATATCGTTCTTTTTCAGCAGCCTGTTCAGTGAGGGCAAAAACCAATGCCTGATCTTGGGGCGCCATCGCGGGCGCAAACTGCCCGGTCGCGGGAAAACTGTCAATGGGTTACTCTCAACACGCTGCCGGTCCGCGGATCCCAACCACGACTTGTCCCGGCCGGAGACCTGTCTTCGCCGGAGGCTCCCGTCTTCACTGAGTTACGCCGCGGCAAGACGACGCGACAAGCTGATGGAGAGGGAAAACTGAACATTCAACATTCAACATCCAACGTCGAACTTTCAAACTGAGGCCGGAAGTTAAACCGCGAAATAAGCGAAAGACGCGAAAGGCCGAAGGACGATCCACCTTCGCCCCGCAATGCAGGACTATGGTGGACAGGGGACGATGGGGAAGAATCCTGAAAATCTGGTTCGCGGCTTGACCTGGCGCCCGGCTTCGCGGATTCTCCGCGCACCGCAGATCAACCAATGCAGTTTAAAAACCATATGAAATCATTTTTTATCCTGACGCTCGCCCTCGGCCTGCTCGCCGGTTGTGGCGTCAAAGAAGACAAGGCGACTATGGAAAAGAATCCCAGCGCGAAATCCGATTCGCAACCCGTCAACGGTGAAACCTTTCTCGCGCAGAACGCAAAAAAGGAAGGCGTCGTCACCACGGCCAGCGGTCTGCAATACAAGGTCATCCAGTCCGGCACGGGCGAGTCCCCCAAGCTGACCGACCGGGTGAAGGTGCATTATCACGGCACGTTGATTGACGGGACGGTCTTTGACAGTTCGGTGCAGCGCGGTCAACCCATCTCCTTTCCCGTCAACGGCGTGATCCCGGGCTGGGTCGAGGCGTTGCAACTGATGAAGGTCGGCGACAAGTGGCAGTTGTTCATCCCGGCCAAACTGGCCTACGGCGATCAAAGCCCCAGCCAGGCGATTCCGCCCAACAGCGTATTGATCTTCGAGGTGGAATTGCTCGGCATCGAGAAGTGAGGCCGGAGGTTTAACCGCTAAACACGCGAAAATGCATCATGGCGGCGCGCACGGAGTCAGGCTGTCTTAAAACCTTCTCTCATCGTAGCAGCCGACGTGAGTCGGCTCACTTTTCCTGTGATTCGCTTGAGATTGGAGCGGACTCACGTCCGCTGCTACAAGTTTTGAGACAATCTCGGAGTGACGCGCCCTACCTGGTTTGGCGTCCCGGTTCTCGGATTTCGGATTTCGGCCCTCGGATTCGTGTTCATCAGCGTATAGCGGCGTGGCCGACGTAAAAGGGTTAAACCCTCACGTGGCGTGGCCGCCACGCGGTTTTACGCCGTGTCCATTCAGCCTTCAGCCTTCAGCCTTTGTGTTTCGTTTCTCACCGGCCTTCTCTTCTTGATTTGTGAAGAATAATTAATGATGCTGGAGCTCGTTTTGCAATTCAGTGGTCGAAACCATGTTTGATAAACTGGATCAAATTTTTGTCACGTTGAAGCATCAGACGGTGGGGTTTGTCCCCGACGCCTGGCAGCCGCTGGTTTCCGCCCTGATTTCGGTGGCGCTCATCCCGCTGGTGTTCGCCACCTTGTTTGCCTTCGTCACGGTTTTTGAGCGCAAGGGCATCGGTCGCATCCAGAACCGCTACGGCCCCAATCGCGTGGGCATTCCGTTGACCAAAATCCGCCTGTGCGGTTTCGGCCAGTTCATACCGGATGGGATCAAATCGCTCACGAAGGAGGACATCGTGCCGCGCGCGGCGGACAAGGTGGTGCATTTTCTGGCACCGGTCGTCCTGCTCATCCCCGTGCTGCTGGCCTATGCGGTGCTGCCCATCGGCCGCAACATGACCGCGGTGGATCTTGATGCGGGGGTGCTGTTTTTCTTCGCCGTGGGCGGGGCGGTGGAGCTGTCGGTGTTCATGGCCGGCTGGTCGAGCCACAACAAATACTCCCTGCTGGGCGCCATGCGCGCGATTGCGCAGATGATCAGCTACGAAATCCCGCTCATCCTCTCCGCCGTCACGGTCATCATGATCGTCGGCTCGCTCAAGACAGTGGACATCGTCGCGGCGCAAAATCATTACATCTTTGGCCTGGCGCACTGGTTTGTGTTCACGCCGTGGGGCCTGGCCGGTTTTATCCTGTTCTTCATTGCTTCGCTCGCCGAGTCCAACCGCACGCCGTTTGATTTGCCGGAGGCGGAATCTGAAATCGTTGCGGGCTATTACACAGAGTATTCCGGCTTCAAATTCGCGCTGTTCTTCCTCGGTGAATACCTCGGCATGTTTGCCATCAACGGGCTGGGCATCACGCTGTTTCTGGGCGGCTGGACCGCGCCGTTTTCGTTCCTCACCTGGGTGCCGTCGTATCTCTGGTTCTTTGCCAAGCTGATGGCGCTGGTTTTCACGTTCATCTGGATTCGCGCCACGCTGCCGCGCCTGCGCATGGATCAGCTCATGAATTTCGCCTGGAAATTCATGCTGCCCTTGTCGCTGGTCAACATCGTCGCGGCCGGACTCTGGCATTTTCTGGGCGCAGGTCCGCTGCGCTGGGTGGTCTGCTCGGCCCTGATTTTTGGCGCTTATGCCATCCTCGGTTGGGGATTGATGCGAAATCAAAAACTCGGCAAACGCACTTATCGCTACGCTGAATGAAAAACGCGAATCGTTACATCGGTGAATTGTTGCATCGGAGAACACTCCGGGTGCAACGTCTGCCTTTATCAGGGCGCATCCGCGCACTGCCCCTGTTTTTCTCCCTCTCCTCCCCCAAGGGAGGAGAGGGTCGGGGTGAGGAGGCTCGTTGTTTCCCAGATCAAATCCCCTCACCCCAGCCCTCTCCCCGCTCAGGCGGGGAGAGGGAGTCGAGCCAGTGTCAAGATGCGCCCTATTTATCAATTGAACGGTTCCACGATTTAACGATTTAACAATGTCTTTGCCCTTCATCATCATTGCAATTGTGACGCTCTTTGCGGCGGCGGCGGCGATGAGCCTGCGCAACCTGGTGCATTGCGCGCTGTCGCTGGTGGTGACATTCGCCGGACTCGCGGCGCTTTACCTGCAACTCGGCGCGCAGTTTGTCGGCTTCGCCCAAATCCTGGTCTATGTCGGCGCGGTCGCCATCCTCATCGTGTTCGCGGTATTGCTGACGCGCAGCGATGCGATGCCGAACCAGGCCATTCTTGCGCCCGGCTGGATTGTCGGGATTGCGGTTTCCGCCGTCGTCTTCGCCACGCTCGGCTGGGCGGCGCTGAACAGTCCGGGCCTGCCCAAACAAATGCCGCCGGCGCCCGAAGCCACCGTCAAAAACATCGGTGACCTGCTGATGACCCGGTATGTCCTGCCGCTCGAAGTCATCGGCCTGCTGCTGACGGCGGCATTGATGGGCGCGGTCATCATCGCGATGAAGGAAGAACCGCTTTCAAAGCCCGGTAGCAGCCGACGTGAGTCGGCTCCATCTGAAAAATTAGAGCGGACTGATCCCGCTTTGCGGGACTGCTACGAAGCTGAAAAGGGAGGCCACTCATGACACCGTTGCAAGGTTGCCTCCTCGTTTCGGCGTTGCTCTTCGCCATCGGTTTGGCGGGCGCAGTCACGCGGCGCAACGCCATCCTCGCGCTGATCGGCATCGAATTGATGCTGAACGCGGCGAACCTGAATTTCATCGCGTTCTGGCGTTACGGCCCGAATCCCGAGGCGTTGACGGGCATGATGGTCGTGATTTTCTCCATCGCCATTGCAGCGGCGGAAGCGGCGGTGGGTCTGGCGCTCATCATTGCGATTTATCGCCATTACAAGACCGCCAACCTGGATGAAATTAAGAATTTAAAGGGATGAAACGATTGAAAAATTCAACGCAAAGGCGCAAAGACGCCAGGACGCAGGCAGTTATTTTTGAAGTGCGGCGGGAAGCGAAGCGCCACGCCGCTTTGGAAGCTGTGTCCGCATCCGAAAAGCGGTGTCGCCGCTGCGCTCTGCCACCGCAGTCCATAATTCTCACCCGAAGGGGATGGCAGTGTAAACGATCGAAAATTTTCTCGCGCCTTTGCGCCTTTGCGCCTTTGCGTTAAAAATCGAAATGACCTGGATTGCCCAAAATCTCTGGCTGATTCCGGTGCTGCCGCTGGCGGCGTCGGGCGTGATTGCCATCAACAAGCAACCGCAGCGCAAGCTCGCAGTGACATTGTCCATTGGTTCGATGGTCCTGGCGTTCCTGCTCTCGCTGTGCGCGTTCAGCGCCACGCTCCTCCACCACGGCGAGAGCGGCGTGTTCCGCGAAATTGCCGGTTTCAACTGGTTCCAGTTCGGCGGTCAATGGCTGCACCTTGATTGGGTGCTGGACCCGCTCACGGCGATCATGCTGGTGATGGTTTCGTTCGTCAGCCTGCTGATTTTCATCTTCAGCGTCGGCTACATGGCGCACGACGAAAATTTCACCCGCTTCTTCTGCTTCATGTCGCTTTTCGCGGCGGCGATGCTCGGCGTGGTCATCGCCAACAATCTGCTCCTGTTCTTTGTCTGCTGGGAACTCGTCGGCCTGACCAGCTATTTGCTCATCGGGTTCTGGTATCACAAGCCGAGCGCGGCGGCGGCGGCCAAAAAGGCCTTCATTACCACGCGCATCGGCGATCTCGGCCTGCTGCTGGGCATGGTCTGGCTTTATGCCGAAACCGGCACGTTGAATTTTTACGCGAACGGCCTCGGCTGCCTCGAACAATCCGCCCTCGCCGCGATGGTGACGCACATGACGGCCGCCGGCATGGCGGTGTCCACGGCCATCGGGTTGTTGATTTTCCTCGGTGCGGTCGGCAAGTCCGGCCAGTTGCCGCTGCACGTGTGGCTGCCGGACGCGATGGAAGGCCCCACACCGGTCAGCGCGCTCATTCACGCGGCGACGATGGTGGCGGCCGGTGTTTTCCTCGTCGCCCGGGTTTATCCGTTGATGAGTGTTCATCTTGATGGCGCTGCGGCCGAGACCACGGCGCTGACGGTGGTGACCTGGATTGGTGCGCTCACGGCGATTTTTGCCGCGTCCGTCGCGGTGGCGCAGACGGACATCAAACGCATCCTGGCCTATTCCACGGTTTCGCAACTCGGTTACATGATGCTGGGCTTGGGCGTCGGCGGCGTGGCGGTCGGCATGTTCCATCTCATCACGCACGCGTTCTTCAAGGCGCTGTTGTTCCTCGGATCCGGCTCGGTCATCCACGGCTGCCACGAGGAGCAGGACGTCCGGAAGATGGGCGGGCTGAAAAAGTTCATGCCGGTGACGTTTGCGGCCTATGCCATCGGCATGCTGGCGCTGGCGGGATTTCCGCTGTTCTTCTCCGGCTTCTGGAGCAAGGACGAAATCCTGCATGCGGCGCACGGGTGGCCGGTGTCGCACGTTCCCTTTTATCTCGGTTGTGCCGGGGCGTTGCTCACGGCGTTTTACATGACGCGCCAGGTCGCGCTGGTATTTTTCGGCCAGTATCGTAGCAGTCCCGCAAAGCGGGATGAGGCCGCTCATTCTTCCTCGCATGCGGCATCCCAAAAAAAGTTAGAGCCGACTCACGTCGGCTGCTACGAAGAAAAAGGAGAACCGCACGAAAGCCCCGCCGTCATGACCGTTCCACTCGTCATCCTCGCGGCGTTTGCCATTTTATTGGGCTTCGTCGGCACACCGGCCTGGCCGTGGTTTGACGGGTTCCTGAACGGCGAACCGGCTGGATTCAATTTCAACCGACTGACCGAAGGCGGCACGCTCGGGTTGATGCTGGCGTCTGCGGTGATTGTGTTCGCCGGGCTTGGCCTCGGCTGGTGGCTCTATGGCAACCGCCCGCGGAAGACGACGGAAGAGCCCGATGCGCTGCAGGTCATGCAGCCTGCCGTTTTCAGGTTGCTGGAGAACAAATATTTCGTGGACGAGTTTTACGACGCAACCGTTGTCCGTTTCAACGCCTGGGCGGCGCGCGCCTGCGATTTCCTGGACCGCTGGATTTGGGGCGGGGCGGTTTTGCTGGTTTCCTACGTGACGCTGGGGTTGTCGTGGCTCTACCGCTTCACGGATGAATTCGTGGTGGACCTGGGTTTCGACACCGGCTGTGAAACCCTGCGGGAGGGCGGCGACGAACTGTCGAAATGGCACAGTGGCCGTGTGCAAACCTATCTCCGCGTCATCGGCGTGGCGCTGGTGGTGCTGGTTCTTTTCCTGGTTTGGGGGCGCAAGGCATGAACACTTTGCCCTGGCTGACCATCCTGATCCTCGTCCCGCTGTTCGGCGGCATCATCGTTGCCGGCCTGGGCGCGGAACAAAAGCGGGTCGCGCGCGGGCTGACGCTGGCTTTCAGCCTCGTGGCGCTGACGGGGGCGCTGTGCCTTTGGAAACATTTTGATGCCGCTTCCGGCGAACTCCAGTTCAACGAACGCCATGCCTGGGTGCCGTCGCTGGGCATCGAATACCGGCTGGGCGTGGACGGGCTCGGCCTGTTGATGGTGCTGTTGACGGCGATCGTCACGACGCTGTCCATCATGGCCTCCGGAAGCCTGTTTGATGGTAGGGCCGATCCCGCATTGCGGGACCAGGACGCGCAGCAGCGCGTCCCTACCAACAATCCGTCGCTCTATTATGCGCTGGTGTTGTGGTTGCAGGCCGGGTTGTTCGGCACGTTCACCGCGCTGAATTTCTTCCACTGGTTCCTGTTCTGGGAACTGGTGCTGATCCCGGCATTCTTCCTGATAAAGCTTTGGGGCGGACCCAGGCGCGGTCCGGCGGCGACCCAGTTTTTCATTTACACGATGGTCGGCAGTGTGACGTTGCTGTTGAGCTTTCTGGCCATCCGGCTGGCGACGGGCAGTTTTGATTTCATCGACCTCGCCGAGATGGCCAAGCGCGGCGAAATCACGGCCAAACTCGGCGACGTCATCGGCTGGAAATCACAAATCGGCCTGCTCGTTTTCTTCGGCGCGTTCCTCGGGTTTGCGGTGAAGGTGCCGGTCGTGCCGTTCCACACGTGGCTGCCGTCGGCGTATGCCGAGGCGCCCGGGCCGGTGACGATGCTGCTCACGGGCGTCATGTCAAAAATGGGCGTGTATGGTTTCCTGCGCATCCTGCTGCCGATTTTCCCCGAACAGGTGCGGCAGGTGCTGACGCCGTTGATGTGGCTGGCGGTGCTGACCATCGTGCTTTCGGCCTGCGCGGCGTTCGCGCAACGCGACCTCAAACGAATCCTGGCCTACTCGTCCGTCAACCACCTCGGCTACTGCCTGCTGGCTTTGTTTGCGGTGACCGGTGCGGCGGCCGGCGTGAACCAGCCGGAACTGCAGAAGGCCGCGGCGCTCAACGGCGTGCTGCTGCAAATGTTCAACCACGGCCTCACGGCGTCGGCGCTGTTCCTGTTCGTGTGGCTCATCGAGAAACGCAGCGGCGGTTTGCGCGGGCTGGACGATTTCGGCGGCATCCGCAAAGTCGTCCCGGTGTTTACCGGCCTGATGGGCATCGCGCTGTTCTCGTCGCTGGGACTGCCGGGGTTGAACGGGTTCGTGGGTGAATTCCTGATTTTCAAGGGCGTGTTTCCGCTGGCGCCCTGGGCGGCGGCGCTGTCAACGCTCGGCCTGCTGGTGACGGCGATATTCCTGCTGACCATCATCCAGCGCGTTTTTTGCGGGCCGCTGAATGGGCGCTGGGCGCAAATGCCGGACCTCACATTGTCCGAGCGCACGTTGGTGGTCGTTCCAATCGCGTTGATGTTCGTGCTGGGCCTGTGGCCGCAACTCGTGCTGGGCGTGATTGACGCGACCGTCGTGAAGATGGTGGGGCAATTCTCATTTTAACCACTGATGAACACGGATAAACAAATTGCCGCGCCGAAGGCGCAGAACAAGACAGCCCAGGACTTGTTTTTAAACCGGGATCTGGGTGGGGGAAGTTTTGGACTGCGGCGGCAAGCGGAGCGCGACGCCGCTTTGGATCAGGCTGGCCGCCTTGGTTGTCCATGCAAAAGCGCTGTCGCCGCTGCGCTCTGCCAGCGCAGTCCAAAAGCCGCCACCCTTTTCACGAGGCTTCTTTTCCTGGTATTTATTTTTGACAACGCGTCCCAGGGCGTTGCCCTGGGCTGTCCTGTCTTGCGCCTTTGGCGCGGCAAATGGCGGCCTGAAAGGCCAGAACAGGAAAGCCCGGGACAGAGCGAAGCGCCGCCCTGGGTTGAATGGTTAAAAGAGTTATTTGCCCTGAAAGGGCAAAACAATTTCCACCGGTGTGTTGCCATGGCGCATATTTCACCATGTTAGCCTGGACCATATACATTTCGTTCATCGGGGTGCTGATGCTGATGCTCCTGCCGCGCGAGGCCGCGCGGGCGGCGCGCATCATCGCGTTGCTGACGGCCATCGCCGGTTGCGTCGTGGCCTTCGCCGGTGCGGTACAGCAGCCGAATCCGGGCATCGTCACGACGATTGTCAAAGTCCCGTGGATCCCGGCGCTCGGCGCCAATTATTTCCTGGCGGCGGACGGCATCAGCCTGGTGCTGGTGGTTTTGACCGGCCTGGCGGCCATCGCCGGTATTTTATTTTCGTGGAACATCGAAAAGCGCACCAAGGAATTTTTCGCCTTCTACCTCGCGTTGATCGGCGCCGTGTATGGCGTGTTCCTCAGCTTTGACGTGCTGTTGCTGTTCGTGTTCTACGAGCTGACCATCATTCCGAAATATTTTCTCATCGCCCGCTGGGGCAGCACGCGCAAGGAATACGGCGCGATGAAACTGGCGCTCTTTTCATTTGTCGGCAGCCATCTCGTGCTCATCGGTTTGATCGCCACCTGGGTCGTGGCCCGCGCGCAGACCGGCCACGCATCGCTCGATTTGCTGGAGTTGTCGAAGGTGTCGTTCCCGCTCGGCTTCCAGTACTGGGTGTTTCCGCTGGTATTCATTGGTTTTGGGATTCTCGCGGGTCTGTGGCCGTTCCATACGTGGGCGCCCACCGGTCACGTCGCCGCGCCCACCGCCGGCTCGATGCTGCTGGCGGGTGTGGTGATGAAACTCGGCGCCTACGGCTGCCTGCGCGTGGCGATGGTGCTGTTTCCCGAGGGCGTCCGCATGTGGCAGAATGAAATTGCCGCGCTGGCGGTCATCGGCATTGTTTATGGCGCGGGCGTGGCGCTGGTGCAGAGGGATTTCAAATTTGTCATCGGTTACTCCAGCGTGAGTCACATGGGGTTTGTGCTGCTGGGTCTGGCCACGCTCAACACCATCGGCCTCAGCGGCGCGGTGCTGCAAATGTTTTCGCACGGCATCATCGCCGGGTTGCTGTTCGCCGTGGTGGGTCGCATGGTCTATGACCGGACGCATACGCGCGATTTCAACGATCTGCAAACGATGCAACTCGGCCGGCGGCTGCCGTTCGCGGGGGTGACGTTTGTGCTGGCGGGCGTCGCCTCGATGGGATTGCCGGGTTTCAGCGGGTTTGTTGCCGAACTTCAGGTTCTCATGGGCGCGTGGAAGGTGTTTCCGATGGCAACCCTCCTGGCGGGCGTTGGCATCGTGGTGGGCGTGGCCTACACCCTGCGGGCGCTGCAAAAGGCGTTTTACTCGGACACGGTGGCGGCGGACAAATTCGGCCACGACCATCCGTTGGAACCCATTTCGGTGCCGGAACGCATCGGGGCAATAATGCTTATCGCTGCGTCACTCATCATCGGGCTTTTCCCGGGCCTCTTGTTAAACTGGATTCAGCCCTGTCTAAATTCGCCGCTGTTCGAGCGGCTGTTGAAGGGAGGTTCGATGTGAACTACCTCGAAATACTCCGGGTGGCCGCGCCGGAGACCGCCCTGGCCGTCACCGTGCTGATGGTGCTGGCGGTGGATTTGATCGTGCTGCGCGAAGAATCCGTTGCGCGGCGCTTCGGGACCGGCGCGCTGGTTTCCATTCTGGGCTGCCTGATGGCGGCGGTTTTCACGTTCACCCGTTACGGAGACGCCAACCTGTTGAACGGCATGCTGGTCGTGGATCCGCAGACGGATTTCCTGAAGGTTGTGCTGCTGGCGCTGGCGGTCTTTACCGTGCTGATTTCCACTTCCGGCAAATTCACCGAGCACGTCGGCGAATATCTGGCTCTGGTGCTGCTGGCCACGATCGGGCTGATGTTTTTGATCAGCGCCGAGGACATCCTGATGATTTTCATCTCGCTGGAACTGGCCAGTCTGTCGCTCTACATCCTGACGGCGTTCAACAAGCGCAACGCCAGGTCCAGCGAAGCGGCGTTGAAATATTTCCTGTTCGGCGGCATGTCTGCGGCATTCCTGCTGTTCGGTTTCAGCCTGCTTTACGGGCTTTCCGGTTCGACGAATCTGCCGCAAATTGCCGCCAGTCTGGCGGGCCGGGGACTGGATCCACTGCTGTTGGTGGCCATCGTCACGACCGTGATCGGGTTTGGTTTCAAGGTGGCGGCGGTGCCGTTCCATCTGTGGGCGCCGGATGCCTATGAAGGCGCGCCCACGCCGAGCGCGGCGTTTATTGCCTCCGGTTCCAAGGTCGCCAGCTTTTACATCCTCGCCAAAATCCTGACGCTCGGTTTTGCCGGCGCGGAAGGCAGTGCGGTTTGGCAAGGCTATGTGTCCGGCTGGACGCCGGTGATTGCCGTCGTGGCCGCGCTTTCGATGGTGCTGGGCAATCTCACAGCCATCGTGCAGTCGAGTGTGAAACGCCTGCTGGCTTATTCGGCCATCGCCCACGCGGGTTACATGCTGCTCGGCGTGCTGGCCAACACACCGTCCAGCCACAGCGCGTTGCTGTTTTATGTCATCACCTACGCGCTGACGGTGCTCGGCGCATTTGGCGTGGTGACGGTGGTGGAAGCGGCCACGGGCGGCGACGCGATGGCAAATTTCGCCGGGCTTAGCCGGCGCGCCCCGGGGTTGTCGTTGTGCCTGCTGGTGTTCCTGCTTTCGCTGGCCGGCATTCCTCCGCTGGCGGGTTTCATCGGAAAATTTTTCCTGTTCAGCGCGGTGGTGGGCACGGACGCCGAACATCTCGGCCTGCTCTGGCTGGTGATTCTGGCCATCGTGATGAGCGCTGTGTCCTTTTACTACTACCTGCAGGTGTTGAAACAGGCTTACGTGCTGGACGCCGCTGCCAACGCGCCCGCCATCAAGGTTCCACCGGCCACGATGTTTGCGCTAATCCTGCTGGCGGCGCTGGTGATTCTCCTCGGTTGCGCTCCGGGATTGTTGCTGCGGTTTTTGTGATAGTTAGAGAGCTTTTTCGAATAGCTTCAGTTTTTGGAAGTGATTTTCGCTCCCCCGTGGAAAAGCGGTAGAGGGCTACCGCAGTCCAAGACGCTGGCGCGTTGACCGTCCGCATTGAATTGGCGCGAAGCGTCTTGGACTGCGCCGGCCCTCCGGCGCTTTTAGGTATTTTGAAAATACGCCTCAATTTTTCAATGACACAAATTTGGATTTGAGAATCTCCACCATCCGCGTAACCTTTCCGCACAATTTATGAGCAACGTTCCTGCGGATTTGAAATACACAAAATCTCACGAGTGGGTGCGCGTCAATGGTGACACGGCAACGGTCGGCATCACCGACCACGCGCAACACGAATTGACCGACATCGTCTTTGTCGAACTGCCGGATGCCGGCCGCAAGGTCAAGGCCGGCGAAGCCTGCGCCGTGGTGGAATCCGTGAAGACCGCGAGCGACATTTACTCGCCGTTGAGCGGCGAAATTGTCGAAACCAACAAATCCGTCGTGGAAGACCCGGCGCTGGTGAACAGCGAGCCTCATGCCGGCGGCTGGTTTTTCAAAATCAAGTTGAGCAATCCCCCTGAACTCAACTCGCTCCTGTCGCCGGAGCAATACCAGGCGCAAATTGGTGGATGACTATATTGGGATGCATTTTATTGGCTTTAGGTTGTCTCACTTCATTAATTGGAGAAGTGAAGTTTTTGGCCGTTGCTTACAAGCGGAGTTTGTGGTGGTTCTTTGGCTGCTTGTTTATTCCAATTGTAGATTTGGTTTTCCTCTTTCTGAATTTAAAAACAACGGCTAAACCCTTTGCAATTTTTACGGTCGGGCTTCTGGTGGCTTGGGGTGGCGCACAATTGGCTGGTATTGAATTATGGAAATAAAGTTGCACCCATGAAAATCCGTTTATTCATCAAACCGTATTGCCCATGGTGTCACAAAGCCATGCGCTGGCTCGACGACCACGACATCGAATATGAAAAGCTGGATGTCATTGCGGACGACGCGGCTTATGAGGAAATGGTCCAGTTGTCCGGCCAGGAGCTTGCACCGGTGATTGAGGTGGATGGAAAAGTGCTGGCGGATTTCGGGCCGGAACAACTGGCGAAGTTTTGGGATAAGTTGAAGACGGCAGATTGACACCGATGAGAAAACATCGAACTCTGAACATCGAACATCGAACGTCGAATGAAGTCCGCCAACCAAACTTTCAGTTCGATGTTCGGCGTTCGATGTTGGATGTTCGATGTTCGTTTTGCAAATTGACGACCAATGACCGCTGCTGAATTAAAACCACGACCGCGTTTGCCGGACTGGCTGCGCATCACGCTGCCCACGTCGGACAGTTTCGCGCGCACGCGCAGCCTGCTGGACGAGCTGAAGCTGCACACGGTCTGCGAAAGCGCCAGGTGCCCGAATCACTGGGAATGCTGGGAGAAGGGCACGGCGACGTTCATGATCGCCGGCGACCGCTGCACCCGCGCCTGCGGCTTTTGCGCGGTGTCCACAGCCCGGCCGCTGCCGCTCGAAGTGGACGAGCCGAGGCGCGTGGCCGAGGCGACGCGGCGGATGAAATTGAAGCACATCGTCATCACCGCCGTTGCCCGCGACGATCTGGCGGATGGCGGCGCGGAGCATTTCCGGAAAACGGTTGAGGCCGTGCGCGAGTTGAATCCGGGCATTGTGATTGAAGTGCTCGTGCCGGATTTCAATGACCGCGATGCTGCGATTGACGCGGTGCTGGCGGCGAATCCGCACATATTCAATCACAATCTCGAGACGGTGCGGCGGCTGACGCCGTCCGTGCGTCATCGCGCGACTTACGACCGTTCGCTCAGCGTGTTGCAGAAGGTGAAGGCAAAACGCGGCGACACGATTTACACCAAGTCCGGCATGATGCTTGGTTTGGGCGAGGCGGAAGAGGAAGTCATGGTGGCGCTGGAAGATTTGCGCCGTGCGGGTTGCGATATTCTCACGCTCGGCCAGTATCTCCAGCCCACGCTGAGACATTTGCCGGTGGTGGAATTTGTTTCGCCCGCGAAATTTGAAGAATACGGCAGGCGGGCAGGGGAGTTGGGCTTCGTTCACGTCGCCAGCGGCCCGATGGTGCGGAGTTCGTATCACGCGGACGAGTTCAACCTGCCGTCAGTGCATCGGCAGGGATGAACTGCGACGCACGAACAGAAAAATCGCGACGCCGATGAGGACGATCCCCACGACAAACGCGATGATGGTAATGGTGGTGGTCATTGTGCGGGCTTGTTCCACCGCTTCAGCCGCGCGCTTTTTCCCCGATTCCCTGAATGCCTCAAGCTCCTTTTCGAGCGTGGCGATGGCTTCCTCGTTTTTAAGCTGGATGGTCAGCCATTTTCCTTCGGACGGTTTCCATTCATCGGGCAGGCGCTCAAGGAGCTCGATCGTGGCGGGTTGAAAGCCCCAACGAACCCAAAACGGCGAATTTTCCTGCGTCCACAACCGAAAGACGCCGTGATGGGAGGTAATGGTCTGGATGCGTTCCCAGAACAATTCCCGGGCGGCATCGGCCACGGCAAAATCCGTGTAACCCTCGCTGTGGAGCCGGGCGTGCTGGCGGATGATTTGAACGCCAATCGCGCCGACAATTTGTCCGTCGGCAGCTTCAATCACCTGGAATTCGGTCAGCCGCTTTTCCAATTCGTCCGCCGGGAAGCGCATGGAATTCCAAAGCGATTTCAGACTTTGAAAATCGTCCGTCGTGGCGCGGCGAATGCGAAGATTGGGCGAACTCATCGCCGGTGTTATAGCAAGTCCGCCATCCTCATTGCAACTGGAGCCGATAGAAAAGCCTGGATTTCCCTGCTGCTGCAGCCATCAGGGATGCAAGCGCCGGCCAGTTGCATTTTCCCAAACTTGTGCCACTCTGAGCCGGGACGGAATCTAATTTGAACTATGAATAATGGAGTTACCCAACAATTGCTGAATGCGCTGCAGTGGCGCTACGCCACGAAAGTTTTTGACGCGACCCGCAAAATCCCCGCCGATGTCTGGCAAACCCTGGAGCGCGCGCTCGTGCTCACGCCGACTTCCTACGGCCTGCAGCCGTATCGTTTCCTCGTCATTGACGACCCCGTCAAACGCGCCGAACTGCTGCCGCATTCGTGGAACCAAAAGCAGGTCGTGGACGCTTCGCACTTTGTCGTGTTCACCGCCCGCACCAAAATGACCGGGGCCGACGTGACCAAACTCATCCAACGCACCAGCGACATCCGCAAAATTCCCGCCGAATCGCTGAACTTTTACCGCGACCTGATGCTCAACGATGTCGTCAACGGTCCGCGCGGCAAAACCGCCCACGAATGGGCAACCCGGCAAACCTACCTCGCGCTCGGTAATTTGATGACCTGCGCCGCCGTGCTGGGCGTGGACACCTGTCCGATGGAAGGCCTCAGCCTCGCCGAATATGACCGCGTGCTCGGTTTGAGCGGCGGTGACTATGCCACGGTGGTGGCGTGCGCCCTGGGTTATCGCGCCGCCACCGACAAATACGCGAGCCTGCCGAAAGTGCGGTATGAGGCAAAAGAACTCGTGCAGCAAGTTTGAGCGAAAATGATCACCGTTCGGAATGCCGGGGAACGCGGGCACGCCAGTTACGACTGGCTCGACACGTGGCACACGTTTTCGTTTGCCGATTACCACGACGCACAGCACATGGGCTTCCACGCGTTGCGGGTGATTAACGACGACACCATCGCGGGCGGCGGCGGCTTTGGCACGCATTCGCACCGCGACATGGAAATCATCACCTATGTCCTGAGCGGCGCGCTGGAGCACAAGGATTCGATGGGCAATGGCCGCATCATCCGCCCCGGCGAAGTTCAATACATGGCCGCCGGCACCGGCGTGGCGCACAGCGAATTCAATCCGTCGCCAACCGAGCCGGTGCATCTGCTGCAAATCTGGATTTTGCCCAGCCATAAAGGCGCGAAACCGGTTTACGCCGAAAAAACTTTTGCCAAAGCCGCGCCGGGACAATTTTATCTGGCTGCGTCAAAGTCGGGACGCGACGGTTCCATTCCCATCAATCAAGACGCGGACGTGTTCATCGGCAAACTTGGCGGTGGCGACAGGATCAGTCACACCCTCAAACCCGGTCGTCACGGCTGGCTGCAGATGGCTGAGGGCGAAGTGGAATTGAATGGTCTGCCTCTGAAAGCCGGCGACGGCGCGGCAGTCTCAGACGAGAGCCGGCTGATTATCGAATCAACCGGACCGGCGCAGGTGATTTTGTTCGACCTGAACTGAGCTGCCGGGACGAATCCATGAAACGGACCTTTCGTATCATCGCCGCGGTTCTGGTTGTTGGCGCAATCGCCTTCTGGGTGGCAGCCGGAGCGAATCGCGGCTGGACGAAAACGCGCGTTCCGAAGAAAGTCGTGGATGAAGTCACGGGCCTGGAGGGAATTCAATGGCAGGATAAATTTGTTCCCGGCGTTGATTTTCTGGGCGCCGCCTTGTTGGGCGCAGGATTCCTGGCTGGCGTTTCCTTTTTTGTCCCGGCAAAATCAAAGCAACCATAAATCGAAACCAGATAATGAAAACGAAACTTACCATCCTGGCATCCATCGCCTTGGCGGGCGCTGCTCTCGCCGCGCCCCAGACGTTCGATTTCAAGGACCCCAAGGGCATCAACAACGCTGCGTTCAAGCTCGATGCGCCGCTGGAGGCCATCAACGGCAGCGCCAGCGGCATTTCGGGCACGGTCACATTTGACCCCGAAAACCCTGGCGTGACGAAAGGCAAAATCATCGTGGCCACCGGGTCCCTCATGCTGCCAAACCCGATGCAAAAACAGCACATGTTGAACGACAAATGGCTCGATGCGGTGAAATTCCCCGAAATTACTTTTGAATCGAAGGAATTCAAAAATGTCCAGACCGCCGGCGACACCACGACGGCGGACGTGACCGGCACGTTCACGCTCAAGGGGGTGTCAAAGGAACTCACTGCGCCCGTGAAACTGACCTGTCTGAAGGACAAGCTTGGCCAGCGCGTGCCGAATCAGAAAGGCGATTTGCTGGTCATCCGCGCCAACTTCACCATCAAACGCAGCGATTTCAACATCATGCCCGGCCAGTTTGAGGACAAAGTTTCCGACACCATTGAAATCACCTTGAGCCTTGCCGGCGCGTCGCCGAAATAACCGGAATTCCGCCGGTCGGGCCACGCCCTAAAAAAATCCCATGCTCAAAAAACTGTTCGCTCCCGGAAACAATTCGGTGACGGCCAATCTGGGGTTGCTCACCCTGCGGCTGTGGATCGGCCTGACCATGTTTCTCCATCACGGCATTGACAAGCTGCAACACTTCAGCGACAGCGCGCCCAACTTTCCCGACCCGTTCGGCATCGGGCACAAGGCGAGCCTCGGCCTGTCGGTGTTCGCCGAATTTTTCGCGTCGCTGCTGCTGATTTTCGGGCTGGTGTCGCGGTTCGCCGCGCTGGTGCTCACCATCAACATGAGTGTCGCCTTCTTCATTGCCATGAAAGGCTCGCTGAACGGCAACGGCGAACTGGCGTTCCTGTATTTGATGGGTTACGTCGTGCTGCTGCTGGCCGGACCGGGCCGCTTCTCGGTGGACAAGGCAATGTTTGGCAAAGGCGGTTCAAGCCAGTCGAAGTAATTTTAAAACTGGCGGAGAGAGGGGGATTCGAACCCCAGTAAAATCCCTGAAAAGATTGATGATTCTGGCAACGACTCCCGAATAGACTCCCGAACAAAAGTCGCTGTCTGTCCTGACCTGTCCCGCGTAGTCACTTCATGGTCTAAACTTCCTACCGCACTCAAGGCGGCAATTCTCGCCATCGTCAATTCCTCGGAGGTTGTGCAATGAACTTCAATCCTCCAGGGGAACCACGCAAAGAAACCGTAAGTCAAGGAGGTGGGGTGTCGGTTTCGCTTTCCGGTGGGGACGAGCAGCGCGAGCCGGAAAGCGCCATTCTCAACCTCGGTTCAGACACTTCGATTGACTTACAAGGCGTCGGGCCAGCGGCGGGTTGCTTGATCGCTCCATCGTTTCCACCCACAGA
>DAIRTX010000002.1:0-55699 GCA_036803685.1 Verrucomicrobiota bacterium | reverse complement strand
CGCGCCCCGCCGCGGCCCTTCCTTGTCTATCAAGTAACATCTGCACCAAAGAAGAGATTCCCAAAATCAACCGGCTCACCGGCGGGCACAAGCGGATGGCGTTTGTGGTCGCGTTCGAGATTGGATGCCTGGTCCGCGAGTTCGGCATTGAGCGGATTGGATTCTTCACGCTTACTTTCAAGGATCACGTCACCGACTTGCGCGAAGCTCAAAAGCGGTTCCGGTCGCTGCGGGCGCATGTCATCGTGAAACGTTACGAGCGGTCAATCG
Organism: Verrucomicrobiota bacterium; assembly: GCA_036803685.1. Lineage (GTDB taxonomy): Bacteria > Verrucomicrobiota > Verrucomicrobiia > Limisphaerales > UBA11358 > UBA11358. The sequence goes on along the minus strand of DAIRTX010000002.1, from coordinate 55,429 downwards.
GCGTTTGGGAGCGGCACCAATCCGGCCGTATTCACTTCCACCTGGTGGTGGTCTTGAAAGATGACATCCGGTCGGGAGCGGATTTTCAAGCCTTCAAGCGCCAGGATTATCGCAGTGCCAATTCAGCCTTGCGAGCGGAATGGGCGTTCTGGCGGCAAACCTGCCCAAAATACCGTTTTGGCCGTCATGAATTGATGCCGGTTAAATCCACTGCTGAAGGGATTGCGCGTTATGTGGGTAAATATATTTCCAAGCATGTCAGCCAACGGTTGCCGCAAGACAAGGGCGCGCGGGTGGTGCGGTTCATCGGTTACAAGCCGGGGATGCGTCGGGCCTGCTGCCGGTTTTCGTGGAACACTGATAACGGCTGGTTATGGCGGCACAAGGTGGCGGCATTCACAAAGCGGTTTGGTTTGAAGGACATGAGCGAGTTGAAGTGGTATTGCGGCCCGCGTTGGGCTTACCATCTGCAAAATCAGATTCTTGGGGAAAGATTGGATGGTGTCGTGTTCCCATCACGTTCGGCGATGGAGAAGGATTTGACCCTTTGCAGTGCACTGATGATTGCACGAGACCGGGCGGAACGACTCATCGAAAAAATTCCGGCGACACAAACACGGCTGCTGGACGACAGAAAATATGATAATTCCTCGCCAGTGTGGGCGGTGCCGTGGTGGTTCGGAGAAAAAATGGAAGTAGAGCGGTCAAATCCTGAACAGATTCAGGAAGCCCAGGAACGCGCCGCCGAAATGAGACTTTACGCAATGCGGCTGCCGTTTATGAGCGAGCCGTTAAACCTTGGCTGAACAAATCAGGTCGGACCGTAGAAGCATTAGCTTCCACGCAATTTCACCAAGTGTTCTTCAAAAGAATGGTAATTGCGAACCGCGTTGTTTCGTCCTTTAATTGTGTCATTAATCCGAGCCTGTAGATATTGCATCAATTCAACAAAACGATTTTGAGGAACCAAGTAAGTGCGAGCACCAAAATCACGCTTAATATCCCGATGAATCATGGAAGGATGAAACGGCCTTCTGTCTATTTTTCTTTTTACTCCATCCATTCGCCAATCTATATAACGGTCAATGAGGTATTCCAAATAGGCACGCATTTCGACGTTCGCTCCAACCACATTCAGCGGCTGAACTGACGGTAGTTTTTTACTCGTGGTTTTGATCGTCAAATTTGTGATGTGTTCCGCTTGAATGCTCGTATTGTAATCGCCTTTCACACTCTGCTTGAGTTTGGAACGTTTCGGTTTTGGACTGGTCGGCAGAGCTTGGGGTGATTCATCCACTCGCTTTCCTTTGATCACACTGGCTATCCCATCTAAAAATATTTTGCGCGCTTCGCTGACATTGAGTCCAACCAAATCAATATAAACAATCGGACGCAATAAACCGTCAGGCTTACATTCCCGCACCCGGACTGGAATCAGCGTTCCTCTTTCACAAGCGGGGTCAGTGGCAAAGGCCGCTGTCCATTCCGCGAGCGGAAACTTCGCAGACAAATAATCTGGAGATAGGACCATAATTGTCCGTTTGGCACTTTGCAGAGCCTTATGCGCCTCGCCCACAAAATTTGTGGCAGGCACAAAATCCTGCTCTTGAATAATTGTTGTGAACATTGCTTGGTCGAGCCAATTGGCCAAACCTTCTGCCCATGTCTTGTCGGCTTTGTTGTAACTGATGAAGAAATCTTCCATAAATAGCCTTTGATCATTCATTTCTTTCGACAAAAACACAACGTGCGAATTTACTGTCTTCTGTTGAATAACTGATGAACACGTCTGACATAAAATTATTTTTTGTTTCTGGCCCTTTTCACAAAACTCTTAAGTGCGGGACTTGTCCCATCGAAATGCCTGCCACAAGCCGTCGAAGCACGTGCGCTTAATACCGATGCGAACTCCGGACTTAATTGCAAATCAGGTGTTGTATAAATCGTCACTGCTTCACGGGGTTCCAATCTTACAGGCAATACAACTATGTGTTGTGGATGTTGTGTAAAATGTAATTCATGTTTTGAATCTATGGGCAAAACAACGCGTGAAACAGAAACGGGTACAAATCCTGTATTTATCACCTCAATGCACAAGCAGTCATAGTGTTGACCCATGCCAAAGAATATACTCAATTTGGGCACAACCTTGAGCTTTACTTTGTCTCGATCAAAAACCCGCCAAGTGTTGAGAAAATTAAAAATCAAACCCAAAATACCAGTCACCGCGCCGACAACTGCTATTACAAGAGTGATTGTTCCCTTGTCCATACTCACGCCAGCTTTCTTGCAATGTGCTCGTCCAGGATTTCCTTCACCGTCAGGGCGACGATGACTTTGTGGCTACGCTTGAAAAATGATTCAATCTCGTGCAGAGCGTCGTCGGAATAATCGAACGACACGAAAAATCCTTTCTCGCAATCTTCCCGCATCATCATGGCTTCAAAGGAATCAATGTCCGGGCGGCCAACTTTGTCTTTCTGTTTTACTTGGATGGGATACCAGCGTTCTTTCAATCCGAGATCGCCTTCCTTTAACCTATACGGCGTGGCGGCGGATGAAACGGGATAGATTCGACCATCCACGCCCATGTCGCCCACCTGCACTTTATTTGGGATGCCGCCGAGGGCGATGACGGCCCAGTTCTCAAATTCAAACGGTGGAATGGCGCGCAATTTTTCTTCGCTCCACGGCAAATCGCGGACGACGAAGCCGCGTCCGGCTTTCCAGAGCGGTTCGCTTTCCGGCAGGCCGCAAACGTCGCGCAGGCGTTTGGCCATGACGCGGCAGGCGGTGGGTGAAATATCAATGCCAATCCATTGACGTTTCAAATTCTGCGCCGCTACGAGCGCCGTGCCGCATCCGCAAAAGGCATCAAGAACAATGTCGTTTTCGTTGCTGCTGGTTTTGATTATTCGTTCCAAAAGTTGAAGCGGCTTCTGTGTTGGATAGCCCAAGAACTCGTTTGAGCGATTGTTGATGATCGGAATGTCGTCCCAAAGATTCTGAATCGGAACACCTGGCATTTCATCAAGATAGCGTTTGTATTGCGGAACTGTGCCGGGTTGCGTCTGAATGATGCGGCCAGCTTTGATTAACTCATCCATTTTTTCTTTTGAATATCTCCAATAACGTGAAACACCCATTACTTCGTAAAATGGGTTTCCTTTGGACGCACCGCCCGGCCCTTGAATGTTGTCGAGCCTGTAACGGCGGCCATCCGGGTCAACGCGACGATAATCGCGGTCTGTGTATTCCTGATCATACGGTTGATATTCAGAATTCCATGTTCTCTCGCCGCCCAAACCATAAACAAAAATTGAATCCGTTATGACGCCGAATGCCTTTCGTCCTTGTTTGGCATCGCTGTGTGCATGGCTTCGTTTCCAGATGATTTCGTTGACGAAATTGTTTTCTCCAAAGAGCCCAGGTTCATCAAGCATGGTCTTGACGTAATGCGAAGCGTGCCAGTCGCAGTGGTAATAAAAGCTGCCGGTCTTTTTGAGGACGCGGGCGAGTTGCACGCAGCGCGGGCGCATGTAGTCAATGTAGGCGCGGGTGGATTCGTGGCGATCTTCAAAGGCGCGCTTCTCCTTGGTCTCGCCCCAAAAGACTTCGTAGTTGCGATTGGAGTTGAACGGCGGGTCAATGTAAATGAGGTCAACGCAGGCGTCGGGCAGTTTCTTGAGTTGTTCCAGATTATCGCCGCAGTAAATGACGCGGGTGTCGAGGAGCGCAGATGATTTCAACCGGGGAGCGGCAACGGTTTCTTTCGCAACAGCCTTTTTCGCCATGCGAGGAGCGTAGAAAATCTAGTGCGGCGTGTCAAAGCAAGTGGTGCCAGTGCGTGCGCCAGCCCTTTTGCGACGAGAGCGGTGTTGGGTTCGTAGCCCCGGCAGCGGAGAATTTAACGGCGCTTTGGTCGCACCATTCAATTCTGCGGAGTGACGGAACTTGGCTGTCGAAATGGAGCGATGGCATGGGCGAGCGCAGCGGTGCGCGCAGTCCGGTCGCGTGGGTTCCTGGGGCGAGCAAGTCTTGGGAAAAATTGCATCTAAAATGATGGTGATGATTATGCTTTTTTTCCAAAGTCTTGCGCGGGGGCGGGTGGATTTCGACGCGACGGGCGAGCACACAAGCGGAGTCGAGGCCAGGCCGGCGCGGAATGGAGACTGCCAAGTTTGGTCGCGATTGAAGCTTGACAACCGTGTTAATCATGATAATCTTACAGCAATATGGCAAACGAAAATGAAAAGCCTGTGAGTTTGGTTGATGTCGGCCAGAAACTGGTCGGCCATTCAAAGTCCGCAGAATTCACGGCCAACCGCGGGTTGGTTGTCGAGTTGTTCCCGTTTATTTTTGAAGCCGCCGGGCGAATGAGCGCGCGGGCGATCAGCCGGTTTTTTATGGAAGAGCAAAACATCAGATTGAGTGCGGTCACGATTACCAAGGCGCTGAATGACCCCAAAAAGAGCTGGATTTCGTTTTTTGACATGATTGAACCCTCCGCCATCACTACGGCGAAGTGGTTTCGGCCAGCCACGTTCAAATATCTCTATTGGAGCAAGAGTGAATACGAGAGCCGTGTCATGCCGGATGTGAAAAGTTCAGTCGGTCGTGCTTTCACCAGCGGAGCTAGGGCTTTGCTGCAACCTAAAAGGGCTGCTGCCGACAAAGTTCTCCGGGAAAAGTGGTTTAGCATTGGCCTTGCGACACGGCTAAAAGCCAAGCCGTTCCTAGAAGAGTATCTCACGGCTTTGGAAGATAAATTTTAATGAACAACGCAACGCAATCTCAAGGGCTGGATCGGATCGTTCGTTTCCCGGAATTGAAACAACGGTTTGGCCGGTGTGTGCGTTCCATTCGCCGGCATTCGGCCAGTGGGAAACTGCCGCGACTGGTGCGGGATGGTAAAATCGTGGGGATGCTGGAAAGCGAAGTGGCAGCTTATTTCCAGCGGTTGCGGGAACAACCCGCCCGCTAAACGAAAGGAAAATTATGGAAGCACGCATTTATAAAACGAAACGCCAGCGCAACGGCAAACGGGTTGTTGGCCGGGTCTATCGGGCGCGAGTGAAGCTGGACGGCGATGACAAGGTGCGGGACATCGCGCTGAAAGTGACTGACCGGCAAGTCGCGCAACAAAAGCTCAATGAGATCGTGCGCGAACTGGAACATGAGGCGGCGGGTCTGTTGCCTTCCAAGGTGGAACGGGAAGCCGCGCAATCACCGCTGCTCGACTTGGTGGCGGAGTATGTGAACGAACTGACGGTGCTGGGCCGGTCGGAAGATCACCTGCGCCATGTGGACAAGCGGCTGCGGAAGCTGGTGCGGGAGTGTGCTTGGAAAAAGCTGGCCGATGTGACTCCCGCCACGTTTCAAGCCTGGCGCAAGGCACAGACCGGCAAGGCCCCGAAGACGTTGAATGAGTATCTGGCGGTGCTGTCGGCGTTCTGGACGTGGTTGCGGCGGCAAGGGCGGGTGCCGGCCAATCCGTTTGAACTGGTGGAACGGGCGGACACACGCGGCAAGGAGAAGTGCAAACGGCGGGCCTTGTCCGATGCGGACGTGGTCCGGCTGCTGCAAGTGGCGGGGAAGAATCAACTGGCCTATCTGCTGCCGCTGCATGCGGGCTTGCGCCGTAACGAAGCGAACAAGTTACGGTGGAGTGATTTGGTATTGGGCGTGCAAGGCGGTTTGCTGCGGATGCCGGTGGCCGTGAATAAAAACCGCAAGGATCAACCGTTGCCGCTGCACCGTGAACTGGTGGCGGCACTGCAACGGAGCAAACCAAAGGACAACCAGGCGAATGCGGTGGTGCTGGTCAACGGCGTTCCCGACATGGACGAGTTCCGGGCCGACTTGGAAAAGGCGGGCATACCGTTTTTGGACGAGAGCGGCCAGCGGTTGGATTATCACGCCTTGCGGAAAACTTTTATCACGCGGCTGTCGCGGAACAAGGTGCATCCCCGGCTGGCGATGGAACTGGCGCGGCACAGTGATTTGAAGCTGACGATGAAGAACTACACGGATGCGGGACAGTTGCCGTTGCAGGAAGTGATGGACAGTCTGCCGGGTTATGGCGTTGACTCCCGAATAGACTCCCGAAAATTAGTCGCTGACAGTCCCGCTGTGTCCCCGGCTGTCGCAGTTGGTGAAACGCTCAAGGAGGATAAACCTGCTGCAAATATTGGTGAAAGTCACGGTCTGTCCCTGTCAGTCGCAGCCAGTCCCCCAGATGGGGAATGGCGGAGAGAGGGGGATTCGAACCCCCGATACCTTTTGGGTATTCACGCTTTCCAGGCGTGCGCATTAAACCACTCTGCCATCTCTCCGCCTGGAACAAAACTTTGGCCGTGCATCCTGTTGGGTGCAATCTTTTTCCGTCGGACGGCGACACCGGAGGCGAATTGCCGCCTATTGTTCAGGTTGAGGTTCCCCCGGATCAAGATATCGGACGAACAGTAATTCCTTTGGACTCGAGCTGAGCCAGAGCGAATAGCGGTTCGACGCCACCACCGAACTGTTGGGGGGCAGGGTAAAGGCCAGCGCGAACCGTCCGGTTACCTGCGGGAAAAACACCCGGGAGAATGGCAAGGCCAGCGTGGAGTTATCATGGAGCCGAGCGCCGAAATTGGGCGACGACAAAGGCCGCTCAGGATCAGCGCAGCCAAACCAGCCATTCCATTCGAACCCGCCCTCGATGTCGGTTGGCGCGATGCCTTGCGCCACGGCCTGCCTGCCCAGCGCCCAACGCGCCGAGTTCCAGGAGAACCAGTCATGCACCAACCCGACTGAAACCAGCCCGTACAGCGCGACCGCCGTGATGCCGGCTGCCCAATGCAGATTGGTTTCGGCGCGTCGGGCCGCCACGAGGCAGGCCACCCCGGGAAAGACGACTTCCAGGTATCGGTCATACATGACGGGGATGAACACCAGCACGACGGTCTGGAGAATGGTGAAAAGCATCAGCGGGCCCGGAGCACTTTTCGCACGGAGGGCATCCACTGCCGAGTCCAGGATTGCGGCACCGCCCAGGCATCCCAGAATACTGATGACCATCCGGAGCGCCGGCGTCAAGAGCACCTCACGGTCTCCCACCATCAAGGTTCCCGAGTAGGTTCCCCAAGGACTCAGCATGCCGGTGCAATAGGGAAACAGGCCTCCGTATGGCAATCCCTCTCCAAAAAGGAACCAGTAGAAACCCACGAACAACAGGGCCGCGAAGGCCATAGCAAAGACCGGCCATGAGCAAGGTCGCAGCTGCAACAGACATAGCGGAAGGACAGTGAGCCCGCACAGGTGGATGGCCAGAAACAACAGGAATGCCACCTGTTCGGTGGAATGGATGGTTGGGTTCATGGGCAGGACGTCCGGGCGATGCGCGAACCACAGGCTGGTCGCCACACCGATCATCACCGGGACGATGACCGACAGCAGCCAGATTGGTTTCAGCCGGAGTTCCGGCAGGCGCAGGAGCATGAGGCCGGCGACGGTCGGGACGATAATCAGGGTCTGGCGCGTAAGGCCTCCCAAGACGGCCACCACGACCGCAACCGCCAGCCAGCGCAGACTGCGCTGCGCCATCGCCCGGCTGTAGCCGTTCAACGCCATCAGACCAAACGCGAGCGCCGGCACGTCGGTCATGTAGGTCCCTTGCGACACGAAGAAAAGGGGATTCATCGCCCAGGCGCAGGAAGTGAATGCCGCCAAGCGGGACGGGAGCCCTTCCCGGCGAAGCAAATCATAGAAACTGGCAATCCCCAACCACGACAGGATGATGGTCGAAATGCGTAAGGCGAAGTGTGACGGTCCCATGACCATGATGAACGGCAGGGAAAAGAACCATTGCCCAAGCTGGGGCATGCTGGCCCATCTTGAATAATGAATCCCTTGTCCTTGGGCGAACCAGATGGCGCCGTGGGCGAATGCCCAGTCATCTCCAATCGGAAAATCCTGCCGTCCGGGCGGGATGGCGACCGTCAGGACCGCCCAGGCAACGGCCGATGCCAGAATGGGCCATGACCATGGTGGAATACGGTGGTGTGGCCTGGCATTACCCGGGTCCTTCCTGCTACGCGCAACCTCGCTGGGATCGGAACCGAGTGGTTCGACATAAGACTTTTCCCCCTCTCCGCGATCATCCATCTTGTCATTCATTGCCTTGGGGAAGGGCAAGTTGCAGTGTCATCTGGACTGGCTCTACGTGCTCAGAATTCCGCCCCGGCTCGCGTTGGTGACAAGTTTCTGGTAACGCGCCAGCCAGCCGGTCAAGTCACGCTTCACGGGCTGCCAGGTCTTCTTGCGCTCGGCCAACTCGGCTTCGGACACCAGGATGTCAATCCGGCGGTTCGGGAAATCTATCCGGACGCGGTCGCCAGCTTTGAGCAGGCCAATCGGGCCGCCTTCCTCGGCTTCCGGCGAAACATGACCGATGCAGGCGCCGGCCGTGCCGCCGCTGAAACGGCCGTCGGTGATGAGCACGACTTTGTCGCCCAAGTCCATGCCGGCGATGTAGCTGGTGGGCGAGAGCATTTCCTGCATGCCCGGGCCACCGCGCGGGCCTTCGTTGCGGATGATGACCACGTCACCGGCCTTGACTTTGCCGGCCAGAATGCCGGCGCAGGCGTCGTCCTGGCTCTCGAAGATCACACACGGGCCTTCAAAGATGAAGCCCGGGCCGCAGTTTTTCTTGAACTCCGCGCTGATGCCGGCGGTCTTGACCACGCTGCCTTCGGGCGCAAGCTGGCCATAAAGAATCGCGAGTCCTCCGTCAGGTGTGTAGGCGGTGTCCTTGGTGCGGATGCAATCATTCGCGTCGAACATGAACGCTGAATCGTAAGGCATGAGGCCGCTGGGCTGAACCTTGGCGAGGTGCTTCGGGTCGGTGTCGAACTCCGCGCGGGTGATGACCCAGTTGCGCACTTTTTTGGCGCGCACCATGGCGAACGGTGTGCGGGTGCCGCCCTTTTCATAACGCCACATGAGCAGGACCGGCAACTTGCGGAACTCGCCGAGTTCAGCGCGGATAAGGCCCTTTGATTCCTGGAGTTGTTGTTCGATGGCCGGACGAAGTTGCTCGTGGCCTTTCAACACAACACCACCGGGAATCTTCACCACCACTTTCTTGTCATACAAAACCAACTGGGCTTCAATGTCGCCGGCATTCCATGCGGCGGCATCGCGCCAGAACGTGATGGCCAGCGGATCGGCGGGGAAGAAAAGCATTGGCTTGGGCGCGAGATTTCCACTCGCCGTGCGAGCGGCAGACCCCATCTTGTCGTTCGGATCCACGACGATTGCTGACGCGCCGGAGACGCGGACGGTTCTAGCCCACGCGATGCACTTCTCGGAACGCACGTCCCATTCGTCAATGTTCTCGCCGATGGTTTTACCGGTCACGGTTTTGCACGAGATGTTGAGCACACCCATGCGTTTGAGTTCGCCGAGGATCGTGTGGATGCCGCCGGCGCGATGCACGTCCTGCACATGGTAGGCCGATGACGGCGAGACTTTGCACACGCACGGTATCCGGCGCGAGATGTCGTCAATGCGCTTGATGTCGTAGGGAATACCCGCTTCACGCGCGATGGCGAGGGTGTGCAGAATCGTGTTCGTCGAGCCGCCCATGGCGACGTCGAGCATGATGGAGTTATCAAACGCTTCCAGCGTGGCGATGTCGCGCGGTTTAAGGTCGTGGGCGACAAGCTTGACGATTGCCTGCGCGGCGCGCTGGTAAAGCGCTTCGCGTTCTTTCGAGACGGCGAGGATGGTGCCGTTGCCGGGCAGCGCCATGCCGAGTGCTTCGCAAAGGCAGTTCATCGAATTCGCGGTGAACATTCCGGAGCACGAACCGCAGGTCGGACAGGCGGTTTGTTCGAGCTTTTTCAACTGCGCTTCCGTGATCTTGCCCGCCTGGAGTTCGGCGACACCTTTGAAAACGGAAATCAAATCCGACTTGCCGGTGGCCGGCTGAAGATAAGCCGCGAGATCGTCGTGCGTCGCCTTTTGCTCGGCAATGCCCGCCGCCATCGGCCCGCCACTGACGAACACGGTCGGAATGTTTACGCGCATCGCGGCCATCAACATGCCGGGGACGATCTTGTCGCAATTCGGGATGCAGACCATGCCGTCGAAGCAGTGCGCCTTGAGCATGGTCTCGACGCAGTCGGCGATGAGTTCGCGCGACGGCAGCGAATACAACATGCCGGAGTGGCCCATGGCAATGCCGTCGTCCACGCCGATGGTGTTGAAAATGAACGGCACGCCGCCGGCCTCGCGCACGAGGCGCTTGACGAGGGCGCCGACCTCGTTGAGGTGGGCGTGGCCGGGGATGCAATCGGTATAGCTGTTGCAGATGGCGATGAACGGCTTGTCCCAGTCGGCTTCGGATTCGATGGAGCCGGTGGCGCGGAGCAGCGAGCGGTGCGGCGCGCGTTCAAAGCCTTTTTTGATGATGTCGGAGCGCATGGTAATTTACGATTTACGATTTTCGATTTACGAATTCAATATCGGGTTGCAATATAGCTGCGTAAGGACGGCGTGTCACGCAATTGCAAACTCGACCGAGAAGTTTTATGGGCGGAGGCTTTACAGTAATGTTGAAGCCGTGTTACACCCGTGGCGTGCTCGTCAAAAATGCGCATACCGTCATGATCGCCTCACTCGGCGTGGTGATGGAGGCGGAGTTGAAGTTGTAAAATGGATGCGAAGTCAAAATCTTTACGCCCAGGCCAAGCAATCGGTGTTCTAAATATTTGGTCGCTGAAGCAAGATTTTCGTCAAAGTTTGCTCTTTTTTGACGAGTTTTGGGCTTACGATTTTGGCAGAATATTATCGGTCTCAAAACGAGATGAACCATCAAGCGCAGCCTACTTGGCAGATTGCGAGTATCTTGCTGGGAAAGGAATCATAAAAGATTTGCACCCGGAACAGCTAGTGGCGGGCTTGGGAAGCCAATTTTTCCCCGTTTCCCACCCTCGCCCGTTGAAGCGCCCGAAATTCCACGACTGTCTTGGGCGATTTATTCCCGTTTACGAGCGAAGAGCCATGCACCACCCAGCAGCAACAACGCGCCGGCTCCGGGTTCTGGAACAGGCGTCACGCTGGTAATTGTGCCTAGAATATAGGCGAGCGGACCGTTGCCAGTGCCTGAAAAGACGTAAACGTTGAAATAAGAATTCGCGAAGGCCGTGAGATCCGGAGGCGCGGCGGGCAGATCGGTGGAAGTGGTGCTGGTCAGGACGGTTGAGTTGAAATGAACGCCAAAGTCCGCGAAGTAGTAACTCATCGTCAATGGAGAACCGTCAAAATTGAAATTAGCATAGGAAGCGTAGTAGAGTTCATCGAACGGGGTCAGACTCGGGTAGGATGGGTTTACACCGTAATTGTCGTAGGTGTTGACGTAAAAGGGGGTTTTTGAACTGAAGGTGTGTCCACCCGCACCGGATACCGACATGGCGACCGGGTCTCCGGCGCCGAGGTTAAAAGTGTATTGGGCAAAACTGAGGTCGCTGGGATTCACGTACCGTGAGGCCAGACTCGTGTCATACCGAATCTCGCCGGTGAAGGTGCTGTTATACGGAAAGACGCCTTGAAACCAGTTGGCGTCGTCCCGGCCGGCTGTGATGGTGCCAGTGAAGAGAAAGTCAACGACCGCCGCCCGGGTGTTCAGCGCGGCAAACATCAGATTGATCCCAACGACGAGCGTGAACAAATATCTGCCCTTTTGCGGGCGGAACAGTTCAAGTGTTGTTGACCGGAATGATTTGGAGGTGATGACTCGACACAACCTGAGATACAGTTTCATATACATGATTCCGTTGGACAGTAGGGTTGACTGCCCTGTTCCGGAATTCTACTCCTAATACTTGGTTTGTAAAGGAAAAGTTTGACTTCTTCATGTCGTCCAGCGGCTAACTGTTGTGCCAGCGCCATTTTCAATTTGAGGCGCACGGTCCCGCCCGTGGGGAACCGCCGTCCGTATCGGACCACGCGTCTGACCACGTTTCGCGCAAGCGAACAATGCGAATGGGGGCATCCATCCAGTGGCGGGCTTGGGAAGCCAATTCTTCCCCGTCTCCCGCCCTCGCCCGTTGAAGCGACCGAAAAGCGGTGCTAAAGCCACCGCACTCCAAACGCTGTCGCGCTCGCCCGGCGTCGTTGAACTTCGCGAAGCGTCTGGACTGCGGCGCGTTCACCGCCGCTTTTGTCCGGAGCGTGGCTGTCCCAGCCGCAGCACGTCCGGCTGCAAACCGGCGCACGAATTCACTTCACCGTCCTCTCGCACTCGCACCCGCTGCGCCTGAGACAGGCGCGCTCCGTCATACAGAATCCCAACCCCGATAAACGGCATCCGGGCAGGCGCGGTTGCCGCAGCCCCGTTGGGGCAGTTCGCCGGAGAATATTCCCTTTCCTCTTTTGCCCGCTTCTGGCTTCCTATGGCCGTTCAAATCAAAACCAAAAATATGAAGACCTATACCAAATCAATCGCGCTGGCGGCGCTCACACTGGCATTGGCCGGCTCCGCCTGGAGCGCTGAAACAACCGTTGCCGGGAAATGGAAAGGGCAATTTGACAGCCAAATCGGCCTGCAAAAATATACCTATGAGTTCAAGGTGGACGGAACCAACCTGACCGGCAAGGCCATCGGCATCCGCGATAATGGAACAAATAACGTGGCCATCGCGGAGGGCAAGATCAACAAAGACGAAATCTCCTTCGTTGAACCGCTGAAATTCCAGGACAACGAACTCCGCATCGAATACACCGGCAAGGTTGCCGGCGATGAAATCAAGTTCCACCGCAAGGTGGGCGATTTTGCCGAGGAAGACTTCGTCGCCAAACGGGTCAATCCCTCCGATGCCAAACCGGCGGCCAAAACCGGCACGAATTCGCCGCCGGCCAAGCCGTAGAATCACACCGGGTTGGAATGAAGGAGAACATCCAACATTCAACACCCAACATCGAACATCCAACTCCGATAAACTCCGTTTCCGCGAGCACGCGACAAAGTCGGTGTCGCGAGCAGGTGGTTATGCACGCCGGAAGTTCAACTGGATGTTGGGCGTTGAATGTTCGTTGTTGGATGTTTCCGCCGGCGTTTTGATCAGGTCGGATACCCGCCGGTGATGTAATGCGTCATCTGGTCAATCGTCGCGTTTTGGGTGGAGATGGTCCAGTTCACCAGGTCGCCGATGGAGATGAGGCCGACGACTTTTTCACCTTCCACCACCGGCAAATGCCGCACGCGGTGTTCGGTCATCAGCTTCATGCATTCCTCGATGGAATGATTCAGCCCGACGGAAATGACCTCGCTGGAAATAATCTCCCGCACGCGGGTTTCCTTGGACGTTTTCCCCTGAAGCACGACTTTGCGCACGTAATCGCGCTCCGTAAAAACGCCCGCCAGTTTCCCGCCCAACATGACGAGCAACGCACCGATGTTTTTGTCCGCCATGATTTTGATGGCATCGAAGACGGTGGCTTCCGCCGGGACCGACCAAATCTCCGATCCCTTGTGATGCAACACTGCGCTGACTGTGCCGCTGGATTTCATAAGCTTGATGCCTTTATCCGCTTCTCCCGCGCATGATTCAAGCAAATAATTTCCATCATAATCATTTCCCCGACCGGCGGTTTGACGGAATTAGCTTTCTTCCGCCGCCGGGTTCTGACTTCATTTGCACCCTTCGGAGGGGCGAGCTCCGCGAGTCCGGCTTCCGAAGATAATTTAGGGCGTCGTGGAACTCCGCCCTCCGGACAAACTGTTTACAAACTATGGACTCGTTAACAACTGTTTTACTAAAACCCGGTGAGGCCGACCGCATCGTGGCCGGCCATCCGTGGATCTATCACACCGAAATCCTCCGGCTCACCGCGCCCGTTGCCGACGGCGAACTCGTCCAGGTCAAAGACCATCGCCAGCGGTTCCTCGGCGTTGGTTTTTTTAATTCAAAATCGAAAATCCATGTCCGCGTCCTGTCGCCGGAACGGGTCGAGGTGAACGAAAATTTTTTTGAAGAACGCATTCGCGCCGCGCTCGCCGTCCGGCAAAAGCACCTGCCCGACGCGACCTCGTTCCGCGTCGTGAACGCCGAGAGCGATTTTCTTAGCGGCCTCATCGTGGACAAATACGAGGACGTGCTGGTCGTGCAGATTTCGTCGCTCGGCATGGACCAGCGCAAAGCCCAAATCGTCGCCGCACTGCAAAAGATTTTCTCGCCGCGCGCCATCCTCGAACGCAGCGACGTGGCGACGCGTAAATTTGAGGGCCTGGGCGAAGCCAACGGCGTATTGACCGGCGAATTCAGCGGACCCATTTCCGTGAACTTGAACGGCTTGAAGTTTGAAACCGACCTCATCGCCGGCCACAAGACCGGGATGTATCTCGATCAACAGGTGAATTATCAGGCGGTGTCGCAGTTCGCAAAAGGCGCGCAGGTTTTGGACTGCTTCAGTTTTCTCGGCGGATTCGGTCTGCACGCGGCGCGCGCGGGGGCAGCGCATGTCCACCTGCTCGACCAAAGCGCGGATGCCATTGCTGCGGCCATCCGCAACGCCGCCGCCAATGGCCTTGCGGAAAAATGTTCGTTTGAGGTCGTAAATGTTTTCGACTGGCTCAAAGCCAACACCGCCGTCAAGCCGCACGAGCGCGTCATTCCGCGATTCGATTTGATCGTGCTCGACCCGCCGTCGTTCACGCGCAATCGCGCCTCCGTGCCGGATGCCCTGCGCGGCTACAAGGAAATCCATCTGCGCGCGCTCAAGCTGCTCAAGCCTGGGGGCACGCTGGCGACGTTCTGCTGTTCGCATCACGTGGACACGGTGACGTTCCTGGACGTGATTCTCTCCGCCGCCTACGATACGCGCCACGTGTTGCGCCGGGTCGCCACCTATTCACAAAGCCCGGACCATCCCGTCATCCCGATGATTCCCGAAACGGAATACCTGAAGGGCTTCGCGTTTGAAGTGGTGAGATAACATCCTGCCGCGTCATTTATCTTCTCTGCACTGCTACTCGTCCAAGCCGGCGCTCGCCGCGAGGATTTTTCCAAACGAACATTCAACATCCAACATCGAACGCCGAACATCGAAGTTTTCCCGCATTAGCCACTTGGACGTTCAAAGTTCGATGTTCAATGTTTTTGTTGCGGCTCTGCCGCGCTACGCCTTTGCGTCCTGGCGTTGAATCGCCTTTCGCGTTGCGGGACAAACCGCCGGCCCGTTATCCTGACGCCATGAGCGCGTTCCCCGTCAGCCCGGAAAAAGAAACCCAACTCACGCAACGCATGGCCGCGCTGGGCGTGCGCGAAGCCGACATCGATGAAACCTTTGTCCGCTCCGGCGGCCACGGCGGCCAGAACGTCAACAAGACCTCCACCTGCGTCATGCTGCTCCACCGTCCGACCGGCCTGCAGGTCAAATGTCAGGCCACCCGACAGCAGGGACTCAACCGCTTCATTGCCCGCCGCCTTCTGCTCGACAAGATTGAAGCGCTGAAACGCGGCTACGTGGCCGCGCAACGCGCCGAGATCGAGAAAATCCGCCGCCAGAAACGCCGTCGCAGCCGCCGGGCGAAAAACCGGATGCTCGCCGACAAATCCCATCACGCCGACAAGAAAGAGTTACGTCGTTCCGTCGCGATGGAGTAGAAAACTTTTCAATCGCTGCGGAAGGTTGATTTATAACCGACCGGAATGTTTTAACCACGGCTTGCCGCGCCGGCTTGTCTCGCCGAAATCTGACTTGTCTCGGCGACTTGCCACGTCGTAACGGCTTGCCGCGTCGTAATTCAGTGAAGACGGGAGCAACGGCGAAGACGGATGAAGACGGAAGTGTAACGCAGGCGGGATGGACACGGCGTAAAGCCGCGTGGCGGCGACGCCACGTGAGGATTTAGCCCTTTTACGTCGGCCACGCCGCTATACGCGGATAAACACGGATGCACTGACCGGATGCCCGGTTCTAGTATGACAGGTTTCCTCCGAAATCAGGTGTTTTGCCCGCCTTTACTTCCTTCGTCCAATTATCCAACTTCTCGGCGCCCATACTCCAGAACTTCCGGCAAAGCTCAAAGTATTGTAAAACCGCGTCCTTCTCCCCTTTCTCCAAAAGCTCCTTTGCGAGACACATGTTTGGGCCGAATGAGTTGAGTTGTGGCGACCCCGGAGTCTTGCCGGCATTTAAAAGGTATTCGTCCGCCCGCTTAACATCTCCTTGTTTCAGGGCAACACGGCCGAGCACGTTATTACCGTGGTGAATGGCATTTCCATAGTTCCAATCTTTGGGATATTTCTGCGCTGTTTCCAACAACTCATTGGCATATTTGGAAGCCTTCTCGATTTCTCCCGCCTCAAATGCCTGTTTCGCCAGGTCATCTAATCGGTAAAACCGGGTTGACTCAGAGGCATCGTCAGATTGAGCTTTTTCAAACTCTTCCAACGACTTCGCTGCGGCAGCTTTACCGTTGCCATTTTGCAACGCGTAAAGATGGCCCAGCCGTTCAGACCATTGAGGATTGTTTGGTTCAATTTTTTGCGCCTGCTTTAACAGGCCTTCAGCGATGTCTCTGTCGTGAATCAAAAAGAACTGTGCGGCATTGCCTAGAATTGTAGTGTTTTGGGCATGGGCTTTGGTCTGCTCCAACCAGAGTTGCCTGGCTTGCTGATAAGCATCGCCTTCCTGTATTGGATTAATTGAGCTGTAAGGCAGGCCGGCAATGGCGGCTTCCGGATGGTTCTTGATGATCCAGAAAATATGCTTCTGGCGGGCTTCTCTTGCCTCCTTCGATGAATACTGCCGCATAAAGTAATAACCCAACAACTCCGTGCGAGCAGACAAATCATCGGGATTCCTGGCCACAGTGGTTTCCAAATCACTGACCTGATCGGCACCAAGCTTCTGGCCGGCCATAACTTCCCTCTGCGGGTCAGTCTTACTGGGTTGAGCCGGGCAATGGTTTATTGCACACAAAAACGCCAAAAGGATTAGAAAGCGTAGAGGCATGAGTCGGACAATATCAGTCTGCGCTGTGGAAGCAAGCCAGTTCGTAATGGAGTAAACCAAACTTGTCGTTGCCGGTTCACACGCCCCGCCGGTGGAAATAAAATCCCGGATTTGTCAGTTTGAATGCTTGTGGTTCGGGAGAATGTGGTAACATCTCCGTTCATGAACATTCTAATCGAAGACGCCGAAAAGCTGGAATATCTAACCAGCGATAACCACTGGTCAAAAAAAGCATCCGAAGGCAAAAACTTCGGGGCAACCGAAGCGGCCTTTGACGTTGCGAAAAAAGAACCGATTGGCAAATTCAATATCGTCTTTTACATCTCCCAGACGAAACAATTCATCAACATGGATCACGGCCGGGGCAAAGGACTTGCCGAAGCCAGCCCGGTGGTGGAGAACGCCCCTGCGGCATAAGCCAGCGCGCAAGAAGGCACGGAGTGGTTGCCGCGAATTGACACGAAAACTCGTTTGGTGTCCCGTCCCGCCCTGCGGGACGGTTCGGGTTTGCCGCGTCGACTTGCCACGCCAACTTGTCTCGTCGACTTGCCGCGTCGTAATTCAGTGAAGACGGAAGCTCAGCGACGGCGGGAGCCCGCAATGCGGGAGAAGACGGCTCGACATATTGTTGCGTTTCCGCATACTCTCGATTTCATGGGCAAATCCAAAATACCGGAAACCGGAGCGGGTTATCTCGGCGAAACCATGGTCCACAGAATTTCCCGCGCCGTGGGCGTCGTGGAAGGCGTGATCGAGGCCAAAGCCGGCTGGCCGCCGGAGATCACGTTGAAGCTCCCGGATGGCACCTTCAAAAAGGGCAAGCTCAGCGATTTCCGGGAGCCAAACAGCGCCGAGCGGAAAAAAATCTCCCCCGCCAAGCCGGTTGAGGGTTGAAGGTTGAGCGTTGAGGGTGCCAGAAAAACGCGGAACACAAAACTTTCCAACCACGGCTGGTCGCGCCGACTTGTCTCGCCGAAATTTGACTTGTCTCGGCGAAGCAACGGCGAAGACGGATGAAGGCGGAAGTGTAACGCAGGCGAAATGGACACGGAAGGTTTCGTTGAATCGTTGAATCGTTGAATCGGTGGGGCGAGCGCCTGTCCCGGCGAAGCAGTCCGCGGAGACGGATACCCGCGAGCCGTTCTTGAACCGCAAACTCCGATGAATCGCGAGCCGTTCCCTCAACCCTCAACTTTTCCAGAATCCTCCGGATACAGGATTCTGGAAATCTCAGCTCGTGTTTCCAAATCCGCACCACCCGCCAGCCCGCCCGTCAGCCAGCCCCGACTCGTGTCGGGGTTCCCCGCGAAGCTTGTTTTTCCAGAAAGACTGTTCGTCAAATGGGTTGATTGCTCGAACGCGAACTTATAATTTTCAGGCTGAGCCGCAACATTATGAAGCTGCCAAAAATTGCATGGATCAGCCTGGGAGTGCTTTTTGCGTTGGCGAGCATTGTTATCCACTACGAGGTAAAAATTGGCTTGCACCAACAACATGGCGGCTCAGTGCGTGAGATGGGGAATGTCAAGGTCGGTCAGCTGGCGCCGGATTTTTCATTGCCTGATTTGTCAGACCACTCCGTCACGTTGAGCTCGTTTCGGGGACAAAAGGTCGTCTTGATGGATTTCTGGGCCACCTGGTGCGGACCGTGCCGGATGGCGATGCCCGGTTTGCAGGATTTGCAGGATAAATTCAAAGACCGTGGATTGGAAATCCTCAGTGTCAATCAGGGAGAAACTGCCGAACCGGTTCGCAATTTCATTCAACGCAAAAAATACTCCTTCCATGTGGTTCTCGACCAGGACGGGGCCGTCGGCGGCAAATATGGCGTGCGGGGCATTCCCACCATGGTGCTGGTGGATAAAAAGGGAGTGGTGCAATGGCTGCGCGTCGGCTATTCGGGTAATGACGATGAGCTGCGGCAACTGCTGGAACGATTAACCAAGGAGTAATCTGCATGACAGCCATCCGCACTGAAAATCTCAGCAAGACTTACGGCCACGGTTGGAACCGGGATGCAACCCCCGCGGTACGGATGCTGAACCTGGAGGTCAAGGAAGGCGAAATCTTCGGCTTCCTGGGACCAAACGGAGCCGGCAAAACCACCACGATTCATCTGCTGCTCAATTTAATCCGCCCGACCAGCGGGGCGGCTTATTTGTTTGACCGGCCCGTGGCCGAAACGGAAGTTCACCGGCGATTGGGCTATTTGCCGGAATCAATCAGCCTGCACGACTATTACCGGGGCAAAGGGTTGCTCGACTTTTACGCCGCGCTTTGCGGCGTGTCGCCCGATGTACGTCCGGCACGGGTGGCAGAATTGTTGAAGCTGTTGAACCTGGAAGATGCAGCCGGAAAAGTTGTTTCCAAATACTCCAAAGGCATGGTGCAACGAATCGGTTTCGCCCAGGCCATGCTGCACGACCCCGATTTGTTGATCCTGGATGAACCAACCGCCAGTCTCGACCCGGTCGGGCGAAAAGAGTTCCGTGACATACTGCTTGAGTTAAAGCGGCGGGGTAAGACCGTTTTCATCAGCTCGCATATCCTTTCGGAAGTGGAATCGGTGTGTGATCGGGTGGCCATCCTGCAAAATGGCGAACTCAAGCGCGTGGGAACATTGCAGGAGTTGTCGGCCGGCAGAAGCACACGGTTTATGGTTAAAAGCCTTCCCGCTCCGCTGATGGATGCGCTCGCGACCATAGCGGTTCAGGTGACTTTGGTGCAGGGACAGGCGACGATCAGTTGCCCGGACGAGGCGCTCCGGCAAACGGTCGAACAGTTGCTGCGGCAGCACGGCGTCGAAATTGTGCGGACGGAGACTGAGACGCAATCACTGGAAGAAATTTTCTTTGCCACCATCACCGCACCGCCCAGATTATGAAGACCATTTTCCTGATCGCCACCGACAGCATTCGCGCGTTGCTCCATCAGCGTTTGTTGCTCGGCCTGATGCTGGCGTCGCTGGCCTTGACCATCTTCTTCTCAATTACCATGTCGTCGGCCCGCAAAAACATAACGAAATCATTCACCGACGATCAAATGGCCACCAATTCGTTCATGGGAACCAATCAGATGAGTGAGGTGGACCGGCGTAAATTTCGGGAATCAATGGAAAATGCCTCAACGACCATTCAGGCGATGTTTTACCAGGTGGCTTCGTTTGGCGGCAGCATCGTGGCCTTATTCATCTTCAGCACCGCGGTGGCTTCCGAGATTCGCAAAGGCACCATCCGTTTGACACTTTCAAAGCCGGTCTCACGCACCCAATTTCTGCTCGGCAAATACCTGGGCGGTGTTGTGGTCATGGCGGCTTTCGCTCTGCTTGCGTCGCTCGCCATTCTCCTCTTCGCGCAAACCCAGAACCTGGAATTAAGCCCCGTCATCAAATGGGCGCCGTGGCTGATGTTCTGTCGGCAGCTCATGTTGGGTTCGCTGGCCATGTTGCTGTCCCTCTTCATGCATCCCATCATCGCCTCAGTGCTGGCCTTCGTTGCCGGCAACGGCTTTTATTCGCCGCCCAATCCCCTTTATTTCGTCCTGCCCAGCTACAAGGATTTCAACGTCTTTTTTCAGGTCCTTCAGGGCAGTCTATTGAACCTGAAGGATGTCGCTTGCTTGAGTCTATACGCCGCGGATTTTGTAGCGATCATGTTATTGTTCGCCTTGTGGCGATTTCGGACGAAGGAATTGGTGTAGCGGTGGACCCAACCGTTTCCTCAACCCCTTGTCCCGTCGTAGCCTTGGCGAAGACGGTTAGCCCCCGTCCTCCATAGCCTCGGCGAAGGAGGATCAACCTTCAACTTTTCCAGAATCCTCCGGATACAGGATTCTGGAAATCTCAGCTCACACTCCCAAATCCGCAGCACGCGCCAGCCGGCCAGCCGCGTGGCGGCCACGCCGCTATACGCGGTTCCCCGCCAGTTTCCGCCGCCAGAAGGCGCGAATTGAGATTTACACTTGTAGGTATATTATCCCCCAGCCGCTCCCATTCAGCACTTGTTCCTGGTCGCCGACCCGTTCCGTAAAACTATCAATTTAACTGGCTAGACAGCTTTGAAACCGTGGAGTAAAGTGAGTTTTATCAGTTGGAAATGCAACCCGACGACATGATCGGCAACTAAAAAGTTATGAACAAAATTCAGCAAAAACTGCAATACCTGCTTGCCACAGCTCTCATTGGCTGGCTGGCGATTAATTCTGCCGTCGGTTCGGATGCAGATCCATCCAATCCGAGCACCCGCAAATCACCCGACTGGCTCCGGAGTGCGGTCGTGTATGAAATTTTTCCACGAAACTTCTCCAAGGAAGGGGATTTCAATGCGATTACTGCCCGATTGGATGAATTAAAGGATCTGGGTGTGGATATTCTCTGGCTCATGCCGATCCACCCGATCGGCGAAAAGATGAAGAAAGGCTCTATCGGAAGCCCTTTCGCGGTGCGCGACTTTTACGCCATCAACCCCGACTATGGCACAACCAACGACTTCAAGCGACTGATCGAGGCCGCCCACAAGCGCGACATGAAAGTGATCATGGACATCGTAGCCAGTCAGACCGCCTGGGATAGCGTGCTCATGGAACATCCGGAGTTTTACCAGAAGGACGCGAATGGCAGCATCATCCCGCCCAATCCCGCTTGGACGGATGTGGCCGGATTGAATTATGCGAATCAAGATGTGCGCCGCTACATGATTGGAATGATGAAATACTGGTTGAAGGACTTCGGCGTGGACGGGTTCCGTTGCGATGTGGCCCCTACGGTGCCCGTTGATTTTTGGGAAGCAGCCCGGACTGAACTTGAGAAGATCAATCCTCAGGTCATCATTCTCGCTGACGCTGGCGCCAAGCCGGCACTGCTTTATAAGGCTTTCGACGTGGATTCCTCATGGGCCATGGTCTTCGCGCTGAACATGGTCATGAGCAGCGTATCACCTGTCTATCTCATGAAACAATCGTGGGAACACACCCAGCAGCAGTACCCCAAGGGCGCGTTGCACCTGCGCTTTACAGACAACCACGAGGAAACCCGGGCAGTGGTGCGTTACGGCGTGGATGGCGCGCTCGCCGCCCAGGTGTTGATGTTGACGCTCGACGGCGTGCCGCTCTTTTACAACGGCATGGAAGTAGGTGATGCCACCGAGTCCACCGACCCGGCCTTGTTTGAAAAAATGCCGGTTTTTTGGAACCCCGGCGGACGCCCTCCGCTACGCGACATTTACCGGGATCTGATCAAGCTTCGCAAGCAATACGCCGCGTTTTACAACGGGGATGTTGTCTGGCTTGAGAACACGATCCCGGGAGAAGTCGTTAGCATCCTGCGACGGGATGCGAAGGATGAGTTCTTTGTCTTAATCAACCTTTCAAGCCGCCGCGTGACCGGGTCGGTTGAATTGTCAAACGCAGAAGGCTTTGAGCCGGTGAAAATCAGCGGCAGGGCCGGCCCTGTTGACGCCCGCCTCCCTGACTTTGAACTCAGCGGTTACGGGTGGTTCATTTATCATCGGACCGTTCCTAAATGAAACTGGGGAGAAACCAGAACGGGCGCGATGGATCGCCCTGTAAGAACGGTCACTTCGATCGGGGTTGTCGAAAAAGCATTTCGTGACCATGTGGCGAGATGCTTTCAGCGCTCCTCATTCAACCCGCAGTGCGTCTCTGTGCTCCGCGATTCCCATCTTTAACCACGGACTCCGATGAACTCCGTTTCCGCGAGCACGCGACAAGGTCGGTCTCGCGAGCAGGTGGACATCCATCCTGCACAATGCTGCTACGGAAGACAGGCGGATGGACACGGATTTTTTACCACAAAGGAAGACGGCTCAACTTTCTTGGAATCTGCTGCACGAGTTTGCTCGGTTTACTCTTTTGCCCTCGATTCGCTGTTGGATGTTGAATGTTGGATGTTCGATGTTTCCCCCCTCGGCCTTTGTAACTCGTGCTCCCAAAAGGTAGGGACGGACCGCCTGCCCTGCATAGCCTTGGCGACGAAGGGCCGGGCCGTCCGTTGATTCTTGGTAGGGCGGCGTTGCTGCGCCGCCTGATTTTTTTGGCCGCGCGGCAGCACGGCCCTACCACGAATCTGAAAATGCCGTCGCCAGCCGGAAATTCCATTCGCGCGCAACAGCCGCGCCAGCGCCAGTTCCATGTCCCGATTGCCGCGCGAGCGGATGCGCGACATCACCTCCGACCGCTTCGCCTTGGTGAAAACGTCAGCCATTTCAATTCAACCACGGATGGACACGGATTCCGTGAATCAATGCGGATTCCAAGCCCTAACTTAGGCATCAGAATTGCGGCATCTTGGGCTGATATGGCGAGGCGCAGACGACGAGATGACGATTTGGTGGGGCCAATAGCTCAATTGGCCGGTCTTGTTGTATTAGCCTCCATGTTCATTCCGGGCGTTCGCCAAATGCTCTTCTCAATCGGGATTATCGCCCTGCTATTTCTCGGAATTGTCGTTGTCGGCTTCGTTGTCTTTACTCTCGACCGGCTGGCAACCCCGGAGCGCAGGATGCAATCAACGGCCGTAAATGTGTTTGCACCTCCTTCTCGTGTTCCAGATCAGAAATGCGATGATTACGAATCCGAACCTGAACGACCACCCAAACCACCATCCACAAGCGGACTCATCGAACAACTTCGTTCCATAGACTGGTTCCAGTTTGAGAAGGTGATCGGGCACATGTATTTGAAGCTCGGTTACAACGTGACGAAGCGGGGTGGCGCAAACCCGGACGGCGGCATTGATTTGATCATTCAGAAGGACGGGCAGTGTACCGCAGTTCAATGCAAACAGTGGAAGGCGTGGAACGTGGGCGTCAAGCCCGTGCGGGAATTCCTCGGAGCGTTGACGGACGCAGGCATCCAGAAGGGCAAGTTCATCACCCTGCGCGGTTACACAGGCGAGGCAAGGCAGTTGGCCGAAAAACATGACATTGAGATTGTGAACGAGGTCGGACTGACCCAAATGATTGAATCCACAGACGCCCAATTTGACCCGGAAGTGCTTGAACTGTTGCATGACACGCGAAAGTTCTGTCCGAAATGCGAACGTGAAATGGTGATGCGGGTTGCTAGCAAGGGTCCCAATGTCGGCGGCAAATTCTGGGGCTGTTCGCGATATCCGAAATGCCATTTCATATTGCCCATCACCTGAAAAAACACAGAGAGTTTTGGCCGCTCATTCCACCTTTGGCCCAAAACAATTCCCGGCTTCGTCCGTAATTATTCCGTCTGGATGCACTGTTACAGGTACCACGTACTCCTCAACGGTGATGGCGTCGTCGAAATCTCGCTCGCCATCCAGAAATTGCCGCAGGCGGATCATGGCGTTATCGGCGATTTCCTTTTGAGCCTCCAACTCGGTTTCAAACATCACATACTTGTCATCGCCATCGCTGACAGTCGGCACTGGACCTTGGAAAAATGTGTCGATGTAAATGCAGAACCCGGTCCGAAGGTTGGGCGAAGCTTCTTGGCTCATGATTGCTCCTCTTGCTATTTCCGAATTTTGGCGAGAATCGAACGGTAGTGGTTCGCAATGCGGTCGGCTTCGTCAGCGTCGTTGCACTCTTCCACGAAGAAATCCGACGGCGACTCGCCAGTGCGGTGGTAATCCGCCGTTTTCTCCCAAGCCTCGGCGCGGATTTCCAATCCGTCGAGAACTTGGCCGAGGTCGAAGTCGTCTAGTTCGATGCGATAGGTTTTCTTCATAGTTCGGTAGATACACCTGGCCAGGTTTGCCGAACTGGGCAAGCTCTTTCTGGCTTCATTTTTTGACGCGAATCCATCACACTCCGTGTATGGCAAAAGCTCCAGCTGTGAAATGGACGCGAGAACATTTCCTGATCGCGTTGAACCTCTACTGCAAGCTTCCGTTTGGGCAGCTTCACAAAGGCAACCCGATTATCAAGGAAGTCGCCGCCAAGATGGGCCGCACGCCAAGCAGTCTGTCCATGAAACTCTGCAACTTCGCATCGCTTGACCCTGTGCAACAGGCGCGTGGGATCAAGGGCTTGGCGGGAGCGACTAAGCAGGATCGGGAGATGTGGGCGGAGTTTCACGACCGGCTCTCCGTGCTCGGCGCGGAGAGCGAACAACTACTCCACGACCTGTTCACGCACGACGAAACGCAAGAAGTGGATTTCCTCCAGCGCGACCGAGTACGGCTCGTTGCACCCAGCGGGCTAACCGAAACTCAAGCGACGGTCAAAGTTCGTCGCGGTCAACAATTCTTCCGGCAATCTGTTCTCACCGCCTACGATGTGCGTTGCTGCATCAGCGGCATCAACGTGCCGCGCTTGCTCGTTGCCAGCCACATTAAACCGTGGGGAAAGTTTCCAAGCGAACGGCTGAATCCGCGAAACGGACTTTGTCTTTCGACGCTGCATGACGCCGCATTTGACGACGGGCTTATTACACTCAACGGGAAGCTGGGAGTCGTTTTGAGCAAGCACCTGCGAAATTACTTTCCGCAACCAACGCTGGAGCAAAATTTTGTCCCGTTCGAAGGCAAGCCGATTCATTTGCCAGACAAGTTGGCCGAACCCGACCCAAACTTTCTCCGTTACCACCGCGATAGGATTTTCAAAGGTGCCTAGCTGGAGAATTGGCTCACTTGTTGACTTCTCTTTTCAAAAACACGCCGGTGCGGTGGAATTCAAGAAATTCTCTTTGCAGTTCAGCAAACCCGCCGACGTTTACGACCCTGTCCGTGATGATTCCCATTTTGTTCAATGACTCCCCGTGAGCCACGGGAGAGATAAGCAATTCGCCGCTGTTTTCAAAGGAAATAAAGCCGCGGTCGAACAGATGGTCAATCGTCGGCGTAAGCAGCAAGCCATTGCCCTCGAACAGCCGCTCGCGGTTGTCCGATTCCCGCCAAGGTTTGATATGGCTTGCGATCAGATGCTCAGGTCGGTCCACGCGCGTGACGCGACAGAAGTGTTCCACGCGTGAGACTTTTTGCCGGAATAAACCTTGTCCGCGTCGCGCTTTAATAAGCGCCTGTTTTTCGGTGTCGGGCAGTTGACGATCTTCAGTAATCTGAGCGCATTCGCGCTCTTCCCATTCATTAATTCCGCGCAACTCCGGAAACGGTGTTTCGGTGGCTTCCGAGAATTGGATACCTTGGATGATTCCCAGAAGTTCAGGCGAGGCGAGTTGCGCGATGACCAGCGCCATTGGCCGGGGAATTTGCGCGAGGTAAACGCCTTGATTGCCGTGGCCGTTCGATCGAATCGGCGAATAGCGCTGCGGCAAAGTCGGTCCGATCGCCTGCATGTGTTGCGTGGGAAGAATCGGATCAGTGAAGCGCTGGAAATCAATGTCCACCCGCCAGCCGACTTCGTTCCACGCCTGGCCGATGTGTCCAAACTCATCCGGTCGCGGCGAGGTGTAACAGTGGGTGCGTGCCATGCCGAAGCCTTGAATCGCGCCATCTGCGAACGAAAACACGATGTCGCCGGGCGCGACCTCACGCATTGTTTCGTAAAACGGATTGATCTGGTCGTTACGCTTCCTTTTTGGCGACCAGATATACTTGCCGAAAAACTCGTGTCGGAAGGTCTGACTTTGATTGACCCACCAAAAGTTCATTTTTTACCCAAAGCGGCGAGCCGCTGATACCGTTTTTCTTCCAATTCCTTTTCCTCGCGGTTCAGTTCCGCCATCCATTCGGCAAACGGCTTGTCCCCGGGCGTTTTGAAGGAACCGCGGAGTGCGTGGATTTCTTCGCGCGAAAGTTTTTTGCGGCCAGCCATGACGCGATATTGCCGCTTTGCTCTCCCGGTGCAAAGAAAATCCGACACACATTGGATTTTGCCCTGAAGGTTTTCTCGCCCTCAGACAGGTTGCCCGGTAGGATCGCGCCATGTGGCGCAATCTTCTTTTCATGTTAGCAGGGTGTATCCCGGTGACGGTGCTAATTGTGTTTGTCTTCGCAGATCGCTGGAGACGTAAACGAGCAGGTGAGCGACCGCCACAACAGGAGAAATTACTACGACCTGCCGGCCACAGCCTGAATCTTCGGCTTGCCGATTTGGGAGATGATTTTTCGTTTTGGATGATTGGTGCGTTTTTGGCTTCACTGGCTTCCGTTGGCGTCGTTTCTTTTAATCTTTCCAATAATAGCCCCAGCCAATTCGTTTCGTGGATTGTGTTCAGTCTTTGCGCAGCGATATGCACGGTCATGTCGTGGCGAACCGGGAGAAAGATTCATTCGAATCGGTTGGGACTGTTGGGTGAGCAGTCAGTGGCAGAGCAGTTGCAAACTTTACTGGCGGAAGGATACCGGGTGTTCCATGACATTCCGGGTGACGGCAAATGGAACATTGATCACGCGGCAGTCGGACCGGCTGGGGTGTTTGCGATTGAAACCAAATCCCGGACCAAACGGCCCGGCAAGGCTGGAGAACGCGACCACGAAGCTGAATTTGATGGCAAAGCAATCCGGTTTCCATCGGGTTACGACGCCGAGGCCCCGGAGCAGGCCAGACGCAACGCGAAGTGGCTTGCAAATATGTTGTCAAAGTCCACCGGCGAGCGTGTGACCGTGCAACCGATTGTCGCATTGCCGGGCTGGTGGGTCACACTTAAGGCCAATTCGGACGTGAAAGTGCTCAGCGGTAAACAAGTCCCCGGTTTCATTGCCGCCGAACCGCCAAAGCTTTCAGCCAAAGTCATCCAACAAATCGCTTACCAGTTGGAGCAGCGTTGCCGAGATGTGGAGTTTTAAATTGATCCCATCTATGCCAGTTGGCAAGCCCAGCGTCTGTGGACTATCGGCTACCGCGTAAAAGACTCCGTCTCACGCGGCGGGCCGACGTAAAAGGGGGCGTAAAACCCCGTGGGGGCCACGCCCCTTTACGGGGCTTTCAGCCTCACGTGGCTGGCTGCGATTATGGTTTCTTGCCCGAAACGCTCTCAGGGCCTGGCGCTGTGCCGTGCTCGCAAAACTTGATGATGGAAGATCGGGATACAAAGATCGTCTGGCCGTCGCCTTGCTCGAGTTCCACAAATCCTGAGAGGGCGTCGTACTGCGACTTCGGAAACAGGTGCTTGACGCCTTTGATACGGATATTGCGATGGACCGTCACCCCCAGACTATAGTCGGTGCAATAAATATCGTATCGCTTGCTGAGGTCCACGGTTTCACCCTGCGGCGGGGGCGAAGTTGGGAGTTGGGAGTTGGGAGTTCGGAGTTGGAG
Source organism: Verrucomicrobiota bacterium (assembly GCA_036803685.1). Classification (GTDB taxonomy): domain Bacteria; phylum Verrucomicrobiota; class Verrucomicrobiia; order Limisphaerales; family UBA11358; genus UBA11358. Next base: position 27,209 of record DAIRTX010000002.1, on the reverse strand, counting down.
GCGAGGTTCTGGTCCGTCCGCGGCGGGAAGGAAGTTGGGATCGAGTTCTTTCAGAATTTCCTGCCGCGTCCTTTCAATATTCACCCCAAGGTTTTTCAGCACACGGGCCGCGACACCATCCCCTTCGCGAAGCAAACCAAGAAGAATGTGTTCGGTCCCAACATAAGTGTGATTCAGCGCCCTGGCTTCCTTCGTTGCCAGCGCCAGAACTTTTTTAACGCGCGGCGTATAAAGAATATTGCCGCTGTTCTCCTGGTTCGGACCGGTCCCCATCTGTTTTTTGACCTCGGTGCGGACCGTTTCGAGGTCCAGTCCTATTCTTCCAAGGACATTCACGGCTGTGCCTTGTCCAAGGGCGATCATTCCCAGGAGCAGGTGTTCGGTGCCAACGAAGTTGTGGTTGAGTTTGTCGGCTTCTTTGCGCGCAAGCGCCAGCACCTGCTGGGCGCGGGGTGTAAAATTGCTCAGGCCTTCAGGATTAGCCAGCACATGCGGCACGCCCGGCGTGGACTTGGTCCGGATTTGAACATTGACGCGCGGCGCGTCCGTCGGCGGCGCAGTCAGTTTTTTCCAAAGTGATTTGAACCAATTCATCAATGAATGGCCTGATACTGCACCCGTCAGCCTTCGGCAGCCAGCCGGAATTTGGCCGTGCAGCAGCACGGCCCTACCACAAACAGAAATCAATTCGTGTTAATTCGTGAAATTCGCGTAAAGAAGTTTCTGCGCGCGCCGGCCTTAACGCTTCCCGCCAGCCGTTCCACCAGGAAATCCTCGTACGCGCCAAGGTCTTTCCACCTCGTGGCCACGTTGACTTGCTTCGCCTGCGGATCAATGACCGTGAATCCGTCGTCGGTGACGCGGAGGCCGAGTTTCTCCATCACGCACAGGTCCTGCCGGATGGCGAGATAGACGGCCACAGTATCGAACAGCGTGCTGCTGCGTTGGTCGGCCATGTCCGCTGGCAACTTGGCGTCGCCGACAACCCAGATGCGATAGTTGGCGATGACGTCGGCGACGTTGCGGTCGGTCGTATCGCGGACGCGCCGGTATTTGTCGCCGGTCAAGGTCACGAAGCCGCAGGTGTCGAGCGGCGTGATGGTGATGTCCCACGGGGCGGCAAAAACCTGCTGGCAGGCCTTGGGATCGGCCTTCACGTTCCATTCCGCCTGGGGTTGCTTCGCTCCGCCGTAACCCACGCGCACGCTGCCCTGCATGCCCACGAACCGGGCATGTTGCGCAATGCGCGGCTCGCGTTTCAGCGCCTCGGCGATGTTCGGCATGGGGCCGATGCAAATCAACGTCACGGTCTGCGGCGAGTTCATTATCGTGTCAATGATCGCCTGCACGCCATCGGGGTGGACTTTGCCCGGATAGGACTTGAGACTGTAGTCCTTGACCCACGCGGCCTGGCGGCCGTCGCCGCGCGGTGCGATGTCGAGGCCAACGCCCACGGGCACGTCGCTGCGCCCGGCGCGTTCGAGCAGTTTCGCGAGCAGCCGCGCGCGGTATTGCGCCTCACCGTAATCGCCCACCACAAGCTTCAGATCCAACTCCGGCGATTTGAGCAGCAGGGCCAACGCCCAGGTATCGTCAATGTCGTCGCCGATGTCCGTGTCGAGGATGACGGGGATGGGCGCGGGTTTGGCGGGTTGCGTTTCGGCGGCGCCGGCGGGCAGGGCGGTGAGCGTGAAGCCCAGCCAGAGCAGGCCAAGGCAGGCGCCGATCCGGCGAAGAGAGCAAAGTGCAGCCGCGGAGTTCACGAGCGAGGAGGGTGTCATGCGCGGGAGCATTGCAGAAGCGGCGGTGAGATAAAGGCTAAAGGCGGAACAACAAAGGCTAAATTCTAAAGGCTGAAGGCTGAAGGGCCGCGTAAAAGACTCCGTCTCACGCGGTGGACCGCGTAAAGCTGCGCCACGTGGCAGGCCGGCTATTTCAGCCAGTTGATTTTGATTTCTTTTTCCACTTCCTTAAGCTCCGGGTCGCCGGTCACGAATTCGGCATTCTTAATTTTGGCGAGCGCCGCGCCAAAACAGTCAGCATAGGACATTTTTTTGGTGGCCTTGAAGATGGCAGCTTGGCGGGTTTGTGCAAGATCGGCATCCACAATCTCAACGGGTATGGCCGCAATCTCTCTCGCCTTTTGTTCCGCCATTTCCGGCGAAGCCCCGCGCATCACGGAATAGTAAATTTCGCCCCAGTTCACCACGCTCATCAACAGCCTGTGTTTCTCGGCGGTGGCCTGCGCCAAAAGTTTTTCCACCGCATCGGCGGCAGGTTCCTCGTTGAAAAGGGCCATGAGCACCCAGCTATCCAGAACTTTGGTGGCCATTTTACAAATCCCTTTCCCGCCGCCGTTCAGCCATGAAAGTGTCCATCGCCTTGGTGCCCTTGAGTGATCCGCGCAGACCGCGGATGAACTTGGCAGTGACCGGCTTGATGAGAATCCCTTCCGGCGTGGACTCCACGTAAGCCCGCGTGCCTTCCTCGATCTCAAATTCCCGGCGCAACCGCCGGGGAATGACGACCTGGCCTTTGCTTGAAAAGTAAACCGCATCTGGCTTTGTTGCTACGTTCATGCATAAATCCTACAATATTAAAAAAGTAAGTCAATAGTTATTTTGTTGGACTTATTCACAATGTTGGCCATTGCATAAGGCATTGATAACAAAGGAAAAAAAGCCGTCTGTGGACTATCAACTACAAGCTTAGCGAATGCTAAATGCTGAAGGCTAAAGGCTAAAGTTCAGAGGCTCCCGCCGTCGCTTCCGCTATGGCGCGGCAATGAAGGCTAAAGGCTAAAATGGATTTGGGGCGTCGTGAAACTCCGCCCTCCGAAGTTTTCGCGTGGTTGGCGTGTTTAGCGGTTGATGATTGGTTGAGAGTTGAAGGTTGAGCGTTGAGAGTAAAACCGGCTCGTCAGGAACCTCGCCCCACCAAAATGGACGGCCCGGCGGTCCGTCCCCACCTTTGCGTTCTTTGCGTTCTCTGCGGTTAAATCCGTGTTTAAAGATTTTTTACGCCTTTTTGCGGCTATTTATTCACTTGCCGATGGCGACGCCCAAAAAGCATGCCCAGACCAGCTCCGGCCACCAGCAGCGTGGATACCGAGGGTTCAGGGATCGTGCTGGTTATCCAAGGTATGAAGGCCGAGACCCGTCCGAAGCCACTGGCGTCACCATAATCGGAATTTGAATTGCCATCTATGGAAGCGACGAAGGAGATCACGCCTTCCAAATAGGTTTGCGAGCCAATCGTAATAAACACACCGCCACCGCTGTCGCCCGGCGCCACGCAGCCCTCAAGCGTCAGCGGCGTTGCACTTCCGAAACCGTTGTCCGCTGCATTGTGAGGGTTGTCAAAATCGGAGGCCAGCAATATGGATGGATTGCCGAAGTTTCCATCAATGACGTTTTGAAATGCCCGCTTCTGGTTATCGAGGATTTTCCAGCCGGTCAGGCCCGTCCCCGTGAAGCCGAATCCGACAAATGTTCCGATCTGCCCCAAATCCGATGATCCGGTGTAGAGCGTCGCCGGAGTAATACCCACGACCGGTGAGCTGAGATGCACCAGGCCAAAATCGTAACCGCCGAACGAATTGTTTTCATTCCAGCCCGGATTGCCAATGAGTTGGGTCGAGGTATAGGAAGTCCCGTTAATTGTGAAAGTCCCGGAACTGGCGAGAATCAGATTGTGTGCGGCAGTCAGCACCCAGTCCGGCGCGATGAGCGTGCCGCTGCCGGTATAGCCCCAACTGTTAACAAACGTTCCAACCGGAGCGTATTCCATGCTGGCGGCAAGGGCTAAATAACTGCTGTCGGGCTGGTCATCCCGGATCGTGACACCCCAAATTGAAGCCGGCTGGAGAGTCGTCGAAGCAAGAATTCCGAGGAGCGTAACAAATCTGACTTTGCCCAATCTCATAGCGTGGCGTTATTACTCCACAACAAACACGGCTCGTCAAGGTTAATCCCAGCGAGAGCGCCGCAAAGGGGGGTGTAACTCGACACTGTTCTTAAACTGGGGACTGGAAAGTCCCCGGAACTCGCGGACAAGAATGTCCACGACGTAGCGCCGACATTCCTGTCGGCGGGTTCGGCGACTTTCCAGTCGCCAGTGACCCGAGGCCAGGGATTCACTTCAAGAACAGTGCAAAGTTGCACCCCGAACCGTCCCGCAGGGCGGGACGGGACACCGAATCCTCCGTCGTTCCCCGGGCGGAACTATGGAGGGCAGGCATCGAACTCTTCTCCGCAAAAGCTACGCGGAGCTCAGCCCTCCGAAATTCGCGTCAAGTCGTTATTACCTGGTTTATTACCTAGTTTGCGAGTTAGTACCTAATTCCCGGTTTTCTGCCAGCGAGCGCTGCGGCCCGGCTACGCCATAGGTTACGCCGCGGCAAGCCAGCGCCGACACTTCGTGCAATTTGTTATTACCCTCTTTTCGGGGTATTACCCTTTCTCTGCCATTTCGCGCCTTTTCGCGGCAAATAAAAGTTGGTTGAAGATTAAGGGTTGGCGGGTTATTTTTACACCATGAGCACGGTGGATTTGATTTACGAAAAGGCCAAGTCGCTTCCCGGCAAGTTGCAGTCGGAGGCTTTGGGGTTTGTGGAATATCTTGGCCGCCGACGCGCCGCCAAAGCCGAGACCGCCGAGTGGCAACGCTTGTTGCGCAACACCCAAACATTGTCCGCCGCGCAGCGCGTCACGGACGATGATATCGCCGCCTACCGCTCCAGCCAATGAGAGTGGTCGTTGACACGAACGTTGTTGTCTCCGCCATTCTTCGCGACCGGGTTCCCGAAAAGGTTCTGTTGTTCATCATCGCCCGCCCGGATTTTCAATGGGTGGCATCCCGGAAATTTTGACGGAATATCGTGAAGTTCTTTGCTGTCCGAAGTTTGGTTTGCCGGATTCCGTACTGTCTCAATGGGATGAACGCTTTGATTCGGCAATTGCGGAATGGCCGGTGGAAATGCCGGTTTCATTTCCGCGCGATGTCAAAGATGCCAGGTTTCTGGCTTGCGCCTGGCGGCCGACGTGGATTTTCTCATCACCGGCGACCGGGATTTCACAGAGGCACGCAAACTCGGACGCACAAAAATCGTGTCGGTCAGCCAGTTCAATGAGCTTGTATGCCGGTCATTGGATTGACGCAGACCGGCGGGAAGCCTGTCCTGTGTTGTTCGCGTCAATTCGCGCAATTCGCGGATAAAGAAATCACGGCGCGCACGGAGTGACGCGCCCTGCCTTTTGCAGTGCCTTTGCGCCTTTTTGCGGCTAAATGATATGCGCTCCGGACGATTTTCGGTTAATTTTGGCAATGCGGTTGACGCAATTATTCAGCGCGCTCGCGGCCAGGAATTATCGCCTGTTCTTCGCCGGACAAATCATCTCGCTGGTCGGCAGTTGGATGACGCAGACGGCATCGCTGTGGCTGGTTTATCATCTGAGTTCGTCGGCGTTCCTGCTGGGCGTGGTCGGTTTCGCCAGCCAGATTCCGATTTTCTTTCTCGCGCCGTTTGCCGGGGTCTGGGTTGACCGGGTCAACCGGCACCGGCTCCTGGTCGCCACGCAGGTTTGTTCCATGCTCCAATCCTTCGCACTCGCGACCTTTGCGCTTACGCATACGATTGGCATTCCGCATCTGATCATCCTGAGCCTGGTGCAGGGGGTCATCAACGCGGTGGACATGCCCACCCGGCAGGCGTTGGTCGTGGAATTCGTCGAGCGCAAGGAGCATCTGGGCAATGCCATCGCGTTGAACTCGTCGCTGTTCAATCTCGCGCGGCTGATCGGGCCGGCCGTCGCCGGATTCGTCATCGCCGGATTCGGGCCGGGCCTGTGTTATCTGGTGGATGGCCTCACGTACGTGGCGGTCATCGTCGCGCTGCTCGCGATGCGTCTGCCCGAACGTCCGGCGCGGCCGGTGCGGCAGCATCCGTGGATCGAATTGCGGCAGGGATTTCGTTATGCGTTTGGTTTCGCGCCCATCAAGGCGTTGATCGGCGTGGTGGCGGCCATCAGCGCGATTGGGTTTTCTTACACGGTGCTCACGCCCATCTACGCGCGGGATGTGTTTTTCGGCGACGCGCGCACGCTCGGTTATTTGATGTCGGCCTCAGGCGTCGGCGCCTTGAGCGGGGCGTTGTATCTCGGCTCGCGCACGACGATTCACGGGCTGGGCCGGGTCATCACGTTCGGCGGCGCGGCGATGGGCGTGGGGCTGATTGGTTTCGCGTCGTCGCGCTGGCTGCCGCTGTCGCTGGGCTGCCTGACGTTGACGGGCATGGGCGGGGTGCTGCTGATGGCGTCGAGCAACACGCTGATTCAAACGCTGGTGGACGATGACAAACGCGGGCGGGTGATGAGCATTTTCTCGATGGCGTTCACGGGCACCATGCCGGCGGGCAACCTGCTCGCGGGTTTCCTCGCCGCCAAATGGGGCACGACGGTGACGTTGACGGCAAGCGGCGTCATTTGCATTGTCATTGCGGGCTTGTTTTACCGGTCCATCCCGGGGCTGCGCGCGGCGGCCGCGCCCGTGCTGGCGAAGCTGGACCCGGCGGTGTTCGAACCCATTGTTCGTCCGATGGGAGAGGGGAAAGATGGTTCCGCGTAAAAGGGCGTAAAGCCCCCGTGAGGGCCACGCCCCTTTACGGGGCTTCGCCTCACGCGGTGGGGGAACATCGAACATTCAACATCGAACGCCGAACATCCAATACCCGACAGCCGACAGCCAATGTGGACGTCCGTGATAAATATTTTTGCGTCTTTTTCCGCCTTCATGGAATTTCGGCGCGACACGTGCGGCAAACAGAATTTGTGTCAATTCGTGGAATTGACTCGCTCGCGCCCGCCCGCCCGGCTCTACGAGCCTTTGGCTCCGCCAAATGGAGCTCCCGCTCTTGCCAATGGTTGCCCTCGTGTCACGACTTTGCTTTGTCCCTAAACGATGGATTTTACCGCGGCGTCACAGGTTCAAATCGCTTTTACCGGGTCGCCATCGGCCCTTGACACATTCGCGGGCACCACGGCAACTTGTTTCCTTGTGGATCGTCAATGGCGCGCACGCAAACTTCGGCGGAGACATCGGATAACGTTGGCTGCCGCCATCGGCTGTTTCTTTCGGTCTGCACCATGACCATGAATATCTGCAATTCAAAATCTGCCGGCTTCCTGGCTCTGGCCGCCCTGTTTCTGCCGGGTGTGAGTTTGTACGCGGCGGACCGGCCCGGTGATCCGATTGGCAATGACAAGGTCGCGCCTGCCATCGTTCTGGGCGCGCGGCCGTTTGAGCCGAAGGACGTTCGCCTGCTGGACGGCCCGTTCAAGCACGCCATGGAGATGGACGCGAAATATCTCCTCAGCCTCGAACCGGACCGTCTGTTGAGCGGGTTTCGCACGGAAGCCGGTTTGAAACCCAAGGGCGGGAAATATGGCGGCTGGGAATCAAAAGGGCTTGCCGGACACAGCCTCGGTCACTACCTGTCGGCCTGCGCGAGAATGTACGAGGACACGGGCGACGCGCAGTTCCGCGACCGCGTGAACTACATCGTGGATGAGCTCGCCGAATGTCAGCAGGCCAATGGGAACGGCTATGTGGAAGCCATCCCGGACGGCAAAAAGATTTTCGCCGAGATTGCTCGCGGGGATATTCGCGCCCACGGTTTCGATCTGAACGGCGCCTGGGTGCCATGGTACAACATCCACAAGATTTTCGCCGGTTTGATTGACGCCGGCCGCTTCTGCGACAGCGCCAGGGCGCTGGGGGTGGCCACGAACTTCGCCAACTGGGCTGACACCACCACGAAGAACCTGACGGCAGCGCAATGGCAGGAGATGCTGGTCTGTGAACAGGGCGGCATGAACGAGTCCCTGGCGGACCTCTATGCGCTGACGGGCAATACCAATTATCTCCGCCTAGCGGAAAAATTTTACCACCAGGCCGTCCTCGATCCCCTGGCGGCCGGAAAGGACATGCTGGATGGATTGCACTCCAACATGCAAATCCCCAAGACCATCGGCGCGGCGCGGATTTACGAATTGACCGGGGAAGGTCGCTACGCCGACATTGCCCGGTTCTTCTGGGAACGGGTTGCCTTGCATCGCTCCTTCGCCGTGGGCGGCCATGGCGACGCGGAACACTTTTTCCCGGTGCCGGATTTCGCGCGCCACCTGGCGGGCGCCACGTGCGAGACCTGTTGCACGTACAACATGCTCAAACTCACCCGGCATCTTTTTGAATGGTCGCCCGATGCCGCCGCGATGGATTTTTACGAACGCGCGCTCTACAACGACATTCTCGCGTCACAGGATCCGGAGACGGGCATGTTTGTCTATTTCATGTCGCTGCAACCCGGTGGTTTCAAAACCTACTCGACCGCGCAGGATTCATTCTGGTGCTGCGTCGGCTCCGGCATGGAGAATCATGCCCGGTACGGCGACGCGATCTACTTTCACAACGACTCCTCGCTGTATGTGAATTTGTTCATTCCGTCCGAACTCACCTGGCGGGAAAAAAATCTGCTCGTGCGGCAGGAAACAAAGTTCCCGGAAAGCGACTCGACGCGGCTGGTTTTCAAATGCGATCACCCGGTCAAACTGGCACTGAAAATCCGCCGGCCCGCCTGGGCGCGGTCGCCAGTGACCGTGAGCGTGAACGGAGAAAACCAGACCGTCAGCGGCACGCCCGGCTCTTACTTGACGCTGAATCGCCGGTGGCGCGACGGCGACCGCGTAGAGGTTCGATTGCCGATGGAACTGCAGACCGAGCCGCTGCCCGGAGCGACGAATTTTGTGGCGGTGCTTTACGGTCCGATCGTGCTGGCCGGTGAACTGGGCACCAACGGAATGCCCCATCCTTACGCCAAAGACCAAACCGAGTTTCTGTCCCGGCCAACGCCGCCGGCACCGGTGTTCGTTAGCGACCGGGATTCACTGCTCAAACATATTGCGCCGACCAGCCAGCCGCTGGTCTTCCGCACGAAGGATCTGGGACAGCCGGAAGACGTGACGCTGGTCCCGCTGTATCAGATTCACGACCAACGTTACTCGGTGTATTGGCAGGTGTTCACTCAATCCGGATGGAAGGCCCGCCAGGCGGAATACGAAGCCGGCGTGCGGCGGCAGAAGGAACTGGACGCCCGTACGGTGGACGTGTTTCAGCCCGGCGAAATGCAGCCCGAACGCGATCACAACGTGCAAGGGGAGAAGAGCGATCCCGGGCAGGCCTTCGGTCGCAAGCTGCGGCACGCGTATGACGGCGGTTGGTTTTCATTCGAAATGAAAGTTGACCCGGTCACGAACAATGTGCTGCTTTGCACCTGGTGGGGCGGTGAAACCGGAAGGCGCATGTTCGATATTCTTGTGGACGGCACAAAAATCGCCACGCAAAAGCTGCTCGAAAACAAACCCGGTGAATTCTGGGATGCCACATATCCCATTGCCACCGAACTCACCAAAGGAAAGGAGACGGTGACGATCCGATTGCAGGCGCAACCCGGCAATTATGCCGGCGGGCTTTTCGGCTGCCGGGTCGTCCGGGCCGAATAATGGCGATATAAGGAACATCTCATCCAACGGTGATCCCCATGCATTGCTGCAAGTTCCTCGGGTTCAAATCCGAAATCCGAAGGCCGAAGCCCGAAAGAAATCCGAAATCCGAACGGCGAATCCGAAATCGCAAACAACGTATTACTGGACGCCGACGCGGTAGAAGAACGGGCCGGGCCCGATGGCGGTGGCGTCGGTGTAACTGGTCGTGCCAGCCTGGCCGGCGATGTTGCTTTGAATCGTTGAGAAAGGCGGTTGTACTCCAAGGTCGCTGCTGCGCTGGAGGAAATAAGTCACACCACTTACGCTTTGCCAGGTGATGGTCGTGCCGGAAACATTGTTGGAGGGCGCCAACACTTTCAATACCGACGAGGCATTGATGGGGCTTGTGCCGGCAATCCATTCCTGCCAGTTGTTCATGCCGTCGTTGTCCGAATCCGCGTAATCAGCCGAACCATTGTTCGTCAGGCCATATTGCTGGAGCCAGGCATAGGAAATGACCGAAGCGGGCGATTGAAATTCATACGCGCCGATGTCCACCGTTCCACCCTTAATGCGCGGATTGCCGTCCAAGTCTGCGCTGTTGGTCGCGTAACCGTTATTTCCAGCATTGATGCAAGGAGAATTAGTTTGTAAACGTAGATTTACGCCAGCTTGGTTGACAAAGAGTGGTGCGTTCGTGATGTTGCCGATCCCATTACTCGGAAGCGGAGTTGTGCAAGAGTAATTTGCCGCCGCGGTTCCAAGGTAATTTGAACCGGATGGTGCCGTATTATAATAAACAATGCAGTTGTTGAATGTAGAATCTAGAAGGCCGCCCCCAATCGGCGCTGAGTTGCCAATAACTGTGCAGTTGTTCAGCGTTCCGTATCTTGCACCCCCGCCGCCGTATGTTCCCGCCGAGTTGCTAATCACAATGCAATTGTTCAGTGTGGAACTTACCGCTCCTCCGCCTGAATGCCTCGCCGAATTTCCAGACACCGTGCAATAGTTCAGTGTGCTGCTGATTGCTCCGCCACCACTCCAGGCTACAGCCACATTGCCAATCACCGTGCAGTTGTTTAAAATGGACTGATATGCTCCCCCGCCATAAACCCCTGCGGAGTTGTTAATCACGTTGCAGTTGTTTAGTGTCGAAGAATACGCGCCTCCACCATACGATCCCGCCGAGTTTCCGGATACAGTACAATTATTGAGCGTACAATTGAGTGCCGCGCCGCCAAATGTCGTGCTGCCTCCGGTAGGATCGCTCACCGAGTTGCCGTTGAGCGTGCAATTGTTGAGAGTGGAACTGGACGCTCCACCGCCTTGAAAACCCCATTGGTTGTTGCTGATGGTACAGTTGTACAACGTAGAATTGAATACGCCGCCGCCATCACCGGCTCTGTTGCCCGAGACAGTACAGTTGGTCAGTGTGCTGGAATTTGCCCCGCCGCCGGAAAAGGCCGAGCCACCACTCAGCGTACAATGATCCAAGATACTCAGATATGCTCCTCCACCGCTGTCGGCTGAATTGCCAACAAACGTGCAATCAACAAACGTGCCCGAATAGCCGCCGCCGCCGAGAGTGCGCGCCGAGTTATAAGCCAGCACACAATTTGACACAACCGCGCTCGTTGATTCACACCAGCCGCCGCCACCATTGCCGTCTTCGCCGCCTGAATTTCGTGTAGCTCCGTCGGTTAATGTAAAGCCCATCAGAGTTGCGCCATTGGTCAGATACGCACATCGCACCGAGCTGTTCCCGAAGGTCACATACGGTGCGTCATGCTTGCCCTGAATCGTCGTCACCGCCGGACCGTTGACACTTTGCACCGTCACGGGCTTTGTCACTGCCACGCGATTTGACAGGAACCCATGCACCACGCGCCCGCCCGACGTGTAAACTCCATTCGTCACTAAAATCTGATCGCCGGGATTAGTCGCATCAACGGCGTCCTGGATGTTCGTCGCGGCGGTGGCCCAGTTGGTGTAAGGCGAAACGGGATTGGTGCTGTTCAGGTCCACATAATGAGTCGTCGCGGAAACCTGGAAGGACAAGAGTGCCAAAAGAGCCACCCCCAATCGTTGGTACAGGGGCTTCATAAGATTCGGATTAACTTTTTATAGCACCGCCAGTCCCATTGTTCAAGTTACAAATGGATGTTGCCTCAAGGCAGGGCGCAGTTTGCGGCACCACCAACGATGGTGGGGCAAACCTGCTGGTTAGCCTCAATCTCACCGCCAGCAAGCGCAGCAATGCTGGCGGAACCATGGGGCTACGCACGCAAGAACATCGCTCCGCTCGTTCTGGTGGAAGTTTGAGCGGCGCGGCAGCGCCGCCCTACCTTGGTGGCGGCGCGGGATGCGCTCATCATTTCATTAACTCCCGTTGCCAGTTCATCAATTCCGGGGCGTGCTTGTCCCAGTCCCGCGCCAAATCCCCCAAGGTGGCGCGCGGGGCAATGAGCGTCGGGTCAATGCCCAGCTTGTGCGCGTGCGCGTCGCGGCGCCGCTCCAATTCGCGATAGCGGCGCATTTCGGCTTCGGTCAGGCGATGTCCTTTATGCCGCAAAATTTCCGGATGCTGGTCCGGAGAGAGCTGGAGCGCGGTTTTGACGGCCGCAGCCAGACTGTCGCGGCGGCGCGGCGACATCCGCGGTGATAGGAGCGGTTCGACGGGTTGATGCGCAGCCACGGCGACGGCGATGTCCACGAGTTTTTCGTGGCTCATGATAAAAAATGGCGGGCGGTTTGCGGCAATGGCTTCGGTTTCGCGCCACCGCCAGAGTTCGCGCATCACGGCCAGCGCGTCACGATTCAGCGCGTGGCTGCCTTTCACGCGCCAGACGGAATCCCCGTCCACGACGGGTGGTTGCGAACATTCAACAATCAACCGCGCGCACAATTCCTGATGCCAGCCCAGGCGGTTTTTATTTTGGAGTTCAAGCTTCAGCTTGTCGGAAAGCGGCTTGAGGTGGTGCGTGTCGTTGCGCGCGTAGGTTTCCATCCGTTCGGTGAGCGGACGCCGCGCCCAATCGGCCTTTTGCGAAGCCTTGTCCAGTTTTACCCCGAGAAATTTTTCCGCGAGCGAACTCAGGCCAAAATGCCGTTCGCCCAAAAGCCGCGCCGCGAGCATGGTGTCGAAAATGGCGCGCGGGACAAACTCGTGATGTTTGCGGAACAGGCGCAAATCGTAATCCGCGCCGTGCATGATGAGTTCGTGGACGGCCAGCGCGTCGAGCAGAGGGTCCAGGTCTGTTTTCGCCAGCGGATCAATCAATTCGTCGCCGGCGGTCGTGCTGATTTGAATCAGGCAGACTTTTTCCGGATAGGCGTGCAGGCTGTCGGCCTCGGTGTCGAGGGCCAGCCAGGTCGCGGATTTCAACGTGGGGAGGAAGGCGGCGAGCTTTGCGTTGGTATCAATCACGCCGGCAGTATAGCGATGGAGTGAAATCAGAAAATGAAAATGCTGCCGGAGTCTTTGGTTCGGGCGCATCTCACTTTTTGTGCGGGTTCCCATCTGGCTCTCATTAACGCCCCGCTAAAGCAGGGTGTTAATGAAATAACTCTAAACACTGCGGTTTCCGATTTATATCGCCCTGCTCAAAAATTGAGATGCGCCCGTTATTATTTGAATTGAATGTTTCGGTAATGACAGCGTCCGAATAAAAAGTTACATTTCGAAGGAACAGGTTGCACGGCGTGGAGCACTACTGAAAAAGACAGCGGCACTGTGTCATTCAATTTTGATGTCTTATGGCAACGATTGAATCACTGACCATCGAAAAGCAGCGGAGCTGGCTGCAGCGCGCGCTGCCGATTGCGGTGTGGATTGCCGGGGTGCTGGTGATCTTGACGCTTGTGGCGTATCCGGTCGTGACGAGTTCCGGTTTCATCAAAGGCGTCATTCTTCCCCGCGTGAGCGCCGTGATTCACGCGGATGTCACGGTCACCGGCATCTCGGTCCATCCGTTCAGCAAAATCACGGTGCGCGGCCTGAAAGTGCAGGCGAAAGGCCGGGAACCGGTCATCACCGCGCCGGAAGTCAGCGTGAGCTACAGTCTTTGGAGCATCTTCGGCGGCAACCTGCGCGTGTCCGAAATCGCGCTCGTTTCGCCGACAGTCAGTTTGGTTGAAAACCCGGACGGCAGCAGCAAGCTGGATGCGCTGAAGGCATCGGAGAAAAAGCCGTCTGAATCCAAACCGCCGCGACCCGGCAAATCCTCGAAGCCGCCGCAAATTGATTTACGGAAGCTCACCTTGAGCAACGCGACCATCCGGAGAATAAAAAATTATCCCGGTGGCCGTTGCGATTCCCTTGAGCTGGCAAACGTGAACGGGAGAAGGTCAGGATGAGGGCGGACGTAAAAACCATTCCATTTCCGCTGTTTGTCGTTGCGCACGGCGGAGGCGTATTGGGCGCGTAGCGCCGACACTACACCATCCGGTTTCATCCCTTGCGAGTTGGTGAACATTTTTCGTACTGTCTGGCACCATGAATTTGGCCACTGCGTTTGCCGCCTCGGTGGAAAGACGGCCGGATAAAATCGCCTTGTATTGGGGCGAAAGCGAATTCAGTTATGCCACGCTGTCCGCGCAGTCGGGCGCGGTGGCGGCTGAATTGACCGGCAAATTCGGCGTCAAACCCGGCGACCGCGTCGCGCTCTGGCTCAAAAACCGTCCGGAATTCATCCCGGCGGTCTTTGGCATTCTTGGCGCGGGCGCGGTGCTCGTGCCCATCAACAATTTCCTCAAGCCGGACGAGGTGAATTACATTTTAAAGGACGGCGGCATTGACGTGCTCATCACGGACGATGAACTCGCCCTTCACGCGCCCGCGCTCCTCGCGGCACGACCGCAGCTCAAAATTTCCCGGGTCGAAGATTTTCCCGCTTCCCCATCTCCCATCTCCCATCTCCCATCTCCTCCGACTCGTAACGAGTCAGACCTGGCGGTCATTATTTACACGTCCGGCACGACAGGCCGGCCGAAGGGCGCGATGCTGTCGCACGGCAACCTGCTGCAGAACGTCGAAAGCTGCCGGCTGGTGCTCGAAACGGTGGATCAGGATCGGATGGCGGTGCTGTTGCCGCTGTTTCACAGTTACATGCTGACGGTCGGAATCTTTCTGCCGCTGATCGTGGGCGGTTCGCTGGTGCTCGTCAAATCGCTGAACCACCCGCGGCAAATTTTGCAGGAGATGTGCGCGCGGCAGGCGACGATTTTGCCGGCGATTCCGACGTTTTATCGCATGCTGGCGAGTTCGCCGGCGCCAGTCAAATTGCCGTTCCGCCTTTGCATCAGCGGCTCGGCGCCGTTGCCGGTGCAGGTGCTGAAAGATTTTGAGGCGAAATATGGAATTCCGCTGATCGAAGGTTACGGCCTGAGCGAAGCCAGCCCGGTGGTATCGAAAAATCCGATTCACGGCGTGCGCAAGCCCGGTTCGGTTGGATTGCCGGTTCCGAATGTCGAAGTCAGCGCGCAGGATGATTCGGGAAAAATTCTCGGCGTCGGCGAGGCTGGTGAAATCTGCGTGCGCGGCGGCAACGTGATGCTCGGCTATTGGAACCAGCCGGAAGAAACGGCCAGGGCGTTTCGCAACGGCTGGCTGTTGACCGGCGACATCGGTTATCGCGACGCCGACGGCTACTTTTACATCACCGACCGCAAAAAGGACATGCTGCTGGTCAACGGCAACAACGTTTATCCGCGCGAAATCGAGGAGGTCATTTACCAGTTTCCCGGCATCAAAGAGGTGGCGGTCATCGGCGTGCCGGACGCGCGCAAGGGCGAGCAGCCGGTGGCGTTCGTCGCTGCGGCAGAAGGGCAAACCGTTGATGAAAAGGCACTCCTGCAATTCGTGCGCGGCAAACTGGCGGATTACAAAGTGCCCAAACGCATCGTTTTCATGCCCGCTTTGCCTCGAAACGCAACGGGCAAAATTTTGAAAACGGAATTGAGAAAACAGGGGATGAAATGAATAACGAAAATTCATGAAAATTCCAACGCTCTATCTGGACACGTCAGTCATTGGCGGCTGCTTCGACGATGAATTCAAAGCGGCCACGCGCGAATTGTTCCGGCAGGCGGACTTGGGACTTTATCAGCTTTTTGTTTCCGTTGTCACCGAAGGAGAAATTCAAGGTGCTCCGTCCGAAATCCAAAAATTCTTCGCCGAAACTTTCACTGATGCCAAACAAATCCTGCCTTTGACACCGGAAGCGGAAACTTTGATGCAAGCATATCAGGTCGCCGGCGTGGTTTCGCCCAACTATGCGGACGACGCTCGCCACGTCGCCATCGCCATTGAACAGGTTGGACTGATTGTGAGTTGGAATTTCAAACATCTGGCGAATTATCAAAGAGAAACAGCCTTCAACGGCGTGAATCTCTTGCAAGGCTATCGTCCCGCGCGTATCTTGACTCCGTTGGAATTGATTTATGGCGACCAAGAAAAAAACGTTTGATGCCGTGGTCGAATCGCGCCGATGGAAAGAAACGGTGGCGCGAAAGACCGGTGGCATGACGACCGGGCAATTGCTTGCATTCTTCAACCGCGACAAAGCCTTGTCCCGTATGCAAGCGTGGCGGAAAAAATCGCCGCGCTGCGTTGCAACGCATTGACCTTCCTGCCCGCGTCGCCGCGCAATGCGACGGGAAAGATTTTGAAAACGGAATTGAGGAAACAGCGGTGAAGTAAACTCAATAAACCAAAACCAAAACAGCTGCGTCTTGCACCGATTTGACCACGTCCGAAAATTTTCAGTCAGAGACTCCTCACGTCGTCACCTACATCCCGGCCTGCCAAAGCGCCAGAGGACTGGCGCACTCCACGACGCTTCGCGAGATTCGGTCGTTGCCGGAGAACGCGCCAGCGTCTTGGACTGCGGCGGCCCTCCGCCGCTCTTGACCTCGCATAAAGAGAAGGAGAATCGTTCGCCATCCCCTTGAAAATTCGCGCGACTGGATTTGCCGGACGCTCATCCGCAAAACCAAAAACGGCCTCTTCCGCATTGCGGGGAAGGCCGCTCATGTTTTTTTAATTTGATTTTACTCCGGCAACACAAACGCCGCTTGATGTTTGCTGTTTTCATCCAGCGTCGCCCAATTCATTCCGTGTTTGTCAGCCAGACTCGCCAGATAAAAATCTGTTGTCCGGCCGCTCGCGGGCGCGGGCGCGCTGTCGGGAATTTTCAAATCGCAGGGAACAAAATGCGGCTGAACCTTCTTGTGCCAGAACGCCAGCATTTCCCGCGCTTCATCCATCGTCGCGCCAAATGCAGGCTGCGTCGAGATGCGGAGGAAACCAAGTTCAGTGATCGGGCATACGGCAATGGACTTTCCTTTCTGCCAGCGGATGACGCGCTGGTGATGTTCGTGGTCTGCCCACAGCCACGCCAGCAAGGTGGACACGTCCAGCAAGCAGGTCATGGAAATTGATCCATCAATTTGCGGGTCCCGGCCATCGTGATGCGCTTGCCGGAAGTGGCGACTAAAAATCCATTTTCCCGGCTCAAGGTCACTTTGCGCGCCGGTTTTGCCAGTCGCGTCAAAAGAAACTGGCCAGATCCAGGCGTTTCCAAGTCAAAAGCGTCGCCGGGATGAGCGGGTTTGGGCAGCGTCACCCGGCGTCGGGCATCGGCGATAATTATCATGGGATGGGTATAATCCGCAATAAACGATTAGGCAAGCGGTTCCGCCAATTTCGGGCCTGTGCCGGCGGCTTGACTGACTGCAAGCAGTTGATTTCCAATTAGTTTTGCAGATTCCTTTTCCGAGTTGCGTTGGCGGATGGCCTTCTTTAGACTGTGTGCCTAGCCGTCCGGCGCATGAAGCGCGTGGCCGGGAAAATTTTTATGGCCGAAGGATATTGCGTTAAGTGCAAAGCCAAGAAGGAAATCGCCAACGGCGTTGAAGAGACGATGAAAAACGGGCGCAAGGCGATCAAGGGCAAATGCCCGACCTGTGGCACGGTGATGTTCAAGATTTTGGGCGGCAAAGCCGCTACCAGTGCGACGCCGGCCAATCCGCCGACCCCGAACTGATTATGCCGCAACAACTCGCTTATGTCATCATCACGCCCTATTCGCTTTACAAGTCGCGCACCGGCGGAATTTTAAGCCGGTTGATTTCGCGGACGGGTTTGGATCTGGCAGCCATGCGCATGCTCGCGCCCAGCGCCGAGCTGATCAGGCAATATGCCGAAACCATTGTCTCCGACCATGACCCGCAAGATCGGCGAATCCAGGAACTGCTTTGCCAATACGTCATCCGAAATTTCTCACCCGACCCCAAGACCGGACGGCGCCGCCGGGTGATGGTGCTCCTGTTCCGTGGCGATGACGCCGTGCGAAAGGTTCGTTCCGTCGTCGGCAACCTCAGTCCGGAACGCCGCGTGGGGGAAACCATTCGTGATACTTACGGCGACCTGATCACGGACGATGACGGGCAGATTCGGTACTTTGAACCGGCAGTCCTCGCCGCGCCAAACGTGGAAGAAGCCGATGCGAAACTCAAATTGTGGTCGCGCTTTTCCGACCAAGATGGCGGCGTGCTGGAAAATGTCATTGCCTACCAACCCGGCGAAACCGGCCAGCGCACGCTCGTGCTCATCAAACCGGATAATTTTCGTTTCCCGACCGGACGCCCCGGCAATGTCATTGACTTTTTTTCACGCGCCGGCCTGTTCATTGTGGGAATCAAGGTGCACCGCATGAGCGTGGCCCAAGCGATGGAATTTTACGGTCCCGTCCGCGAAGTTCTCCGCACCAAGCTCAAGGACATGGTCGGGGCCAAGGCCAAAGCCGCGCTGGAAAAGGAATTCGGCCTCAAAATTCCCGCCACCGAGGAAAAAAAACTTGGAGAAACACTCGGCGCGACCTTCGGCGACAATCAATTCGAGAACATCATCCGTTTCATGTCCGGCCATGCGCCGTCTGAGTTGCCGCGCGAGGAGTGGACCAGACCCGGCACGGAAAAGTGCATCGCGCTGGTCTATGAAGGCGTGAATGCCGTCGCCAAAATCCGCGATGTGCTGGGACCGACCGATCCGTCCAAGGCGCCGCCCGGCTCCATCCGCCGCGAATTCGGCTCGACCATCATGGTCAACGCCGCGCACGCCAGCGACTCGCCGGAAAACGCCCGGCGCGAAATGGGCATTGTCAACGTCGGCGAAAACAACTTCCGCCAAATCGTCGAAGAAGCTTACGGGAAGATCTGAATTGGTAGAGCTGCGCTGCCGCGCAGCCTTTCATTGAGTTGGCGGCGCGGCAACGCCGCCCTACCACGAACTTCAAGCCCACACCATGCGTGGGCTTTTTAATTTTTCCAGCAACTTCGCGTCCGCCGCCGGAAATTCGTAATCTTCCAGTTCTGATTTGCCTGCCCATTTGACCGCCTGACAGCCGGGCATCTGCGGTTCACCGCGTTCCAACCGGCAGACAAAAAATTTCAGGCGAACGGTTTTCTCCGGATAAGCGTGAGTGACGGATTCAAAAAGTTTGCCGACGGAGATTTCCACGCCGAGCTCCTCGCGGATTTCGCGCACCAGGCATTGCTCGAAGGTTTCGTCCGGTTCGCGCTTGCCACCGGGGAATTCCCACAGCCCGCCGAGATGCGCATCGGAGTGGCGCTGAGTAATGAGCAGTTTGCCGTCGTGGAAAATCAAGGCGGCAGAAACGTCAATGGTTTGCAGGGTCGGAGTGCTGGAGTGGTGGAGTGTTGATTTTTTGTTCGGCTCCATTGCTCCAATGCTCCATTACCCCAACTCTGATTTCACCGCCCGACGCTTTTGTAAATCCAGCCCAGCCGTTCCATTTCCCCGCGGTCGAACAGATTGCGGCCGTCGAACATGATGGGATGGGTGAGCGATTTGCGGGCGCGTTCGAGATCAAGCTTTTTAAATTCATCCCACTCGGTGGCCACAACCAGCGCGTCGCAACCATCGGCCACGGCGTTCATGTCGTCCACGTAGGTCGCGTCCGCGAGCACGGCTTTGGCCTTGTCCATCGCCTTCGGATCATGCACCCGCAACTTTGCGCCTTCCTTTTGCAGGCGGTGACAGAGTTCAATCGCCGGTGACATGCGCACGTCGTCGGTGTTTTGTTTGAAGGCGAGGCCGAGCACGCCGATTTTTTTGTCTTTGAGCACCCAAAGCGTGTTGGTGATCTTTTTGACAAAGCGTTCCATTTGGTCGGCGTTGATGTGCTGGACTTCCTTCAGCAAACGAAAATCGCAGCCGTTTTGCTCGGCGATTTTGATGAACGCGCTTAAATCCTTTGGAAAACAACTGCCGCCGAAGCCGATGCCGGCGTTCAAAAACCGGCGACCGATGCGCTCGTCCAAACCCATGCCCGTCGCGACTTCCTGGACGTTGGCGCCCGTCGCTTCGCAAATGGCGGCGATGGCGTTGATGTAGGAAATTTTAAGCGCGAGGAATGAATTCGAAGCGTGCTTGATGAGCTCGGCGGAATTGATGTCGGTGACGACAATCGGCGCGTCGAACGGCGCGTAAATTTCCTTCATGGCCGCGACGGGCCGCGGGGAGCGGACGCCGATGACAACGCGGTCGGGCTTCATTAAATCGCCGACGGCGAAGCCTTCGCGCAGGAACTCGGGATTGCTCACCACGTCAAAGTCCACTTTTGCCGGGCAATAGCGTCTGATGGTTTCGGTGACCTTTTCGCCGGTTTTGACCGGGACGGTGCTTTTGTCCACGACGATCTTGTAATCGGTCATGGTCGCGGCAATGTCGCGCGCGACTTTTTCGATGAAGCTCAGATCCACCGAACCATCCGCTTGCGGCGGCGTCGGCACGGCGATGAAAATCACGTCGGATTTTTGGACGCCTTCAGCGGTACTGCTGGTGAACGTGAGCCGTCCGGCCGCCACGTTTTTCTTCACGAGTTCTTCGAGTCCCGGCTCATAAATCGGAATGCCGCCGGTCTGGAGCAGTTTGACCTTGGCCGCGTCGTTGTCCACACACACGACCTGATGGCCGACTTCGGCGAAGCAAGTGCCGGTGACCAGACCGACGTAACCCGTGCCGATGAGGGTGAGCTTCATGGCTCAGCGGTTTGGCTTGAATGGAGCCGCCGGGGCGGTGGAAGGCGAAGACGATGGCAGCTTCGTTTTCAATTCCATCAGGCGCAACCCGGCTTCCGAACCCAGCGAGCCATTGGGGTTGTAATGCACGATGGCTTCGTAAAGATTTACCGCTTCGGCAAGTTTGCCCTGACGTTCGTTAATTTGCGCCAGGGCGAATCTTGCGGCGTCCACCGCTGTCGCGTCGGTATAGCTGTTGATGATCCGCTGATAAACGCCGGCGGCCAAATCCGTTTTGCCCTGGGCGTCAAGACTGGTCGCCACGCCAAGCGCAGCCTGGGCGGCAAAGAAACTGCCCGGGTGGGCATCGAGAAACTTTTGGAACTGCGCTTGCGCGTCTGCATATCTTCCCGCGGCAAACAACATCGCGGCGCCTTGCAATGAGGCCCGCTGCCCGGCGGACGTGTCCTGATAGTCCGTGGAGATTTTCAAATAAAGGTCGGCCTGCTGGCTGGCGGTGGCGTTGCGCGGAATGGACTTCATCACTTGCGTCAGCGCCTTGCCCGCCGTGATCTCCTTTTGATCCCGCTGCCAGGAATAAAACGAAATCAGCCCGGCGGCGACGACGATAACGCCGCCGCCCCAAATAATCCGAATCCGGTTGGCTTCAAACCAAGGCCACAGTTTAAAAAAATAATTCGCCGGTGCGTCTTGCAGTTGCATAATGAATGAATAGTTTTTCGTCCGAAGCTCAAAAACACAAGCTCGAAATCAACTGCAGTTAAAAAAAAGGTGCATCTCACTTTTTGAGTGGTCATACGAATGATGATAATCCTGTGTTGGCAGCACTCTCATTAACACCCTGCTTTAGCGGGGGGTTCATCCGGCAACAGACTTCGAGAACCGCTTCAGCGGTTTTTCCCCACACCTGAAACCGTTGAAACGGTTGAGATCCACCAGCTTCAGCCCACACCCCGGTAAAGCAGGGTGTTAATGAAACCAGACGGTCCAAGTGCTCAAAAACTGGGATGCGCCCTTGAAAGAAAGACCCAGGACAACACGCTAGAAACCTCTCAGATTGGTGCTGGAGCGTTTGGGCAGACCGGGCGCGGGTGTGCGCTTGAGCACCAGATATTGAATGCCATTTTTCTTGCAGTATTCGCGCTTGTCGCCCTTGTCGCCGTCCTCGTTCACCGCATAAATGTCCGGCTTCAAACGCTGGATTTCCGGATCGGCATCCAGCCAGCCGTCGCCACTGGAAATCAGCGCCTGCTTGACGTACTTGATTGAGCCGACAACGTAACGGCGCTCTCCCTGCGGCAGGAGCGGATGGTCCGGTCCCTTGAGCAGCCGGATGTTCGCATCGTGGCCGACGACGACGTAAAGATCGCCATACGCGCTGACCTCCTCAAAGAACCGCACGTGGCCGGAGTGAAACCAATCATAGGAACCGGTGACGACGACTTTTTTTCGGACTTCTGCCGGGGCCGGGCCGGGGCCGGCCGCATGGGGAGTCGGGTCGGGAAAGCCCTTCATTCGTTCGTTGCTGAAAACGCGATACTCCAGGTCATGCCACTGGCAGAACGCCTTCCGTTTCTCGTTGTAGTGGCACTCGACATCAGCCCACACCTTCGGGTGGAAACCACTCACTTCCGGAAGCTCGTTAAGATTATTCACCACATCGGTGACGGGTATGACCCGGCTGACATAGCGGACGGCATTGAGGAGATAAAACCTTTCCGCTTCGGAAAACTTCGGCGGCTGGCCGGTAAATTTCTGCACGGCCTCGTCCGGCCAGAGCAACACCGTCACTTTACCGAGCCGGGCGGCCTCTTCAAGGAAGCGCAGGTGGATCGAAAGGAAATCATCGAAGACGCCGGCGACGGCGATTGGGTTGGAAGCGGCGCTCATTTTTTGAATATGTCGTCGCGGACGTGAGTCCGCGCCAATCGATAATTTATTTCCGTAAATTTTGCGCCGACTCACGTCGGCGGCTACGAGTTTCAGAGGTGATGCGGACGATGACTTGAAACGAACCGGGGACTTTTTCCCGCGACACGACGAGCAAATAACCGCCGCCGCAGCCGGAGAACATCGCGCCCGGATGGTTTTTCTGGTAAACTTTCAAGATCGCCTTCAGGGGGGGTTTGATGAGCGGGTGTTTGACGACGTGCGGCAGGATTTTTTCCCAGCACACCATGCAATCATTCATGGACGCGCCCAAAGCCCCAATATCCATCCGGCGGATGGCATCGAAACAATCCTTGCCGGTCTGGCCAAGATGCGCGATCCATTCCGGGTTGAGATGTTTTACACCCAGCGGATTGTAGCCTTCCGGCCGCGGCTCGACGGGCAGCAGGTGCAGGACTTTTTCGAGCCAGCGCGCCGGCCGCGCGCGGTTCAGCGTCTCGATGTGCGACGGGAACACGCCGCCGTTGGCCGCGAAATCGTAGTCCAGCCGGTTGATGCCGGGATAAACCAGGCCAATCATGTCCTGCGACCCGCTGGGTTCGGCCTTGCCCCGGTTTTCGGCTGCGTAAAGTTCGCGGACCAGTTCCTCCGGCGGGCGGTTCGGCAATCGGCCATGCCACAACTTCGTGGCAACGGCGCGCGTGCCGCTGGCGCAGCCGGAACGGTCCATCACGCGAAAGGTCGGCTCCAGCGCCACCACGACCATGGAACCGGGCGGCCGGGGATTGAGCCGGGAGACGAACGGCTGATCAATCCAGCCGCCCGCCAGTTGCAGGCGATTGGGGATGGCACCGATGATTTCGGTGACCAACGGCGGTTTTTTCATTCCACCACGCGTCTGCCTTTTTTCCGGTTGTGGTATTGCTCCTGGATCCACGTGTAGGTGACGGCCAGGCCCTTGTCCAACGGCGTTTTTGGCTCCCACTTGAGCATTTTCTGGATGAAGGTGTTGTCGCTGTTGCGGCCGGCGACGCCACGGGGCGCGTCCAGGTCGTAATGCCGTTTGAGTTTCACGCCCGCAATCTTCTCCACCTTCGACAGCAGCTCGTTGACGGAGACGAGTTCGCTGGAACCGAGGTTGATCGGCGTGGCAATCAACTCGTCGCAGTGCATGATCATGTCAATGCCCTTCACGCAGTCGTCAATGTACATGAAGCTGCGGGTGGGCGTGCCGTCGCCCCAGATGGTGATGTTCATGTCCTTCTTGTCGATGGCCTCAATGACCTTGCGACAGAGCGCGGCGGGGGCCTTTTCGCGGCCGCCGTCCCAGGTGCCATTCGGGCCATAGACGTTGTGAAAGCGGGCGATGTGCGTCTTCATGCCGCGCTCGGCCCAGTATTCCTGGCAGAACATTTCGGAAATGAGTTTCTCCCAGCCGTAACCGCGCTCGGCCATCGCCGGATAGGCGTCGGATTCCTTCAACGCGCGGACTTTCGGGTCCTGCTGAAGCAGGACGTTGTAGGCGCAGGCCGATGAGGAATAAAAGTAGTTGCGGACACCGGCGCGATAGGCCGCTTCAACCATGTGCGTGTTGATGAGGATGCTGCGCAGGCACTCGACGCGAAACCGCTCGATGAAGCCCATGCCGCCCATGTCGGCGGCCAGTTGATAAACCTCGACGGTGCCTTCGCAGACGCGTTTGCAATTTTCCTCGTGGCTGACGTCGAGGCAAAGCGATTCAACGCCCGGCACTTTGATATACCATTCGTAAAGCGGTTTCTTGTCCACGGCCCGGATGCGCGTGAAGCCTTTTTTCTTGAAGTACAGGGCCAGGTTGCCGCCGATGAAGCCGCCGGCGCCGGTGATGACGATCAAATCGTCCTTTTGCAGTTCGGGGTCCTTCTCGATCAGTCGTTTTTTTTCCATATCACGTCATTCGTTTCAATCTTGTTCAATGAGTCTGCCACCGTTTTGGTTTCCCAAATTCGGTCGCTCATTCTATCCACAACCGGGCCCTGCTGCAATAGCGTTCCTTGGCCAAAGCAGGACAATTCTTGTGGTTTCGGATAAACTTTAGCTTCCGATCTTGACTCACCCATCGCAATTGTCAGGTCAGTCCGGTCGTTTTGTGTGGCGTTCGCCTCGCTGTGGGGCGCGGTGAGGCGTTTCGGTTGGCGGTGAAGGAAATGAATCAGTCGTTCGGAAGCCCCGGCTCGTGTAAATGTGAATAACTTATCCTAGACAGGAATGGAGGTCGGTGTAGGGTCACAATCAATCAGATGGCTTTGGATCAACTTTGGTTCGGCGTGGCTCAGTTCCGACGTTTGGGCCTACCAACGCCTCATTTCATGTGAACACGTATGAAAACCAAAACGACTCAGTTGCAAAACCTGAAGACTAAACCGACGAACACCAACCGCCTGTGCGCATCCATGGCCGCTGCAAGCCTCGCCGCCGTGCTGGTCACCGCTCCCGCCAGCCGTGCTGACACAATCTATGTGACGGCAACTTCGCCCAGATAATCAAATTCACCTCGGGTGGCACCGGGTCCTTGTTCGGCAGTGGTGCGGGGGACACAGCCGGCGGCTTGGCCATTGACAGTGGGGGCAACGTCTACTGGGCAGACCACTACGACGCCACGATCTATAAGTTCACGCCCAGCGGCGTGCGCTCAGTCTTCGCCAGCACCGGCTTGAACCACCCATCCGGCCTGGCCTTTGACAGCACGGGTAACCTCTATGTGGCAAACTTCGGCAACGCGACGATCCTGAAGTTCACGCCCGGGGGCGTCGGCTCGGTCTTCGCGAACACCGGCTTGAGTGGCCCATATGGCCTGGCCTTTGACAGCGCGGGCAACCTTTATGTGGCAAACGATATCGGCAACACCATCGAGAAGTTCACGTCGGGCGGCGTCGGCTCCCTTTTCGCCAACACCGGCTTGAACAACCCCTGTGGCCTAGCCTTTGACAGCGCGGGCAACCTCTATGCTGCAAACCAGAGCGACGGTACGATCGAGAAGTTTACGCCAGGCGGTATCGGCTCCGTCTTTAACAGCCGCCTGAGGAACGGACCGGTTTATATCGCCATCCAGACCGTTCCCGAGCCTTCGACTCTGGCGATGCTCGGCCTCGGCATCCCTGCGATCCTCGCCATCCGCCCGCGAAAGGAAAGGCAAAGGTGAGACATTGCGAATCCACGTTGCCGAACAAGTGCGCTCCAGCGAACCGCCGCCATGCTTCTTCCGCCGTCGCTCAGAAGCTATGGCGGGATAGGCCGCCCGGTGCGGAGCTGCAACTCGGACGCGCTTTTCGTGCTCAACCTTGCTCGTCCACCCTCCGCAGTAGTGCTACGGAGGACGGGCCAGCAGCAGTCGCTGGTCATTAGACGGCGCAAACACGATGGAGAAAATTATGAGAACCAACTTCTTCCTAGTTTATGTGTGCGGCGGTTTCG
This sequence comes from Verrucomicrobiota bacterium, assembly GCA_036803685.1. Taxonomy (GTDB): domain Bacteria; phylum Verrucomicrobiota; class Verrucomicrobiia; order Limisphaerales; family UBA11358; genus UBA11358. Next base: position 1,263 of record DAIRTX010000002.1, on the reverse strand, counting down.
TCTTGGCGGCGGTCTGCACGGCCAGAGCTGACTCTGTCCTGTGGTACAACGGCGACCTTCGCAGCGGCGGCGGTGGCACGGTTAATGAGCAGACTAGCAACGTTGGTGTGTCTTTTGTCTACGACAACTTCACGGTCACTGATCCGGCTGGATGGATCGTTGATCGCCTTTGGTCCAACGACGCGATGCAGCTCACTGGCATCAGCCAAGCATCTTGGTATATCCGCTCGGGTATGTCGGTCGGCAACGGAGGTGCGGTTGTGAGCTCCGGGATCGGTTTCGCGACCCAGACACCGACAGGACGCGTTAACCCGGCCATCGGCTTCACTGAATATAGCATTCAGATCAGTGGACTGAATATCTACCTGTTACCCGGGACCTATTGGCTCTCGGTTGCCTCTTTGGTTGGCAGCGAGTCTGGCGGGATGCTAAAGTCTTATGTCTCGGCGACTTCAGGAGCAAACGCAGTCGGCACGCCTCCCGGAAACGATGCGAACAGCCTGTTTTATTCGCCGTGGCTCGGTTACAATTACGCGTCCGCATTCCAGACTGATTACTCAATGGGGATCGCCGGCAGTGTCGTTCCAGAGCCTTCTTGTGCATTGCTCATGGCCGGCGGTGTGTTGGTTTTCGTGATACGAAGACGGAGAGCATGAAAGTGCCACCTAACACCTATTAAGCCCGAACGGTCAACAGAAAAAAGCATTCCCTTACGGAAAGTTTTTTCTTTCCGTTTCAGCGTCCTCAGAACAGGAACTCCGGCTTAATTTCTCTTGGCAGCTCGGACCTGGGAGTCCGGCTAAACACCTATTCGGACTCAATCGGGCCGTTCCCAGTCCTGGCCTTTGGCCCGAACCAGTAGCGGTCTTCCAGCCCCGAACTCAACTCCGATAAATCGCGAGCGAGCCGGTCCGGGGCGGTCCAGAAACTCACAGCAGTAAACCCCTGAGCTATCCATTCAAGTTGATGACGGCTGTCCCGTCGCTGCGGGACTCCAGTTTTTTGCGGACGTGCCCTGGGGGCGGATACTCCAAAATCTTTTCGTTCCGAGGTTATGTGGTTGGCAAGGTAAACGAGCCGGGGGCGTTTGCCGAGCCATCCAGCTCGCGCCCCCAGCGGTCGAAAACCCCGCAGTGTTGGCCGCTGGCCAGAGCTCCCAATCAAGTCGGCGGAGTCCTCCCGTGCCCAACGCAGACCGGGGGTGCTCTGGCACCAATGAATTTGGTCTGTGACTCGTAAGGGCATCGGGTGGGTAAACGGCTC
>DAIRTX010000001.1:0-117319 GCA_036803685.1 Verrucomicrobiota bacterium | reverse complement strand
ACGAGCCAAAACGAAATCAAAATAACTCCAGTCGTTTGTGAGACACTACACTAGCGGCATAATTTTTTCAGCCTTTCGTTCCTCGCCGATTTCGTGTTTAGTATGCGCTGCTTATGAGCAAAACCGCATTGCTGTTTGCCGGACAGGGCGCACAGGCCGTCGGCATGGGCAAAGACCTCGCCGAAAAATTTCCACCGGCCAAAACCTGGTTCGACCGCGCCAATACTGCGCTCGGCTACGACCTGGCTTCAATTTGTTTCAACGGTCCGGAGGCTGAACTCACGAAAACTGAAAACGCCCAGCCTGGCATCTTCCTTGTGAGTTGGGTCGTATTTCAATTGCTCAAGGAACAGGCGCCATCGCTCAAATTTAATGCCACTGCCGGTTTGTCGCTCGGCGAATTCACGGCGCTGACAGCGGCGGGCGCGATGAGCTTCGAGGACGGCCTGCGCCTGGTGCGCCAGCGCGGCCGGTTCATGCAGGAGGCTTGCGAAACCACGCGCGGCGGCATGGCGGCGGTCATCGGTTTGGACGAAGCGCCCACGCGCGAAATTTGCGCCGAAGCGGGCGTGGTGCTGGCGAACCTGAACTGCCCCGGCCAGCTCGTCATTTCCGGCGAAGCGGACAAAATTGCCAAAGCCGTTGAACTGGCCAAAGCCAAAGGCGCCAAGCGTGCCATCGCATTGCTGGTGGCCGGCGCGTATCACTCGCCGCTCATGGCCGGCGCGCAACCGAAGTTGCAGGCGGAACTGGCCAAGGTGAAATTATTGCCACCGGTTGTGCCGGTGATTTCCAACGTCACGGGACAGGCACACGGCGTTGCGGCGGACATTTCCGCGCGGCTGGTCGAGCAGGTCACGTCATCGGTGCTGTGGGAAAAATCCATGCGCCATTTGCTGGCGCAGGGTTTCACACGGTTCATCGAACTCGGTCCGGGCACGGCGCTGAGCGGTTTCATGAAACGCATTGATAAGAAGGTGCAGATGCTCAACGTGGCGGATGTGGCCAGCTTGGAAGTGACGGGGAAGGCATTAGCCCCGTGAAACGTGAAAACGTGATGCGTGAGCCGAAGCCGCCCGTCAGTGTTCACGTTTCACGTTTTACGCATCACGTGTTTCGCATGATTTTTCGTGTGCATTCGTGCCGATTCGTGTTTAAACAGTGGCTGCCATGACACCTCGCAACGTCTCCTGACGGCCTTGGACCATTGCCAGCCTGACCGCGTGCCGATCGACCTTGGTGGCAATCAAACCGGCATTCACAAATTCGCCTACGAGAAACTCCTCGCCCACCTCGGCCTTAAAGAGGAGATCGTCATCATGGATCTCGTGCAGCAACTGGCCAAGCCGTCGGAGGCCGTGCTGCAGCGGTTGCGCGTGGATAACGGGATTGACATCTTTAATCCGGTCCAGATCTCGGCCAAGGACATGGATCCGGCGATGCTGAAGGCCCGGTTTGGAGACAAGGTTGTTTTCTGGGGCGGGGGCGTGGATTCACAACATGTGCTGCCGCGCGGCACCACGGAGCAGGTCCGCGAAAACGTCCGCGCCAACCTCGAAGCGTTCAAGCCCGGCGGCGGCTACGTTTTCAACAACGTCCACAACATCCAGGCCGACGTGCCGCCGGCCAACATCCTGGCGATGTTTGATGCGGCGTATGAATTCGGGAAGTACTAATCCCTGACCTGCGGTGCGGGCGCAGATGTGGAACGTTGCAGACGGCGTGAACCTGGAAGCGGCGGTGAAAACGCCGAACAGAAACGTCTTGCGGGTTGCGTCAAGTGCGGCGGGATCATCTCTCAATGCTTGACGCAAAACGAAACACGTAACACGCTTTACCGCCATGAAACAACTTGAGAATCAAATCGCCGTGGTCACCGGCGCGGGCCGGGGCATTGGGCGCGCCATCGCGTTGAAATTCGCCGCCCAAGGGGCCGACATCGCGGCCGTGGACCTAAAAACCGACTTTGTGCAGGAAACGGTGGATGAGGTGCGCAAGCTCGGGCGCAAAGCCTGGGCGGTGGCCGCCAATGTGGCCGAGGCCGCCAGCGTCGAGGCCGCCGCCGAGCAGATTTTGAAGGAGGCCGGCCGCGTGGACATCCTCGTGAACAACGCCGGCATCACCAAGGACGGCCTGCTCATGCGCATGAGCGAGGCGGATTGGGACGCCGTGCTGGACATCAACCTCAAGGGAACATTCCTGTTCACCAAGGCATTCAGCCGCGCATTCGTGAAACAGAGATCCGGCCGCATCGTCAACATCGCCTCCGTGATTGGCCTGATCGGCAATGCCGGCCAGTGCAATTACGCGGCGAGCAAGGCCGGCGTCATCGGCTTTACGAAGTCCGTCGCGCGGGAATTGGCCTCACGCGGAGTCACCGCGAACGCCATCGCCCCCGGATTCATCGAGACCAAGATGACCGAGGCGCTCGGCCCGGAGGCGCGGACCGCCCTGCTCAAGCAGATTCCATTGGCCAGTCTGGGCCAGCCCGGGGACGTGGCGGAGGCGGCATTGTTTTTTGCCAGCCCGGCGGCGCGTTATATCACCGGGCAGGTTTTGGCGGTGGACGGCGGGATGGTGATGTGACTGGAAAAATTTTATGATTCAAGGCTTGACGATTTTGGCGTTCATGGCATAGAGACAGGTCAAAATTAACTTATGGCTGACAAACCTATTGACCAACGGGTAAAAGACATCATTGTTGAACAACTCGGCGTGAAGCCGGACCAGGTAACGCCGGAGGCGAAGTTCATCGAAGACCTCGGCGCGGATTCGCTCGACACCGTCGAGTTGATCATGGCGCTGGAAGAGGAATTCGGCATCGAAGTGCCGGACGAACAGGCGGAAAAACTCCTGACCGTCGGCGATGTGGGCAAATACATCGAAGAACATCAAAAATAGCTGCGACTTTGGTCGCTTCGGGGCAGCTTGGCTGAACTCGGCTTGAGCCGCCCCTTTTGATTTTATGGCAAGCAACTGGATAGACCGCCGCGTGGTCGTTACCGGTTTGGGCGTCGTCACACCGCTGGGACATCAACTCGATGTTTTCTGGAGCAACCTCATCTCCGGCCAATGCGGCATTGACCGCATCACCGCATTCGACGCGACGCCGTTCGCCACGCAGGTCGCCGGCGAAGTGAAACATTTTGATCCGCTGCCGGCGTTTCCGTCGCCGAAGGAAGTCCGGCGGACGGATCGTTATTCGCAATTCGGCATTTTCGCCGGGCACCAGGCGCTGCTCGATTCCGGACTCGACCTCGACCGGGAAAACCGCGACGAAATCGGCGTCATCATCGGCTCCGGCATCGGCGGTTTGTCCACCACCACCGAGCAACTCAAAATTTTGTTCCAACGCGGTCCCGGCCGGCTCTCGCCGTTCATGATCCCGATGCTCATCGGCAACATGGCCTCCGGCACGTTCTCGATATACAAGGATTTGCGCGGGCCGAATTTCGCCACCTGCTCCGCCTGTGCCACGGCCAATCATGCCATCGGCGAAGCCTGGCGCTGCATCAAAATGGGCGACGCGCAGGCGATGTTCGCCGGCGGCGCGGAAGCGACGATCGTGCCCATCGGCATTGGCGGCTTTTGCGCGATGCGGGCCATGAGCACGCGCAACGACGATCCCAAACGCGCCTCGCGCCCCTTCGACAAGGAACGCGACGGCTTCGTCATGGGCGAAGGCGCGGGCGTCATCGTGCTCGAAGAATTGGAACATGCCCAAAAGCGCGGCGCGAAGATTTATTGCGAAATCGTCGGTTATGGCAACACGGCCGACGCGCACCATCTCACCGCGCCGTCCCCCGGCGGCGAAGGCGCGGCCCGCTGCATGAAAATGGCGCTGCGCCAGGCCGGCCTGAACCCCGGGGACGTTTCCTACATCAACGCCCACGGCACCTCCACGCCGCAAGGCGATGTCTGTGAAACGCAGGCCATCAAGACTGTTTTCGGCAGCCATGCGAAAAAGGTGGCCGTCAGTTCCACCAAAGGCGCGACCGGCCACATGCTCGGCGCGGCGGGCGCGGTGGAAATGACCGTTTGTGCGCTGGCCATCAAACACGGCGTCGTCCCGCCAACCATCAATTACCAGGTGCCCGATCCCGAGTGCGATCTGGACTACGTGCCGAACACCGCGCGCGAGTTGAAAGTGAACGTCATCATCAACAATTCGTTCGGCTTCGGCGGCCACAACGCCAGCATCGCGGCCAGGAAATTTACGGGCTGAACCGTGAACTTTCTTTCGTTAATTGAAAGCAAACGCGAAGGAAAAACACTCGCGCCCAATCAGATTGAAAATTTCGTCCGCGAGTTCACCGCCGGCAAGATCCCCGACTACCAGATGGCCGCGATGCTCATGGCCATTTATTTTCGCGGGTTGACCACCGCCGAAATCACCGCGCTCACGCTCGCCATGCGCGATTCCGGCGATGCGCTGAAATTTCCCAGGGACAAACGCCCACTCGTGGACAAGCATTCCACCGGCGGCATCGGCGACAAGGTCTCGCTGCCGCTCGCGCCGTTGCTCGCGTGCCTCGGTTTCCGCGTGCCAATGATTTCCGGGCGCGGCCTGGGCATCACCGGCGGCACACTCGACAAACTCGATTCCATTCCCGGCTTCAAAACCTTGCTGCCCGCAGGAAAAATCGTTGATCAGGTGCAAAAAATCGGCTGTGTCATCTGCGGTCAGACCGACCGGATGGTTCCGGCGGACAAGAAAATTTACGCGCTCCGCGACGTTTCCGGCACCGTGCCCAGCATCCCGCTCATCACCGCGTCCATCCTTTCCAAAAAGCTCGCCGAAAGCCTCGACGCGCTCGTCCTCGACGTGAAATTCGGCTGTGCCGCGTTCATGCAAACCAGGACCGATGCCCGCAAACTCGCAAAAGCGATGGTTGCGCTCGGGAATGAATGCGGTGTGAACACGCGCGCGATTCTCACGAACATGGACACGCCGCTGGGCCGCGCCGCCGGCAACTGGCTTGAGGTGAAGGAAAGCGTGGCGTGCCTGGAAACTGGTAGGGCTGACCTGCCGGTCAGCCAGGCCGCGCAGCAGCGCGGCCCTACCGATTTGCTTGAACTCGTCCTCGGTTGCGCTGCACTTTTGCTGGTCCAGACGCGCAAAGCCAAGTCACTCGTTGCTGCGCGCAAACGGGCGGAAGACTGTTTGAATTCAGGCGCGCCGCGAAAGAAATGGGATGAAATGCTCATTGCTCAAGGCGCTGATTTGGGTGCGTTCAACAAAAAGCTGGCGCTCGACCACACCGCGCCGGTGGTTGTCGAATTGAAAGCCGAAAAACCGGGCTTTGTTTCCAGGTGTGACGCGCGGCTCATCGGCGAAGTCATCCGCGATTTGGGCGGTGGCCGGCTCACGAAGGAATCCGCCATCAATTATGATGTGGGCATTGATCAGATCGCCAAACCGGGCGAGCGCGTGGGAAAGTCCGGCATCCTGTGCCGTATTCACGCCACCGATCGGATAAAAGCCGGGGTTGCCAGCAGGCAGCTCGAGGCGGCTTTCACCATTTCCACCCGACGCCCGCCCGCCATCCCGCTCGTGGCGGGGATTTTGCCATGAAACTCCTGCTCGCCTGGCTGCTCATTTTGGCCCCGGTTGGGTTCGCGGCGGAATCCACGAACCGCGCCGGCCACACGGTTGTTTCCATTGCGGGAGACGAATTCCGAATCAACGGCCAGCCGACTTACGCCGGGCGCACGTGGAACGGCCACAAGATTCAAGGCCTGCTGTTGAACGCGCGGCTGGTGCAGGGCATCTTTGACGACCGGAACACGAACACCGTTTCCCGCTGGGCGTATCCGGACACCGGCAGATGGGATGCGGAGCGCAACACCCGCGAGTTTATTGCCGCGATGCCGGAATGGCGACGCCATGGTTTGCTGGCCTTCACCATCAATCTTCAGGGCGGTTCGCCCGAAGGTTATTCGAAGGCACAACCGTGGCATAACTCGGCGTTTGAGGCCGACGGCTCGCTGCGGGCGGATTATTGCGCGCGTCTGGAGCGCATTTTGAGCCGGGCCGACGAACTCGGCATGGTGGTCATCCTTGGCTACTTCTACTTCGGGCAGAGTGGACATCTGACCAATGAAGTCACGGTGCTGTGCGCCACGGACAATGCCACGAAGTGGCTGCTCGACCACGGCTGGCAAAACGTGCTTGTGGAAATCAACAACGAATGTTCGCAGCCCTATCCCCATCCGGTGTTGCGGCCAGCCCGGGTCCATGAGCTGGTCGAACGGGTGAAGAACACGCATCGTGACGGTCGGAGTCTGCTCGTTGGCACATCGTATTCCGGAGGGGAAATCCCGGGCGAAAACGTCGCGCGCGCATCCAACTTTCTGCTGCTGCACGGCAACGGCGTCTCATCCCCGGAACGCATCCGCGAAATGGTGCGACAGACGCGGGCGGTCCCCGGCTACGTCCCCAAACCGATCCTGTTCAACGAGGACGACCATTTTCATTTCGATCAGCCGACGAACAACTTTGTTGCCGCGATCAGCGAGCACGCTTCATGGGGGTACTTCGACTACCGGATGAGGGGGGAGGGTTTCAATGATGGTTTCCAGAGCGTGCCGGTGAACTGGGGCATCAGCAGCGACCGGAAGCAGGCATTCTTCCAACTGCTCCACGATATCACTGGTGGCGGCAAACCTTGAAACTGCCGCCGGGTTTACAGCGACCCCAAAATTGTCTCCGCCGCCGCGCGCGGATTTTCGGCGGCATAAATCGGACGCCCAATGACCAGCCAGTTGGCGCCGGCGGCGATGGCTTCACGCGGCGTGAGCGTGCGTTTCTGGTCGTCGGCCTTTTCCGCGCCGGTGCGGACGCCGGGGGTGACCAGTTGGGTGCTGGGTGGGAGCGATTGCCGGAGTTTGGCGACTTCCAGCGGCGAGCAGACCAGCCCGCGCAGGCCGGCCTTGGTGGCCACGGCGGCGAGGCGGCGCACCTGATAATCCACGTTCCCATCCAGACCAATTTCCTTCAACGCGCCGGCATCGAGGCTGGTCAACACCGTCACGCCCAGGACCAGCGGCGGGCTGTGGCCGAGCCGCCACGCGGTCTCTTGCGCGGCCTGTTCGGCGGCCTTGAGCATTTCCAGGCCGCCACTGGTGTGCACGGTCAGCATTTGCACGTCGAGTTGCATGGCGGCGGCGACGGACTTGGCGACGGTGTTCGGGATGTCGTGGAATTTCAAATCCAGAAACACGAGCGCGCCCCGTTCACGAATCCGGCGCACAATGTCCGGTCCCGCGCTCGTGAACAACTCGCTGCCGATCTTGAAACCGCCGGAAACCGGAGCCAGTTGCTCCACGAGCTTCAACGCGGCCTCGGCCGTCGGCACGTCAAGGGCGACAATAATGGGATTCCGTGTCATGCAAGCTTCAAGTTACGGCAAACCTGCCGCCAGAAAAACAATTTCTTGCCATAGAACGGATATTTTTTTGAACAACAAAGCAACCAGGCAACGAAGGCATCGAACAACTTTGCTCCTTCGCTGCCTGGCTGTTCAACATTCTTCCTTCTTCCTTCCGCTTTCATTTTCCCCTAGGCTGCCAGCATGAAAGTTATCCGCCATAGCGACGCGAATTTTCAAGAAAAGCTCCGCGAACTGACCACACCGTCCAGCCTGTTCGACCCGGGCATCGAGCAACGCACCCGCGCCATCCTCGACGCCGTTCAAGTCCGCGGTGACGCCGCGCTGCTGGAATTCACCGAAAAATTCGACGGTGCCAAGCTCGCCGCCAACCAGCTCGCCGTGACGCAGGCGGAATTGATGGTTGCGTCACTCAAAGCCGATGAATCGCTGCGTGCCGCCGTGACCGGGGCGGAAAAGAACATCGCCAGTTTCGCCAGAAAATCGCTGCGCAAAAACTGGCAGATGAAAAATTCGCACGGCGCATCAGTTGGCGAGAAATTTGATCCGTTCCAGCGCGTGGGCGTTTACATTCCGGGCGGAACTGCGCCGCTCGTTTCGACCGCGCTGATGACCATCACGCTGGCCAAGGCGGCGGGTTGCCCGGAAATCGTCGCCTGCACGCCGTGCGGCCGGGATGGGTCAATCAATCCCGCCCTGCTCTTTGCGGCGCGCGCGTCGGGGGCGACGGAGATTTACCGCGTCGGCGGCGCGCAGGCGATTGCGGCCATGGCTTACGGCACGAAGACAATTCGCCGGGTGCAAAAGATATTTGGACCAGGTAATGAATACGTCGTCATGGCCAAGCGGCTGGTTTTCGGCTGGGTGGCGGTGGATCTTCTGCCCGGCCCAAGCGAATTGCTGGTACTGGCCGATGAGACGGCCGAAGCGAAGTATGTGGCGGCGGACATGATGGCGCAGGCCGAGCATGGTTCCGCGCATCACCGCGTCTGGCTCGTGACCACTTCGGCAAAACTGGTGAAGGTCGTGGAGAAGGAAATTGCGCGGCAACTCCCAAAACTGTCGCGGCGAGCGTTAATCGAACAAGACCTCAAGCACAGCGGCTGGCTGGTCCAGGTGAAAACCATCGAGGACGGCATCAAGCTGGCCAACCAACTCGCGCCGGAGCACTGCGAAGTGATGACGCGCAACCCGCGCCAGGTTTCCGCAGCCATCCTGACCGCCGGCGCGATTTTCCTCGGTCCGTGGTCGCCGACGGTGCTGGGCGATTACGTGGCCGGGCCGAGCCACACGCTGCCGACCGGCGGCGCGGGCGCGTCGTTTGCCGGGCTGACCGTGGACCAATTCCAGCGCCGCACGAGCGTGGTGGAATACAACCGCGCCTCGCTGAAAAAAGCGCTGCCCGCCGTGAAAAAGTTTGCGGAACTGGAAGGCCTGGGTGCGCACGGGAAAAGCGCGGAAGTGAGAATGAAATAAGTTTTCAACATAGAGGCGCAAAGACGCGGAGATTCCTTTGCGACAAAGCTGAAAGTTAATATGATTCGGTTATGAACTACTGGCTCGACCTGTTCACGGGAACAACTTGGAATGAGTTCCAGAAATCAGGAGCTTCCATTTCTGGCTTTAGTCACCGGAAGCGAAAGATAATTCAAAAAATTCAGCCAGGAGATATTCTTCTCTGTTATTTAACTGGTGTCATGCGATGGGTTGGCGCTTTAGAGGTAATCGGTCTGTCCGACGATAAGACGCCAATTTGGAAAGACGCTGAATTCCCAGCTCGTCTAAAAGTGAAGCCGCTATTGATGCTTCTGCCGACCAACGGAATTCCGATGAGCGAGCTTGCAGGAAAGGTTCAATTCTATCAAACAAAAGCCGACAGCGGGAAATTCAAAGGCTTTGTTCGCGGAAGTCCGGCAGTCTTCAAAGCAAAGGAAGATGGTGATTTGATTCTTCGCTTGCTTCGAGACGCTGAAAAGTCGCCGGTTTCGCGGCCTGTGGATGCCAAGAAGCTGGCTCGAAAACCATTTTTCAATGCAGAACGCAAAAAAGGAAAACAGACAATCGCCACGGTTGTGTCTGTGCCAGAGTCTGAAGAACCCGAAAGTCTTGAGCAACCGGAATTACTCAATAAATCGGAGCTAAAAACTGCAACCACCCGACATCCAGAAATCCAGTATCAACTGATGACTCTTGGCGCTGAAATGGGATTTGATATTTGGATTGCACGCAACGATCGCTCACGATCTTGGAATGGCAAAGTGCTCGGAGAACATCCGCAAGTAATTGACGAATTGCCGACGCAATTTAACGAAGCTACGAATCGCACGATTGAATTGATCGATATTCTTTGGCTCAAAGGAAATTCAATTGCCTCCGCTTTCGAGGTCGAATGCACCACGAGTGTCTATTCTGGCTTGCTTCGCATGAGCGACTTGCTGGCATTGCAACCGAACATTGACATCAAACTTTTCCTCGTTGCCCCCGACGAGCGTCGTGAAAAAGTGAAACAGGAAATCTTGCGTCCAACTTTTTCGTTGAGAGAGAAACCGCTGGCGGAAATTTGTGGCTTCATTGGCTTTGGGAAGCTGATTGAAAAATTGGAAGGAATTCGCAGGCTTAGCTTAGCTTCCTCATTGAAAGAGGATTTTCTTTTGAAGACCGCAGAATTTTTTGCCGCCGAAAACGGCGATTGAAGTTTCCCGACTTGAGCGGTTGGTTGGATGGGTTAGAATCCGCCGTCGCCACGCGTTGGGTGGCAACCCCATTTCACTTGAAAACACTTTTTGCACTTATTCAGTGATGCAGTGATGCAGTAACATCAGATGCATGAGAACGACTTTGGACATTGAGGATGACGTATTGCAGGCGGCCAAGGAACTGGCGCAACGCGAGGGCGGCACGGTGGGACAGGTGATTTCCGATTTGGCACGGCGTGGTTTGAATGCGCCGACGACGAAACGGCGTCCGGGCTTGCGCGGCGGCGTTCCGGTGCTGCCTTCACGGGGGGAGCTTGTGACATTGGAGCACGTGCAAAAAATACAGGACGAGGAGGGTGTGTAATCCATGCGCAATCCACAATCGTTGATCCGCCCGCTGGTGCGCGAGCTGCACCCTTACGTCTATGGCGAGCAGCCGAAGATCAAGGGATTGATCAAACTCAACACGAACGAGAATCCATATCCGCCGTCGCCGAAGGTTCTGGCGGCGGTCAGGGCGGCGGTGGATGGCCGGTTGCGGTTGTATCCGAACCCGACGGCGCAGGTGCTGCGTGAAAAGCTGGCGAAACTGCACGGCTGTCACGCGGACAACATCATCGCCGGCAACGGCTCGGACGAATTGCTGGCGTTGGCCACGCGGGCGTTTGTGGAGCCGGCCAACGTGCTTCCGGTGTCCCGCCGGAAGATCAAACTTCATTCAGAAATGCCGGCAAGATGCCGGCAGCACGTTGTTCAATACTTCACGCCGAGTTATTCGCTTTACCCGGTGCTGGCGGATATTCACGGTGCGGCCAAGAATGCGGTGCCGCTCAAATCGGATTTCAGTCTGCCGGGTGTGGCGGAATTGAAGCGCGGAAAAATTTGGAAATTCGACGCGGCGTTGACTTTTGTAACAACGCCCAATGCGCCCAGCGGCCGCGGTTATTCGACGAAGGAATTGGAATCGCTTTGCCGCGCGCAGAAGGGCGTGATGGTGCTGGACGAAGCTTACGTGGATTTTGCCGGGGAAAACGCACTGAAGCTGGCGTTGAAATATTCGCATGTTCTTGTCGCGCGGACGTTTTCAAAGGCGTACTCGCTGTGCTTCCAGCGGGTCGGCTATTTCGTCGGACATCGCGACCTCATCGCGGCGCTGCACAAGATTCGTGACAGTTACAATGTGAACGGCCTCGGCCAGATTGCCGCCGAAGCAACGCTGGATGATTTGCCGTATTATCGGGCGAATTTTAAAAAAATCATCGCCACGCGCGAATGGTTGAGTCGCGAGTTGACGAAGCTCGGTTTCCGGGTTTTGCCGAGCCGGACGAATTTCATTCTCGCCCGGCCGCCGCGATTTTCGGCGCCGGCGTGGCGGCAAAGCTTGCGCGTCCAAAAAATCCTCGTGCGCTGGTTTGGCCGGCCGGAGGTGAAGGATTATTTGCGAATTACGATTGGCACGGCGGCGGAAGCGGAGGCTTTGGTCAACGCAGTCCGCAAAATTTTGAGGTAGCGTTGAGCCTGTGGCTCGAACAAATCGGCGCCCAGCGCCGACACCACACCAAAACCTTTTCTTTGACCCGCGCGGGTTTTTTGCTAAAAGCCGGTTGTGTATCTGGAATTCTATGGATTGACGCTGCCGCCGTTCGACATCAGGCCGAATCCGCGCTTTCTTTTTCTCACCGATAAGCATCGCGAGGCGCTCAATCATCTGCTCTACGGCATTCGCGAGCGGAAGGGCTACGTGCAGCTCACCGGCGAAGTCGGCGCGGGCAAGACCACGGTCTGCCGCGCCATCCGCGAACTCGAAGGGAAAATCCACCCGTGAGCCTGACCAACGATGCGCTTGAACGCGTGAAGGAAATTTCAACGAACACCCTTGCGCTGGAAGACGCGCCCGGTTCCCGGCAGGAATTGTTTCCGGGCAGATGACCCGATGTTCCTGCGCAAATCATTCGCCGCGTCCCCGCCGTTCGTCCGCGTCGCGCCATTTGTCATTTTTCTCGCGCTGACGTTTTGTCAGGGGCAATTCGGGGAAGCATCGCGCTACTGGTTTTACCTGGCGAAAACACTTGCCGGGGCGTGGCTGATTTTGGAAATGCGCCCGTTCGTTTCCGAAATGCGCTGGGCGGTGAGTTGGGAAGCGGTCGTGGTGGGTGTGGCGGTATTTGCCGCCTGGGTCGGGATCACCGGTGAATGGACGACGCAAAACTCACTTTGGGCAAAGTTCGGCTTCACCCATCCTTTGGGGGCTTCACTAAAAACCTGGAACCCAAATGAACAATTTGGTGATGGTTCGGCGCTCGCGTGGCTGATGATTGTAATGCGGATTGCCGGCTCGACGCTCGTCGTGCCGCCGCTGGAGGAAGTTTTTTACCGCTCGTTTTTGTATCGCTATATCGCCCGGCCAAATTTCCTGTCTGTGCCGCTCAACCAATTTTTGCCGTTGCCGTTTCTCGTCACCGCTGCCGTGTTTGGTTTCTCACACAACGAATGGCTGGCGGGCATTTTGTGCGGCGCGGCTTATCAATGGCTGGTGATTCGCAAGCATCGGCTCGGCGATGCGATGACCGCTCACGCGATCACGAATTTTCTGCTCGGTTTATGGATCGCCTGGCGCGGGGCCTGGCATTTTTGGTGAAATTTTTGGGAGGGCGTGCAGTCACACGTGCCCCGCCGGCCTGTTCGGAGAACGATCCCGGCCTGATTTACGACAGGCACAGACCGCCGCTACAACTTACTTCACTTCGATGTTGATGTGGTTGCGTTCCAGCGTGCTGCCTTCCTGTTGCGCGAGTTTGGCGAGCGCTTCGTAGTAATTGGCGAGCGAGCGGATTTCCTGCGCGCGGTCGGCGGTGAGCGTGTTTTGGAGTTGCAGCACGATGAAGGTGGTGCTTTTACCGACGGCGTATTTTTTTTGCTCGGCGTCGAGCGCGGCCTCGGCATAAATGCGCGCCTGCCTTGTGGCGCTCACGCTTTCATAGGCGGACTGAGCCTGTTTCACGGCGTTGTCAATCTCCACCATGACGTTTTGTTCAAATTGCTTCAATTGCAGCACAATTTGTTGCAGCGTCGCCTTGGTGGATTTGTATTGGTTGCGTGGGCCGACATTGCTGAGCGGAATCGTCATTTGCGCACCGTAGCTGTAAAATGGAGCGTTGCCCTCGTTGAATTGCCCGAACGTGCCGCTGAATTCCCTGCTGGCACCATTGAAACCGTAGGTGCCGATCAAATCGAGTTCGGGGAAAAGTTGATTACGATAATACTTCAATTGAATTCCCTGCTGTTTCACGTTTAGTTGCGCTTGCAACAAATCGGGCCGCTCGGTCATGCCTTTGCTCCAACTGTCCTGCAAATCGAACAACTGCAGCGGTGCGTTGGTGATCGTCGCCGTGGGTTGAATGTCCTTGTCGTGCCAGCGTAAATACTCGTCGGTGAGCAGGTTTTTCAAGGTGTTTTGGGCCGTGTTGAACGTGCTTTGCGCGGCAATCAAATTAGCCCGGCTCGTGGCCACCTGTGCCCCGTCCTGCTGCACGTCCAATTGCGCCAGTGTGCCGATCTGGACGCGCTGCCGGTCCTGATCGAGCTGTGTCTGGGCGAGTTCGAGGGCCTGCTGCTGCACCTTCACGTTTTCCTGCGCGTAAATCAGTTCGTAATAAGCGTTCTCGACGTCGGTGATGGAAGTGATGACCTGCAGACGCAATCCCTGCTCGGAATATTTCAACCGGTTTTTGGCGACTTGGATGGTCAATCGCGTGCTGTCAAACCAGAAATTTTTCAACAGCGGCTGGGTGAGTTGCACCCCAATGGAGCCGCTGCTGCTTTCCGTGGAGTTTGGGGAAGACATGAAGTTTCTGTCGGCTATGTTGCCGGTGAAATCGTATTGCAAACCCCACGGCAGCAAGCCGTTGATGCCGGAGTTGAATGAGTCCGACTTGGACGTGGTCGAGGGAATAGGGATTTGCTGCGAAGTGAATCCGCCGGGTGACACGTTGAAATCATGCTGGCCGGAAATGTTGAACAGCGGATCGTAACCGCCGTAGGCCGAGCGCAAATTGTAGAGCGAAACCTGCGGACTGTAGCGCTCGATTTGCACGTCGAGGTTGTGCTGCAAGGCTTCCCGAATGCAGTCCTCCAATGACATTTCGCGCGTCGCGGCGTTCCTGCCCACTGGTGCGGCGACCGTGCTCATGTCCATTGGCGCGGCGACCCCATTGGTGGCTGGTGGGAAGGCGGGCGCATGGGTTTCTGCCGGCACGACGATTGCGTTTGTATCCGTTTGTGCCACGGCCGAAAAAGCCGCGAGAATGAAAACCAAAATAACGCTGAAACTTTTCATGGTGCTGCAATTTTGCGGCTTTCGCCAAAACTCATCAAACTTAAGACGCTCTGGAGCGACCGAAGGTAACCACCCGGTTAATTCACGCCCGCGCCCGTCCAATAAACCCCGCACCGCGGCCAAGGTTGCAGCCAAATCATCGCTCAACCGGCTTTCGCCACGGCTGCGGGAACTTCCTCGATTTTGGCGTTTTGTTCGAGGAACGCGAGCACTTTTTCGTGCGCGACCTGGTCGTAAAGCTCCCTCACGCCGTTGCGCTTCTGCAAGTCCTTGAGGAATTTCTCCAGTGGAATCTGGTACGCCATCGCCAGCGACTGCACGCGCTTCAAAACCTCGTCCTGCGAAACCTGGATGCCTTCCTTCTCGGCGATGCGCTGAATCAGGAACGACAATTTCACGCGCTCCTTGGCGCTTTGCGCCGCGGCGGAATAAATTTCGTCCTTCTGTTTCTCAATCAAATCGCGCGCCACACCGCGTTGGGTGTTTTCGCGGACGAGATCGTAAACCACGGTGCGCGTTTCGTGCGCGACGGCGGTCTCCGGCAGGTCAAAATTCGTGGCGGTGAGCAGCGCGCGGATGATCTGGCCGCGAACCGCCCTGGCCTGTGAATACTTCAATTCATTCTCCAGATCGCGCTGCACACCTTCGCGGAGCTTCGGCAGGTTTTCCGCGTCGTATTTTTTGGCGAACGCGTCGTCAATCGGCGGCAGGACTTTTTCCTTCACCTCGACGACTTCGACTTCGTAAACGCCCTTTTTGCCCGCAAGTTGCTTGGTCACGAAGTCGGCGGGGAAATCCACATTCACCGTGCGTTTGTCGCCCGCCTTTGCCCCGATGATCTGATCGGCAAAACCGGGAATGAACGAGTCCGGCGCGGCGTCCACCCAGAAATTTTTCTGCTCCGTCAAACCTTTCGCTGTCGGCGCCGTGTCGGTGATGGGCTTGCCGTCGCACGTGCCGGTGTAATTCACCACCGCGATGTCGCCCAGGCGCAGCTCGCGCGCGACCGTCTCAAACTTCGGGTGCTGCCTGGCGAGCAATTCGATGGCGCGATCCACGTCCGCCACCGTGACCGATTTTGCCTCGCGTTTGGCCGGCAAGCCCTTGTATTCGGGCAGTTGAAATTCCGGAGCGGTCTCGATGGTGGCGGCGAATTGCAGTGTCTGGCCGCGGCCAAACTGGATTTCCTCGATGTCCGGATAGCCAATCACGGCGATTTTTTTCTCGTCCAGCGCCTTGCGGTACGAATCGCCGATGAGCTTGCGTTTGACCTCGTCCTTGATGTCCGGCTCGTATTTTTTGAGCACGAGGTTGCGTGGCGCCTTGCCGGGACGAAAGCCGGGCAGCGACGCCTGTTTCTGAAAGTCCTTCGTGACAGCGTCGAAAGCTTCATCCACGGCCTTCGCGTCCACTTCCACCCGCAGCAATTTTTTGCACGGAGCCAAATTTTCGACGGTGATATTCACAATAATTCCCGCTGGTCAGCGAGTTGTTTAAAATAAATGAACCACGCGGATTTCGTCAATGGTTTTGATGGCTTATCAATATCATTTCCGCTTTGATGTTGCCGGAATGAAGCGAACGACGTTCTTCATCACCGGCACGGACACCGGCGTCGGCAAAACCGTGCTGACCGCGCTGCTGGCGCGTTACTTGCGGGAACGCGGCGTCAGCGCGGCGGCCCTCAAGCCGATTTGTTCCGGCGGACGCGACGACGCCCGCGCGTTGCGCGCCGCCATGAACGGCGCGCTCACGCCCGACGAAATCAACCCGTGGCATTTCCGCGCTTCCCTCGCGCCTTTGCTCGCCGCCCGCCGCGAGCGCAGGCGGGTCGGGCTGGCCGACGTGCTGGCGCACGTCCGCACGATGCAAAAGCGTTTTAACGTTTTGCTGGTTGAAGGCGCCGGCGGCTTGTTGAGTCCGCTCGGCGAGAATTTTGACTCACGCGATTTGATTGCGGCCTTGCGTGCGACGCCGATTGTTGTTTGCCCAAACCGGCTCGGTGCGGTGAATCAAGTTTTGCTGACACTCGCCGCATTGCCGCGAAGCGCGTCTTGCCGGGCGCGCGTCGTGTTGATATCGCCGTCAAAGCCGGACGCTTCCACTTCGACGAATGTCAGCCTGCTTGCCGAATTTCTGGACGCGAAGAGAATTTTTTGTTTGCCACGCCTGGGCGGGCGTTTTGACCCGGAGAAAGTTTTGAAAGATTCGCGCATACGGCGGACGTTCCGCGTGTTGGTGAAATGAATTCAACGGAGCGCCGGCCTCCGGCCCGGCGCGTTGCGGCCAGCCATCCGTATCGTGCCGGGTCGGAGACCGGCGCTCCAATCAATGTTTCACCGGCGTGTTGGTGAGCAGGAACGATTCGCGCCACGGCTGGTGATTTTTGTAAAGCTGCAATCGTTGTTGCAATGGCTCGAGTTTCTTCATTTTGGCGGCGGTGGCAAGGTCAATCGCCCTTTGCGTCACTTCCTGCGCGTTGGTGAAATCGCCGGTCTCGGCACAGGCCATGCCGAGCGCGTCGAGCACGAACGGTTGCGCGCCGCCGGTCAGGACTTTGGCCTTGACGGCGAGCACGAGCGCGGTCCGGCCGTCGCGAATTTGAGGATTTTCATTGGCGGCCAGCACGTGGGCGGTGTAAGCGAGGATTTGAAAATTATCCGGGTCAATCCGCAGCGCTTCACGAAACTCATCAATCGCCTCGGCATCGCGGCCTTGTTTGAGACGCATCTTGCCGATTTCGAAGTGCGCCCACGGATAGGTGGGATCAAGCCGCGCGGCTTCTTTGAATTGGCTCATGGCTTCGTCGAAACGTCCGAGTTCGGCTAGAACAATGCCAGCGCCGTTATGCAAAGAAGGCAGGCGGGGATTCAAAAGCACGGCCTCGCGATATTCGACGAGCGCTTTATTGGGGTGGCCCAAATTGTCGAGCAGATTGCCGAGATTATTGTGAATATGATAAAGTTCCGGCGCAAGTTGTTCGGCGGCGCGGTATTCGGCGAGCGCCTCGTTTAATTTGCCTTTCTGTTCGAGCGCGACGCCCAGGTTGACGTGCGCGACATGATTATTTTTTGTCACCGCGAGCGCATGAGCAAAGAGCGTTTCGCTGTCGTGCCAGTAACGCAGCTGGTTTTCGGTAAGAATCAAACAGGTCGCGAGGATCAAAGCGGCTGCGGTTGCGATTGCCTTTTTGGGGAATTGAAATCGATCCGCCAGATCGCAAACGCCGAATGTGACGGCGAGGAACACACCGATTGATGGAATGTAAGTGTAACGATCGGCCAATGCCGCCCCGCCGACTTGCACGAGCCCGATGACGGGCACGAGCGTTCCCAAAAACCACAGCCAGCCAACGGGTAAATACGCATGCGCCCGTCCTGTCCGCCAGACAAAACTTGAAATGATGACCAGTATGACTGTCGATGTTATCGCTGCCATCAATATCCAGGTTAAATGGTCGGACAGCGGATAAAAAACCGCGAGCCCCACAGGCCAGACCATTTTCAGCAAATAAAGCCCGTAAGATGCCAATGCGTTACAAAACCGATAATGCAGCGGAACGAGTTCGAGTGAGGCGACCGCGTCGCCACTTCGTTGAGACTGAACAAGAAATGTTACGACGCACGAAACTGTCGCGAGCAAAAAGAACGGCCATTTTTCCAGTGCCAGACGGGAAACAGTCTTAACTTCCAGTTTAAAATCCGGAAGTCTTTGCAACGGCCAGTAATCCAACAACAGCAGTACAAACGGGAGCGTGACCAGCATGGGTTTGGACATGAGACCGAAGGTGAAGAACGCAAGAGCGGTCCAGAAACTGCGGCGGCAATTTTCCTTCGCGTATTTTGCATAGGCCAGCAGGGTCAGCAGCGCGAAAAAGGTGCTCAACACGTCCTTGCGTTCGGAAATCCAGGCGACGGATTCCACGTGCAGCGGATGCCACGCGAACAACGCGGCGACGAACGCCGCCGGCCACAATTCGCCGGTGAGCCGCAACAGCAACATCAGGAGTAAAACCACATTCGCCGTGTGAAACAGCACGTTGACGAGATGGTGCGCGCCGGGGTTGAGGCCGAAGAGTTCGCAGTCCGCCATGTGCGAGAGCCAGGTGAGCGGATGCCAGTTGCTCGCGTGGCCGGTGGTGAAGGCCCATTGGATTCCCGTCCACGTCAGTCCTTTTTGCACGACGGGATTTTCCGTGACGTAATCCTGATCGTCGTAATTCACAAAACCGTCGCGCGACGCCGGCAAATAAGCCAGCAGCGTGATGAGCGCGAGCAACAGACCAATGAGACGCGGACGAAACATCGGGTTCTTTGTATGCGATTTTTTCCGCGCGGCAAGAACAGAGATAGGAGCCGGTTCCGGACGGGAAACATCCGGCGAATCAGCGCGGTCCAATTTTAGGGAACGTTTCCAGCGCCGGGTTGGTGGCCCGGAACGATTCCCGCCACGGCTGACGGTTTTGATAAAGTTGCAGTCGTTGTTGGAGTTGTTCGAGATTTTTCATTTTCGCGAGGTTGGCGATGTCAAACGCTTTTTGGGTGACGGCTTGCGCTTCGTCAAACCGGCCAAGTTCGGCGCCGGCCATGCCCAGCGCATCGAGCACCTGGGGTTGCGCGCCGCCGGTCAGGGTGTTCGCTTTGTCGGCGAGCGCATACGCGGTTTTCCCGTCGCGCAATTCCGGATTTTCCTCCGCAGCCAGCACGTGGGCGGTGTAGGCGAGGATGGAGAAATTGTCCGGATCGAGCCGCAGCGCTTCGTGGAGTTTGGCGATGGCTTCGGCGTCGCGGCCTTGCTGGAGCAACACCCTGGCCATCTGAAAATGCGGTCAGGGGGAACCCGGACCCAGTCGGGCGGCGTTGGTGAATGCGTTCATGGCCTCGTCAAAGCGGCCCAGCCGGGCCAGTCCGGTGCCGAGGTTGTTGTGCAGGAAGGGGATTTTCGGTTTCAGCCGGATGGCCTCGCGATATTCGGCCAGCGCCTCGTCGAACCGGCCCTGCCGGTCGAGCGCGAAGGCGAGGTTGACATGCGCGATGTCATTGTCTTGGGTCACCGCGAGCGCGTGGCGGAAAAGCGATTCATTGTCGCGCCAGTAACGCAATTGATTTTCGGTGAGCAGCAAACACGCGACAAGAACCAGGGCGGCGGCGCCGGCAACAGCCATTTTCGGGAATCGAAACCGCCCGGCCAGATCGCGGACGCCGAACGCCACGGCGATGAACACCCCGACGAGCGGGAAATAAGTGTAGCGATCCGCCAAAGCTGCGCCGCCAACCTGTACCAGACCAATCACCGGCACGAGCGTGCCCAGAAACCAAAGCCAGCCGACGGGCAGACAAGGGCTGCGTTTGCGCGCCAGCCAGACGGTGATGGAAATGAAAATCAAAACCGCCGCGGCGGCGATGACGGCGAACCGGGGAAGTTCCGGGGACAGCGGATAAATAACCGCGAGATTCACCGGCCAGATGGTTTTGAGCAGATACCGCGCGTAAGCCGTCAGCGCGTTTTCCAAACGGAAAGCCAGCGGAATATTTTCCAGTGTGACAATCGCTTCACCGTTGCGTTGCGCAACAAAAGTCACAACGCACGAAACGGCCGTGAGCAGAAAGAAAGGCCATTTTTCCAGCACCAGGCGCAGAATGCCCGACACCTGCCACCGGCGGCCGGTCACCCGCGGCAACGGCCAGTAATCCAGCAGCAGCAGCACAAACGGGAGGGTGACCAGCATCGGTTTGGCCATAAGCCCCAGCGCAAAAAACAACAACGCCAGAAAATAGTCGAGGGTCGAGTGCCGGAACGGATGATTTGGCCATCGACTCTTGACTCTCGACTCTCGACCGCCTTTGCGCATAACGCGTGTAGGCCAGCAGCGTCAGCAGCGCGAAGAACGTGCTCAACACGTCCTTGCGCTCGGAAATCCAGGCGACGGATTCCACGTGCAGCGGATGCCACGCGAACAACGCGGCGACGAACGCCGCCGGCCACAATTCGCCGGTGAGCCGCAACAGCAACATCAGGAGTAAAACCACATTCGCCGTGTGAAACAGCACGTTGACGAGATGGTGCGCGCCGGGGTTGAGGCCGAAGAGTTCGCAGTCCGCCATGTGCGAGAGCCAGGTGAGCGGATGCCAGTTGCTCGCGTGGCCGGTGGTGAAGGCCCATTGGATTCCCGTCCACGTCAGTCCTTTTTGCACGACGGGATTTTCCGTGACGTAATCCTGATCGTCGTAATTCACAAAACCGTCGCGCGACGCCGGCAAATAAGCCAGCAGCGTGATGAGCGCGAGCAACAGACCAATGAGACGCGGACGAAACATCGGGTTCTTTGTATGCGATTTTTTCCGCGCGGCAAGTGCGGAGACAAAGTATATTTTTCCGCAAAAAAACGTTGCAATTTCCGGCGCGGCGGGTAGAAATTGGTGAGGCAGGAAATTGCTCGACCCCTGCCGCTTGGACGGTACATCGGTTCCTCACGACCAAGTCTTGTTGTTTTATGAGCGGATTATCGTTTGCTGTCGTGGGAGCCGCTTCCAATCAAGCGGAACTCATCTACGTTTGGACACAGGCAACGCCGGAAGCCAAGGCGATCATTGTCTGTCTCATTCTTTTTTCCATCCTCGCGTGGTCGGTGATGGTCTCCAAGGCCATCCAGGTCCGGCGCGCCCGCCGGTTGAACCATTATTTCAACGAAGAATTCCGCGCGCAAAAATCCGTGCTCGAACTTTTTGACCGCAAGTTGCAGGTCGTAGGCTGTCCACTCTATGAGGTTTACCAGGCCGGCTGTGTGCAGCTCGACGCGCGGTTGCGCGGACCGGGCGGCGAACGCAGCAAACAGCAGGTCACGCTCAAAAACATGGAGCATGTCAAGCGCGCGCTCGAAAACGTCGTGGCGCAGGAATCATTGAAACTGGAATCCGGTTTGATCCTGCTCGCGATCGCAGTCAGCGGAGCGCCGTTCATGGGTTTGCTCGGCACGGTTTGGGGCGTGATGAGCACGTTTGCCGGCATCGCGCAGCAAGGCGCGGCGACGATGGCGGCGATGGCGCCCGGCGTCTCGGCGGCGCTCATCACGACGGTCGCCGGACTGCTCGTGGCAATTCCCTCGATGTTCGGCTACAATTGGCTCGTGCATAATTTGCGCGTGTTTACCGTCAACCTCGACAATTTCGCGCAGGAACTCGTTTCCAGGATGGAAACGGAATTTTTGTCGGACGAATAAATTTTGCCGCCATGCGACGATTTTCACAACGCAGTTACCTCGTGACATTGAGTGAAATCAACATCACGCCGCTGCTCGACCTCGCGTTCGTGCTGCTCATCATCTTCGTCATTACCACGCCGCTGCTGGAACAGAGCATCAATTTGAAACTGCCGCGCGGCGGTCAGCCGGACAAGACGTTGAACAAGTCCGACATCCGCACCGTCGAAATCTCCAACACCGGCTATTACAAGCTTGATCGAAAAGCGATGCAACTGCCGCAGTTGATTTC
Source organism: Verrucomicrobiota bacterium (assembly GCA_036803685.1). GTDB lineage: Bacteria > Verrucomicrobiota > Verrucomicrobiia > Limisphaerales > UBA11358 > UBA11358. Next base: position 95,406 of record DAIRTX010000001.1, on the reverse strand, counting down.
GCAGCTCGCCGGCGAATTTCGGGCGAATCAGAATCTGGTCGTCTACATCCGCGCCGACAAAGATAGCCGTTACGACCTCTTGGCGCAGGTGATTGACGGCTGCCAGCGCAGCGGCATCACGCGCTATTCGCTGCGCACCGAACCGACGAGATGAACCGCCTGCAAAAAAAATGCGTCATTGGGACGGCGGGCATCCACCTGCTGCTGCTCGTGATTTTATTCGTGGGTCCGGCGTTTTTTTATTCGAAGCCAAAGGCGGACGACTTGCAGGTGCTTGATGTGATTCCGGCCAATTTGGTTGACGGGCTTATTAGCAGCGGCGAGCCGGATGCCGCGCCGCCGCCACCCGCGCCTGTCGCGCCGCCACAACCAACGCCACCCGCACCCGTGGTCACGCCCCCCGCGCCGCCGCCCATGCCGGAGAAAGTTGAAAAAACCGAGCCGGACCAAACGCCGGACAAACTTTCGCCCGACAGTTTGAAGCCGGTTGTAAAAACATCCAAAGCCGAGCCACGCAAGGTTCAAATCAGCACGCAGCGGGTGACGCGCACTGCGCCAAAAAATTCCCCGGCGGCCAACAATTCGCAACAACAACAGCAGCGACAGGGGCAGGCCATCAGCGGCACCCTTCAAAGGTTGAAGGGCAATTTGACCCCGGGCACGAAGGTGGGCATACCCGGCACTGGCACCGCGTCCTACGCGAGTTACGGCACGGTTATCGTGAGCGTTTACCGGCACGCCTGGGTGCCGCCGGACGGCATGGCCTCCGACAACGCCATCGTGAAATTTTCCGTCACCATCGCCAGCGACGGCACGGTGATTTCCTCGCGCATCACCGACCCTTCGGGCGATGCAAACATTGACTCCGCAGTTCAACGCATGTTGGACCGGGTCACGTTTATAGCGCCATTCCCCGAAGGCGCGACCGAGAAACAGCGGTCTTACCCTGTCAATTTCAATGCCACACGACGAACTCTCGAATGAAAAAAAACATGCTCAACCCAATCAAAGTCATCCTGCCGATCGTTTTGATCGCGCTGGCCTGCAATCTCTCCTCCGGCCAAAACCAAAAGGACCTCACCCTGAATGTGGAGGTTCCCGTCCTGGGCCAGACCAAGCCTATTCTGGTCTCGCTGGACGGCTTGAACGGCGAAGTAGCGGCCGTTCTGAAATTTGACCTTTACGTCCAAGGCTTCAACTTTGTCGTCCCGGATGCCGCGCAATACCAGATCAGCGGCAGCAACGACGGCAATGTGCAGGGCCGGGTGGTCGCCCGTTTCGCCAAGAGCACGATTCTTTCGCGCAGCTACACCGGCGCGGCGTTGCGGCGGCAGGCGCACACGTTTGCCGACGACATCGTGCAGGCCATCACCGGCAAGAAAGGCATCGGGCAGACAAAAATCGCCTTCAAGGCCCAATCCAGCACGGGCAACGGCGAAATTTACGTGACCGATTTTGACGGCTACAACAAGCAATCCATCACGCACGACGAGACCATCGTTGCCGCGCCGACATGGGTGCCGGGCCGGCTGGCGATTTATTACACATCGTATAAGCGCGGCAACCCGGATATTTTTTACCATAACCTCGGCAACGGCCAGCGCCGCGTCGTCGCGGGCTATTCGGGTTTGAACACGAGCGCGGCGGTTTCGCCGGACGGCTCGAAGGTGGCGATGATTTTGAGCAAGAGCGGCAGCCCGAATGTTTGGGTCTGCAATGCTGACGGCACGGATTTGAAACGATTGACGACGAGCAGTGAGGATTCGTCGCCGTGCTGGTCGCCGGATGGACAATGGATTTGTTTCGCAACGAAAATCGCCGAACGCCGCGTGCTGGCCAAAGTGCCCGCGGGCGGCGGTGCGATGCAGCGGATTCCAACTCCCGGCGCGCCGAACCCGACCGAGCCCGACTGGTCGCCGGACGGCAAATGGATCGCGTTCACGTTGCAGACGGGTGAGTTTGACATTTGCGTCGTGCCCGCGGGCGGCGGCGCGCCCACGGTGCTCGTGGCGGGCGAAGACCCGTCGTGGTCGCCGAATTCGCGTACGCTGATTTTCGCACGGCGCACGGGCGGGCGTTACGTATTATCTGTGCTTGACGTATTCACGAAACAGGTCAAGGATATTGCCCGGATTTCAGGCAGCGATTCTCAACCAGCTTGGGCGAGATAACTTAAATTTTTTAACGAACTTTTAACTGAACTGAAGGAAAAATATGAAAATGATGAAACTGACTTACCTGCTGGCATTCGCGCTGGCCGTCACACTGGCTGACACCGGCTGCAAAAACCACCGACCCGTCAAAGTCACGCAGATACCCGGCCGATCCTCGATGGTCGGTGAACCAGGTGTTGGCGGCACGATGAATGCAACTGAGGGTGTAGGTGCAACCGGCGGCGGTTCAACAGCAAGCCTGACGGATTTTGAAGGCATGGCTGCCGATCACACTGCGCTGGCCGCTTACACGGCGTATTTTGCCTACGACAGCGCCGCCGTGAAAAAGAGCGAAGGGTCGAAAATTCAAGCGGTTGCCTCTGCGTTGAACTCTGATTCGAGTGCCAAGCTGCTCATCGAGGGAAATTGCGACGAGCGCGGCACGGAGGAATACAACCGTGCGCTCGGTGAACGCCGCGCGCTGGCGTTGCGCCAGGCACTGGCCAAGGCCGGGGTTGACCCCATGCGCATCCGCACCATCAGTTACGGCAAAGACAAGCCGGCGGATCCCGCCAACAACGAAGCGGCCTGGGCGAAAAACCGCCGCGGCGACTTCGTTCTGCTCCATCCCAAGAGCGGAGCCTGATTTTGGCAGGAAACATTTGAAGCTATTCAGGGGCCGCATTTGGTGCGGCCCTTTTTATTTGCAGTGGGCGCCGTCTCCAGCGCAGAAATCGGCTGGGTGCCGACACCACATTTACGGCTTTACTATTGGCCAAGGCAGGCGTAGGCTTTGCGAGGCTCGATAAAATTTATGAACGCTATATTTGCATGGGCACCGGGCGGCATGGAAGTCGTTTTGATTCTCGTGGTCATTTTGGTTTTGTTTGGCGCCAAGAAAATTCCTGAATTGGCCAAGGGTCTGGGCACCGGCATCAAGGAATTCAAGAAGGCGACCCGGGAAGTGACGGACGAAATCCAGAACACGACGACCGATACGCCGCCGGCAACCAAACCGGCAGCCAACGGCCAGTTGCCGTCCGCGCCAACCGTTTCGCAATCCTCCAATCCGCCCAAGGCCTGAGGGGGGACATTTCTGGCATGGCTGGCGACCACGAAGCGGAACGCCTCGACGAGGCCGAAGGCGGTCCCGTCAAAACCTTCCTCGAACACCTCGAAGATTTCCGCTGGATGCTCATCAAGAGCATTGTCGCGCTGTTTGTGGGGATGCTGGTCTGCCTCTTCGCGGCCAACCACGTCATCCAGATTATCAAGTGGCCGCTGACGCGCGCCCCCATTGGAAGCCCCGGCACGAACCAGATTGCCGTCGTCAGCTTCGGCACCAATCACATCGGCAATTTTCAACTCACGGCGGAACAACAAAAATCATTGAACCTCGGCACGAACCGGTTCGTTTCGATTCAGGTCGAACCGCTTGTCGCCGGCACAAATCAAGTGCTCGGCTGGCGGGTCAGCAATGACCCCGGCGCGATCGCCGAGGCGCAGCGGATGAAAATTGACCTGATCAATCTCAGCCCGGCGGGCGGATTTGTCGTGGCGTTTCAGGTGGCGATTTACGGCGGCGCGCTGCTGGCCTCGCCGTTCATTTTTTACTTCATCGCGGCGTTCGTTTTCCCGGCGTTGAAAATCCGCGAACGCAAATACGTTTATCGCGGATTGCTGGTAGGCGTCGGCTTGTTCCTCGTCGGCGTGGCGTTCTGTTATTTCGCTTTGATGCCGGTGGCACTGGCGGCGGCGCAGATGTATTCGCGCTGGCTCGGCCTGGGCGCGCTTCAATGGCGGGCGGAGGAATACATCAGCTTCGTCTGCAAATTTCTGCTGGGCATGGGGCTGGGCTTTGAATTGCCGGTGGTGGTGCTCACCCTGGTGAAAATCGGCGTGCTCGATTATCACCTGTTGTCCAAGGCGCGCCGTTACATGATCGTCATCAACCTGTTCCTCGGCGCGATATTGACGACGCCGGAGGTCCTGACGCAATTGCTCATGTTCTTTCCGCTGCAATTGCTCTACGAAATCACCGTCTGGATTGCGTGGTATTGGGATCAGCCTGATCGGCGCAAAGCGCGCCGTGCGCTTTTGCTTGCGTTGCTCCTCCTCCTCTTGATTGTCCGCTTGGCGTGGCTTGGCTATAAATATGCTCTCCCGCTGGTGCATCAGCATCTACATTGAAGAATGATTTTCAAACCCCGGCTAATTGATCAAATCGTAAAACACGCTTTACATCCGGCGATTTCGGCGTAAGGTAAGCCCGTCAACTTGAAAAACGTATGCGAAACGTAATTTCCCTTCTCGCCCTTGCCGCCTTGTTCACGTCCGGTTGCGCCGGGCCGGAACAAAAATTCGGCCGCGGCATGAGTAACACTTTTGAAATTGTCCGCGCGGGCGAAATGCGCCGCTCCATCGAGCAAACGGCCGTTTTTGAATCGCCCAGCGCCGGTTACACCGTCGGCGCTGTTCGTGGCTTGAATCGCACGCTGGCGCGCACGGGCCTGGGCCTTTATGAAATCGTCACCGCGCCCTTCCCGCCGTATCATCCGATTTGGACCAGTTACCTGAGTCCCGGCCCCGTTTATCCTGAAAGCTACAAGCCGGGCCTGATTTCGGACTCGACGTTCGATACGGACACCTACACCGGCTTCAGTGGCGGCGAAGTTGCACCGTTCGTCCCCGGCAGCCGGTTTCGCGTGTTCGACAATTGACCGTGACCGAATTCGTTTTCATCCGCGCGCCAACCATTTTCCGTTGGCGTGTTTTGTTTTTGTGAAGGCCATGCCGCTCGAAAAAAATTCGCCCGGCAAAGTCAACCTGCTGCTGAACATCCTCGGCAAACGGCCTGACGGATTTCACGAACTCGAAACCGTCATGCAGCCGGTCAACCTTTGCGACCGGCTGACGTTTGAACGCCGCGGTGGCGCGGTCGAACTTTCGTGCAGCGACGCAGCCCTGCCGGTGGATTCGCGCAATCTCGTTCATCGCGCGGCCACCGGGTTTTTGCAAACCGCGAAAATCAGCGACGGAGTGCGCATTCATTTGGAGAAAAAAATTCCACTTGCCGCCGGTTTGGGCGGCGGCAGCGGCAATGCTGCGACGACGCTGCTCGCGTTGAACAAACTTTTCGGCCAGCCGCTTTCAGCCGCGAAGCTCGGCGAACTGGCCGCGTCGCTCGGCTCGGACGTGCCGTTTTTCCTCCAGGACCAGCCGGCGCTCGCCACCGGTCGCGGCGAAAAAATCCAGCCGCTCGATTCTTTCCCGGCGTTGCGCGGCAGGGCGTTCCTGCTCATTCATCCCGGGTTCGGCATTTCGACGCTGTGGGCTTATCAGAATCTCGCGCGTTTCCCGGAAGCGTTGAACGGCCGGCCGGGCCGCGCGCAAAAACTGATTTTAAAACTTCAAACCGCAGGTTTGCGCGTTGCGGGCGCTGAATTTTACAATTCGCTGGAAGCCCCGGTGCTGGAAAAGTATCCGGTGCTCGCGCTGTTCCAGGAATTTCTCCGCGCGAATGGCGCGCTGGCCGCGCTCATGTCCGGCAGCGGCTCGACGACCTTTGCCATCGCCGAAAACATGGCCGCCGGCGAATCACTCGTGGAAAAATTCAAATCGAAGTTCGGACAAAACTGCTGGACCGCCGTCGTGCCGGTGTGAGGGCGGCAGGGATGACCTGCCGGTCGCCCGAGGCCGCGCAGCAACGCGGCCCTACCTTGTTTTTTTGAATCGCGCCAGTGCGAATTCCGCCATTTCCTTTGCCGCCGGGATTTTGCACGCGAGCGCCGCCAGCCAGTAAACCAATCCGGCGATTCCCGCTGGCGCGAACACCGCGCCGAGTTTGAGCGCGAGCGTCGCGTGGCCCAGTGACTGTTCCCAAAATTTCCAGCCACCCCACGCGATGACCCCCGCCAGCAACGCGGCCAACGCGAGCGGGCGAATCGCACCCCGCAGCGACTGCATTTCCAGTTTTCCAAGTTTTTTCCGCAGCGCGAACAACAGCAGCCCGGCGTTGAGCGACGAAGTCAGCGTGTTGGCAATGCCCGCGCCGCCTTCACGCAGCGGCACGATGAGCGCGCAGGCCGCGAGAAAATTCACCACCAGGCACACGATGCTGATTTTCATCGGCGTTTGTGTGTCGCCCAGCGCGTAAAAGGCGCGCGCCAGAATGTTCACCGTGGAAAACATCACGAGTCCCGGCGCGAGGCAGGTCAGTGCGTAGGCGACGCGCACGGTGGACGCGCCGGAAAATTCGCCACGTTCAAACAGCAGCCGGACAATCGGCTCGGCCAGCGTCACGAGCAGGACGCAAGCGATGGCGTTCACAAAAATCAGCGAGCCAAGCCCGTGCCGCAGCGTGGCGCGGAATTCGGCGTAATTTTTTTCGGCGGCGAGTCCTGACAGCGTCGGCAGAAGATACGTTGCCAGCGAGATGCCGAACATGCCCTGCGGCAGTTCCATGAGCCGCACCGCGCCGTTGAACGAGGAGACGATGCCGGCGCCGACGAAAAGGGCGACGCCTTGCACGATCGCGACGTTGATCTGGAATGCCGCCACGCCGATCATGCCGGGAATCATCTGGCGCACGACGCGTTGCACGGTCGCGTCGTCCCACGGCGAGACCCAGCGGTAGCGGAAGCCGTCGCGCCAGAGCGTCGGCAATTGAAACGCCGCCTGCGCCACGCCTGCGAAGAGCACGCCGTAGGCGAGCGCAAAAATTTGCACCGGCAATTTTTCTTCCTTCGGCAGCCCCACGCCAAATCTCGGCGCGAGCCAGAAAACGGACGCAATCATGACGACGTTCAGCATCGTCGCGCCCATCGCCGGGATGAAAAAATGGCCGCGTGCGTTCAACATCCCCATCATCGCCGCCGCGAGGCAGACGAGCAGCATGTAGGGAAACATCACGCGCAGCAGCCGCAGCATTAAAATGGTTCTTTCAGAAAAATGACCGGGTGTCCAAAAATGAATTTTTTCACCGGCAGTCGTCACCACATTGGTTTGAGCAGACAAAAATGTCTGGTGCAGGCCGTCGCCGGCGAGGTGTTGCGCAGATTGATGCGGACTTCCAAATGCCAGCGCAATTGAAATGCCGATCATGACGATGGCGATAATGATGCTCGCGGAGACGATGAGGCCGGAGATGACGGCGTTGGCCGCGCGCCACATCTCGATTTCGCCGTGGGTCTTTTCCTTTTCCTTGAAAATGGGAATGAAGGCGGCGGTCAGTGCGCCTTCGCCGAGCAGCCGGCGGAACAGGTTCGGGATGGTGAAGGCGTAGGTGAACGCGTCGTTGACCCAGCCCGTGCCCATGAAACTGTAATAAACCATCTCGCGCACCATGCCGAGCACACGGCTGGTGAGCGTGGCGGCGGCCATGGAGCCGGACGATTTGAGCATTTGCGACATCCCGCGGAAGGCTAAAGTCCAAAGCCCAAAGGCTAAAGCCCAAAGTGAGCCGGCCGGACCTTTTCGTCCTCGTCGTCGTCCCCGTTCTCGTAATCGAATCCGGCTCAAAAAACGAGGACGAGGACGAGAAGGAGAACGAGGAGGATGCGGGCCAACTGGCAACTCCGTCCCGCCAGCGCGTGGACACGCGAGAAAGTCGGTGTTGGCAACCGGCCGCCGGCAATTTAATCTCCCGCCTGTGAGCATCCTGGAAGAACTTAAATGGCGCGGGCTCGTGGCCGACTGCACCGACGCGGCGGAACTGGCCAAAAAAGTTTCCACCCCCATCACGCTTTACTGCGGTTTTGATCCGACGGCGGACAGCCTGCACGTCGGCAACCTCGTGCCGTTGCTCGCGCTGCGGCGCTTTCAACTGCTCGGCCATCATCCCATCGCCGTCGCCGGTGGCGCAACCGGTTCCATCGGCGATCCGAGCGGCAGAACCGCCGAGCGACAGTTGCTCACACCCGAAATCCTCGCGCACAACGTCGCCCGCGTGAAGGAACAGCTCAAACGCCTGCTGGATTTTGAAACAAAGAAAAACCCCGCCCAACTGCTCGACAATGCCAAATGGACGGCAGAGACCACGCTTCTTGATTTTCTACGCAACGTTGGCAAGCATTTTTCGGTCAACCAGATGGTCGCCAAGGAAAGTGTCCGCGCCCGGATGGAAGACCGTGAGGCGGGCATCAGCTACACCGAATTCAGCTACATGCTGCTGCAGGCTTTGGATTTTTTCGTGCTCTATCGCGACTGTAACTGTGAACTACAGATTGGCGGTAGCGATCAATGGGGAAACATTACTGCGGGCATTGATCTCATCCGTAAAAAATTAGGCAAGACAGCTTATGGCCTGACCCTGCCGCTCATCACCAACGCCGACGGCACGAAATTCGGCAAGACCGTCGCCGGCGCCATCTGGCTCGATCCGAAACGCACCAGCGTCTATCGCTTCTACCAATTCTGGATCAATACCGACGACCGGGATGCCATTCGTTATTTGAAATTCTTCACATTTTTGGCGAAGGAAGAAATAGACGCGCTGGAGAAGAAACACGTGGAAAATCCCGGCCCGCGCGAAGCGCACCGGGCTTTGGCCAAGGCGGTGACCGATTTGATTCACGGCCCGAATGCAACGACGGAAGCCATCCGCGCCAGCGAAATTCTTTTTGGCGGCGAACTGAAAGGCATTGCCGAAAGCACGTTCAACGAAATCGTCGGTGAAGTGCCGACGAAGGAGATTGAAAAGGCAAAACTCGACGGCGCGGGTCTGCCGCTAGTTGAACTTTTAGTTCACGCAGGCTTATGCCCGTCCAAAGGCCAGGCGCGAAAAGACATTGAAGGCGGCGGTGTGAACGTCAACAACGCCCGCGAATCAAACTTCCAGCGCGCGGTCACGACGAACGATTTGCTTTTCGGCAAACACCTGCTGTTGCGCAAGGGCAAAAAGAATTACGTCGTCGTGACGGTGAAGTGACAAGCTTCACGTTTCTTGGGCCATCTCCTCGGTGCGGATGGCGTCCACGAACGGCGGCATGGGGCAATCCAGCGAGTCGGCGATGGCACGGAGCAATTCGGCCTCGCGTTCGGTGATCTGACTATCGGCGGCAACGGTCTGGCCGCAGGCCAGCAGGATGTTTCGTTGGACGCCAGCCGGGCATTTGGCCAGCCGGGCCAGCGCGGCATCAATCCGGCCCAGGTCCCATTCACTGCGCGGGACAAACTGGATTTGAGCGCCCGGGGCATCGAGGAACTGCTGCCCTTGGGCAAAGGCTGTCCGTGCTGCCGGTTCATCATCTTCCTGGCCGACGTGTGCCAGTGCCGAAAGGAGCAGTGCACACTCCGGCAACACGTCCCGGATCCGCCCATACCGTGCCTGATCCAGGTCCGGTCCCTCAAAATAAGCGCGCAACTGGCGGGCAACCATTTTCATCAACGCATATTCGAATAGCTCGATGGCCCCATCGCATTCAATGAGCTTCCGTACGGTTTCATTAAAGGCGGTGTATTCGTCCAGGCTGTTCTGGCGCAGGGCCGGCACGGCGAACTCGGCCAGCGCGAGCTTGTATTTGACGCCCAAAGCCTGGATTTGCGAAGCCAGCGCGGGCATGCGTTCGAACAACCCCGGGTTCAGGTTCGCCCGCAGAATTTCCATTTGCCGGGTGCGCACCGGATCGTCCTCGCTCAAGACCAGCGAATAAACGACGCCGGCCGCGCCCGCAGATTCGCGCAGGGCCTGTTTCACTTCCGGCGGCAGATTGAAACGCAGGGAGGCGGCCGCCTTGATGTGGTCGGCGGTGAACTCGCCAACACCAGCCACAAGAGCTTCGGGAGATTTCCGCATATCGGACATGACCCGGGCCAGTGTTTGCTCGTAAACCTGGTCACGCTCATATTGGTTGGGCGGCAGCGTCTTGACCTTGGGAAACTGGCCGTCAAAGGCCGGGTCTATCGCCAGCACCCGTTTGGCCAGCGGCGGGTGGGTGGATTGAAAGTTGAACAACGGGTCGTAGGCCGAGTTCGCAAAATACAAATGGCTGGCGGTCTCGGCATTGGGCGTGTCGAGCCGTCCCTGCTTGTAGAGTCCGCCAATTTTTTTGAGCGCGCCCGCGACGCCGGCCGGGTTGCGTGTGAACTGCACCGCCGCGGCGTCCGCCAGCCATTCGCGTTTGCGGCAAATCAGGCTTTTGATCAACCGCACAAAGGGCGAACTGATGCCGCCGACGATCAGGAACAAAATGCCGATGGGTGCGGTGGGAAGGAAAAAAGGGGTGGTGTCCTCATCAAAAATGGATTCGTCAAGCTCCCGGGCCTGGGTGCTTCCGCGCACCAAAATCCGGCCGACCGGCGTCGGCCAGAAAAGCCCATGCATCAACCCCATCAGCCGCAGGTTCAGTCGCGTGTCGCCATTCAAAATGTGGCTGAACTCGTGGGCGATGACGGCCTGCAATTCGTCGCGCGTCAGCAGCTTCAGACAGCCGCGCGTGACGCCAATGGCCACGTCGTCGCGCGTGTGTCCGGCGGAAAAGGCATTGATGCCGCGCTCGTTGTCGAGCGCGTAAATTTCCGGCACGGTCGTTCCCGAAGCGATGGCCATTTCCTCGACCACATGGCGCAGCCTTTGTTCGTCCGGGTCGGAGGTGCTGGCTTCGACGCACCGTCCGTCCAGCAGTTCGGCCACGGCCGAACCGCCGGCAGAGAGCAGGCGGATTTTGTAAAGGCTGCCCAGGGCAACTGAAGTCAATGAAACCAGCGTGACCCAGCAGAAAAGGTATGGATTCCAGATTAATTTCAGAAAATCCATCGGAAAAACCACCGCCTCCCCGCAAAGATCTAACAACGTGATCAAAAATATAATCGGATTCCACCAGACCCCGGGAAACAATGGATGCTTGAAGGCATGAATGACCACGGCCAGCACCAGATTGGTCAGGGTCACCACCACGAGCACCGCCAATCCGAAAAGCCAGATCAGCCGGCGGGTCTGCTTCCGGGCGCGGGCTTCCTGGTCAAAAAAGTCCATGGGCTACCGTTCGTTTGTAGCACAAGACCGGTTGGTGGGAAATCATTTTGCGAACGGGCGAAATTTCATTTTTTCGCGAACTTCGCGAAAATCTGGCTGGCTTCCTCCAGCGTTTCCTTCGAGCCGATGTCGAACCACAGTCCGGGGACACGCCAGGTATAGACCGCCGTGCGTGGATAAAGCCATTGGACCAGCCGGCCCGGCTGGTCGGGATTGTTGCCCTCAGCGATGTATTGCTTGATGAGCGGTATCGTGCTCTTCGGATAAAAATAAAGCGCGATGCCGGTGAGTGTGCCGGTCGGATTCTTCGGTTTTTCCTCGAAGAAGGTGATGCGGCCGGAGGCGTCGGTGGAGATGGAATTGTATTTTTTGATTTCCTCAAGATTGCCCACGTCGTAAAGCGCCAGCACCGGCGCTTTTTTCTCGCGGCAGAATTTTCCGAAATCGCCGAGTTTTTCGCTGAACAGATTGTCACCCGCCACGACGATGAGGTCGTCGTCCACGTTTTGCGTTTTAAGAACGTAATGAATGTCGCCGATGGCGCCGAGCTTGTTAGTGTCGTCGGTGGAGCCGTCGTTGACGACGGTGAATTCAAATTTGGATTTGGTGGCGCGGTAATGGTCCGACCATTTCTGGAAATGGCCGGCGAACCTGGCGTTGGTGACGACGTAAACGCGGTCGATGCCGCCGATGGGCGCGAGGTTGTCGAGCACATGCTCGACCATCGGCTTGCCCGCGACGGGCAGGAGCGGTTTCGGTTGCGTGAGGGTGAGCGGATACAGGCGCGTGGCGTATCCGGCAGCGAGGATGATGACTTTCACGTTTTATTTTCGAAAAGGCTGGGCGCGGCTTCGCGCGCGAACGTCTGGCAACGGGCGTAAATTTCCGACGGTGATTCACACTGGAGAGCAAAGTCGGCCAGCTCGCGCGCTTCAGTCAATTTGAGCCGGCGAATCATGTATTTGACCTGCGCGACAACAGTCGGGGCGGCGCTCAATTCGTCCACGCCGAGGCCGATCAACAGCGGCGCCAGCACCGGGTCGCCCGCGATTTCGCCGCAGACGTTGGCCTTGATGCCGCGCCGGTGCGCGGCGTCAACGGTCAACTTGATCAAGCGGATGATGGCCGGGTGCGTTGGCTCGTAAAGGTGCGAAACTTTTTCGTTCGTGCGGTCGGCGGCCAGCGTGTATTGGATGAGGTCGTTGCTGCCGATGCTGAAAAACTTTGATTGCGCGGCGAGCGCGTCGGCAATCAGCGCGGCGGACGGAATTTCGATCATCACCCCGATTTCGATTTTGTCGTCGAACGGCACGTTTTCAGCGCGCAACTCGGCCTTGCATTTTTCGACGATGGCGTTGGCTTGCTTCAATTCGTCCAGGCCGGAAATCATCGGATACATCATCTTCACATTGCCCTCGGCGCTGGCGCGGAGAATGGCGCGAAGCTGGGCGCGGAACAATTCGGGCTGCGCCAGGCAAAACCGGATCGCCCGCCAGCCAAGAAACGGATTGACCTCCTGCGCCAGTTGCAAGTGCGAGGCAAATTTGTCGCCGCCCAGATCGAGCGTGCGGATGATGACCGGTTGCGGTTTCAACGCGGTCGCCGCCTTTCGATAAGATTGATACTGTTCCTCTTCCGTCGGCAGACGGTCGCGGTTGATGAACAGATATTCCGTGCGGAACAGGCCGACGCCCTCCGCGCCGTGCGCCAGCACGGATTCGATGTCCGCCGCGTTTTCGATGTTCGCGGACAAGTGAATGGCTTTGCCGTCGAGCGTGACGGCGGGTTGCTGCTGGATTTCGTGAAGCTTTTCCTCGAGGGAAGCCTTGCGCCGCAGAAGCTGGCCGTATTCAAAAAGGGTTTGATCGGTGGGATTGACGACAATTGCGCCGTTGTAGCCATCGAGCAACGCGTAGTCGCCGCTGTCCAATTCCTGGCTGGCGGTTTGCAATCCGACGACGGCGGGAATGCCCAGCGACCGCGCCATGATGGCGGTGTGCGAAGTTTTGCCGCCGATGTCCGTGGTAAAGCCCAGCACGAATTTTTTGTTCAATTGCGCGGTGGCGGAGGGGCTGAGGTCGTGGCTGACCAAAATGCACGGCTCGGCGATGTGGTGCAGGTCAAAAGCGTCCTTCACCTCAAGCAGATTATCCAGCACCCGCGACGTCAGGTCGCGCATGTCGGCGGCGCGTTCGCGGAGATATTCATCGTTGGCCGCGAGGAGCGCCTCGGAATAACGCTCGGCGACGCTGTGAAAGGCGTATTCGGCGTTGACCTTCTCTTCTTTAATCAGACGGATGACTTCGCCCACCAAGGCATGGTCCTCGAGCATCAGCAAATGCGCTTCAAAAATGTCCGCCTCCTTCGCGCCCAGATTTTCCACGACCTTGCGCTGCACCTCCAGAATTTGCTGGCGGGTTTGGACGAGTGACTTTTCAAAACGGCCGGTTTCCCCAGCCACTTCGTCGGCTGAAATTTCACGCCGGGCGATGATGTGGTGGGCGCGATGCAGCACGAGGATTTTCCCGCGACAAACGCCGTCGGAGACGGCAATGCCCCGAAGAATCTTCTCTCCTTTTTGGAGCCGCTCGGCCATGCGGGAGAAATAGCCGAAATCGTCCGGCTTGAAAAGCAATTCCCGCTGTAAAATAGAAAGGCCCGCGTCAGGCGGGCTTTTCATCCTGTATTTTGAATTCTTAATTCCTCATTCGCCTCAGGCGCGTTCCATGTATTTGCCGGTGCGGGTGTCCACTTTGATTTTCTCGCCCGTCTTGATGAACAATGGCACTTGCACGGTGATGCCCGTTTCGAGTGTCACCGGCTTTTGCACGTTGTTCGACGAATCGCCGCGAATGCCTTCCGGTGCGTTGGACACCGTCAATGCCACGCTCGACGGCAATTCGATGGACACGGCTTTTTCCTCGACGAACGTCACGGTCACCGGGCTGTTTTCCACGAGATAATTCTTCGCATCGCCAACCAATTCCGCCGCGAGCGTGACCGTTTCGTAGGTTTCCGAGTCGGTGAAAACGTAGTCCGCGCCGTCCTTGTAACTGAATTCCATTTTGGTGGTGATCATCGGTACCGATTCGATGCGCTCGGTGGAGCTGAACCGCACGTCGGAGGACTTGCCGGAGCGGATGCTGCGGAGTGTGGCCTGCACAAACGCGCGCAGGTTGCCCGGCGTGCGGTGCTGCATGTCCAGCACCACGCACATGTCGCCGTTGTAATTGATCGCCATGCCGCGGCGCAGATCGTTAGCTGTTGCCATAAATTCAATAATTAAAGTTGAGTCTCTTCCCAAGGACGGGAGCCGCGTAAAATAACCGAAAATCGGGTGAACGCAAGCGTGGTTTTGGGGCAAATTCAGTTAAAAACAAGTTTATTAACAATCGGCATTTATCCAACAACTCCGCCTTGACACCACAAAACTTGGTATGTTACAAATCTGGAACCACAATTAGAAGTGGCCTTATGCGTTGCCCCAAGTGCGGATGTCAGGAAGACAAAGTCATTGATTCGCGCGCGTCGCGTGAAGGAGCCACCATTCGCCGCCGCCGCGAGTGTTCCAAGTGCAGCCATCGTTTCACGACCTATGAGGAGGTCGAACGTGAAGGCTTGATGGTGCTCAAGCGGGATGGGCGGCATGAGGAATTTACGCGCGAAAAACTTTTATCCGGCATCAAAAAAGCCTGTCAGAAGCGCCCCGTCAGTCCGCAAGCCATGGAAGATTTGGTGGACCACATTGTCGCCGCAGTGACCGGCAAATTCGAGGGCGAAGTGCCCGCCGAGTTCATCGGCAAAATGGTCGTGGATGGCCTGCGCGACATTGATGAAGTCGCCTACGTGCGTTTCGCCAGTGTCTATCGCCGGTTTCAGGAAGCCACCGATTTTGTGCACGAAGTAAAAAAATTGGAGGCCAAGCAATGATTGCGCTCCAGTCCGGGTGTCTGCTCTTCCAGCTGGCGAGCGGTGAAAGCGTGCCGTGCTCAGTGGAAATGATTTCCGTCGAACTCACCGGTAACACCAAGGATTTGCTCGACCCAGAAGTGTTGAGCCACGCCGCCGCGTCCGTTTTCCACTATTTCAAAAACGAACTGGAGCGCGAAACCGTTACCGTTGGCGAATTCGCCGTCGCGTTGGAAAAAGTTCTGCGCCAGCTCGGTTTCATCATCCGCGCCGGCGCGCTGGAAAGCCGCTCGCGGGAAATTGTCGAAACCGACCTTTGCCTGTTCGCGCGCGAATCCGCCGACAGCCTCGAACTTTTCTTTTTCCCGCGCCTGCGCGACGAACTTCGCGCCCAACTCCGCCAGTCGCCGCGCGTTTTGCGCTTTCGCGGACTGCGCGGCTGCGTCAAGCAACTCGCCGGCGCGCGACGCTGGAGTGTCCGTTGCGAAAAATTGCAGGACCACATCGTCGAATACCTCCGCCGCTGCCTTACCGCCGAACCGGAGCAAAACGACTGCGCGCTGGTGGTGGAATAAATTCTGGGAGGGCTGATCCCGCATTGCGGGACCTGGACGCGCGGCAGCGCGTCCCTACCGTGAACAATTATGAGCAAAACACTTTTCGAAAAAATCATCGCGCGGGAAATTCCCGCGACCATTATTTATGAAGACGATCTGGTATTCGCGCTTCGCGACATCAATCCCCAGGCGCCGAAGCATGTTTTGGTCATTCCCAAAAAAACAATTCCGCGCCTGGCCGAGGCCAAGGCTGAAGACCAGCCGCTGCTCGGGCATCTCCTGCTCAAAGCCGCCGAAATTGCCGGCAAACTGGGGTTAAACGAAGGCGGCTACCGGCTGGTCATCAACAACGGCGAGGACGGCGGCGAGAGCGTGCCGCACCTGCACGTTCACATTCTCGGCGGTCGTCGCATGGCCTGGCCGCCGGGGTGATTTGTGATTTCAAATCAACTTCCGCAACACCGCGCCTAGTCGCGCGATGCCTTCGCGGATGTTTTCCTCGCTCGCATTGCCGAAGCTGATGCGCATTTCGTGATTCGGTTTGCGCCGCGCCGCGTCGTCCGCATAGCAAATTTCGCCCGGCACGTAGAGCACATCGTTTTTCAGCGCGGTCGAGAAAACTTTTGATTTCACGCCCGTTGGAACGTTGCGCGGCAGCCGCGCCCAAAAATAAAGTCCGCCTTCCGGCTCCCACCATTCGACGGCGGACGGAAAATATTTTTTAATCGCCAGCTTCATCACGCGCGCCTTGTGCGCGTAACGCTTTTGCAGCCGGGCGACCTGCTGCTCGTAAATTCCCGACGCCAGGGCGCGGACGAAAAGCTGTTGCAGCAAATTCGCCGTGCCGAAATCGTGATTGCCCTTGATATGCTTTACCGCCGTGAACACCGGCTCCGGCAAAACGCCGTAACCGACGCGCGCGCCGGTCGCGAACGGCTTGGTGAACGTGCCCGCGTAAATCACCCGCTCCACCGCGCCGGGCACGGCCAACGCCGACGGTGGAATGGTAGGGACGCGCTGCTGCGCGTCCTGGCTGACCGGCGGGTCAGCCCTACCGGAAAAGGACAACTCGCGATAGGCCGCGTCTTCGAGCAGGTAAATCGGGTGTCCCGCCGCCCGCTCGAATTTCTTCAGCAGCATCAGGATGCCGCGTTTCTTTTCGAAGCTGGTCGTGACGCCGGTCGGATTTTGAAAATAGCTGACGAGATAAATCATTTTGACGCGCCGCAATTCGCCGCTGCGTTTGAGCGATTGCAGAACGCTTTCCAAATGCGCGAGGTCGAGGCCGTCGCGCTCGAGCCGCACGGCACGCGCGCGCAGACCGCGGCTTTGGAGGATGCTCAAATAAACAAAATAGGTCGGGTCTTCAACGAGCACGATGTCGCCCTCGTCGCACAACGCTTCCGTTGTCATGTAGAGCAATTGCTGCGAACCGCTGGTGATAAGCAGGCGCTCGAAAGAATGATTTTTGTCGGACGTGGTGACGCCGTCGATTTTTTGCAAATGGCGTGCGGTGAGCTGGCGCAAGGTTGTGTCACCGGCCGTGATGCCGTATTGCAACGCGGGCTGGCCGGTTTTAGGCGAGCGCAAAACCTGATTCAATGCGGCGCGCGCTTCGGCCACGGGCAATGTGGCGTTGTCGGTGAAGCCGGCGGCGAGCGAAATCAGTTTGGGCCGCGAAAGTGTCGCGTGCATGAGCCACGAGATGGGCGGCTCGGTGGTGCGTTGGCCCATTTTGGATAGTGCGGGTGATTTCATGAGA
This sequence comes from Verrucomicrobiota bacterium, assembly GCA_036803685.1. GTDB lineage: Bacteria > Verrucomicrobiota > Verrucomicrobiia > Limisphaerales > UBA11358 > UBA11358. Next base: position 78,051 of record DAIRTX010000001.1, on the reverse strand, counting down.
AAAGCAAAAAAATGATAATCAAGTCGGCAGAATTGAACAACAAAGGAACCAGGAAACAAAACTATGAAGTGGAAACATCGAACCCTTCGTCGCCAAGGCTATGCAGGGCAGGCATCGAACGTCCAACGTTGAATTCATTTCACCGGCGGGTTCATTCGATGTTGAGTGTTGGAGGTTCGGCGTTCGATGCTATTGCTCATTTTGCGCCGAAAACGCTGTCGAGGATGACCTGCTTGGTTTTCCAGATTAGCGCCATGGTCATGGCCAGGGGCAGCAGCGCGAAAAACGTCAGCGCCCAAAAACTGAGACGATCCAACCAGTAGGAAGAGGCGCCGAGCGTCAACTGCAATCGCGGGGAGTGCAGGAAAACGACGTAGCCCATGCCGAGAAACAAAAGGCCAACGAGCAGCCAGCGGTTGAGGGTGGTGAACAGCAGCGTCTCGTGGCGGAGCGTCTCATCCGGCAGCATCGCGCCGAGTTGTTTGAGGACGACGTTCAAATTGAACAAAAAGAGCAGCGCCGACAGAACGAGCACAAAAACCGCCGCGTTGAAAAAAGGTTGTCCCGGCATTTTATTCTGCCAGTAAAGAAACGGACAAAGGCCGAAATTGACGAGGCCAAGGAGTTTCGCGCGGTCGAGGGCGTTGCGCCAGGGGCGTTCCTGTTTTTGGAAATCGCTCATTTGCCAGAGGCCGTAGAGCAGCAAACCGGTGCCGGCCAGCACGGGAACAATGCCCAGCGGCCGGAGCCAGTCGGCGCGCGCCGTTTCCGCGCAAATGACCAGCGACGCCGGCAATCCCCAAAACAAAGCGGAAAGTCCGCGCGCCAGCCGCCCGAGAGAGCGGAGCAGTTCGGCTTCGTTTCGGGTCTCGGTTCCTGGATTTTGGGTCTCGGTCAAATTGGTTCCGGGTTCAACATTCCGCCAATTTTCTCTGCCGCCTTAAAACGACAAATAGGTGTAAGCCTTCAAGCCGCGTTCGTAATCGTCGAGCAGGCGCATGGCTTCGGACGGTTTCATGCGGTCGGATTTGATGGCCTCGTCAATCTGCGCCTTCATTTGCCGCTTCAATTCATTTTCGTCATATTGCACCGCTGCGAGTGATTGGATGATGGTGTTGCCTTCAATGATTTCCTCGATGTAATAACCGGTCGGTTCGTCGGGTTCGAGAAAAACGTGAACTTCGTTGACGCGGCCAAACAAGTTGTGCAGGTCGCCCATGATGTCCTGATACGCGCCCAACAGGAAAAAGCCGATGTAGTACGGTTCGGGCAAACCGTTGCCGTTGGTGTTGAGTTTGTGCAGCGGCAGCGTGTCGCGCACGTCGCGCAGGTCAATGAACTTGTTCACCTGCCCGTCGGAATCGCACGTGATGTCCACGAGCGTGACCTCGCGCGTGGGGCGTTCATTCAGGCGGGCAATCGGCATGATGGGAAACAACTGGTCGAGCGCCCAGTGATCGAGCAGGGACTGAAAAACGGAAAAATTGCAGAGATACTGGTCGCCCAGGCTGTCTTCGAGCTGGCGGATTTCCTCCGGCGCGTAAGCCTGGCCTTTGAAACTTTCGACGACGTCGCGGCCGATCTGCCAGTATAGGTCCTCGATTTTCGCCTTGTCGGGCAGATCCAGCACGCCGAGGGTAAACATGTGCTGCGCGTCTTCACGGCGTTCGAGCGCGTCATGATAGGCTTCGAGTTTGTTCAGCTTGCAAAGATTTTTTTTGATGTCGAGCAATTCCCGGACGAGTGCGTGCTCGTGGTCGCCAAATTTCAAAAATTCGCCGGGCCGAATTTTTTCAATCGCGCCGAACACCTCAACGATCAACACACTGTGATATGCGACGATGGCGCGGCCACTTTCGCTGACAATGTCCGGGTGCGGCACATTTTCGGCGTTGCAAACGTCGGCGATGTAATAAACCACGTCGTTCGTATATTCCTGAAGCGAATAATTCGTCGAGCTGTCAAACGCCGACCGGCTGCCGTCGTAATCCACGCCCAGCCCGCCGCCGACGTCGAGATATGAAATCGGGAAGCCCATCTTGTGCAGTTTCGCGTAAAGCCGCGCGGCCTCCTGCACCGCCTTTTTCACCGTGAGAATGTCCGGCACCTGCGAGCCGATGTGAAAATGCAGCAGCTTGAAACAGTGCCCCAGATTTTCCGCCTTCAACATTTCCGTTGCTTCCAAAAGTTCCGCCGTGCTCAGGCCAAACTTCGCATTTTCACCGCCGCTGCCCGCCCAGCGCCCCGCGCCCTTGCTCAACAGCCGCGCGCGGAAGCCAATGAGCGGTTCAACGCCAACCTGTTTGGAAATTGAAATGATTTGCCGCAACTCCTCCAGTTTTTCAACGACCATGATGACCATTTTGCCCAGCTTGATGCCGAGCATGGCCATCCGGATGAACTCCGCGTCCTTGTAACCATTGCAAATGATGAGGCTGCCGATCTGGTTTTGCATCGCCAGCCCGGCGAACAACTCCGGTTTGCTGCCCACTTCGAGGCCGAAATCAAACGGCTTGCCCGCGTCGAGAATTTCCTCCACCACCTCGCGGAGTTGGTTGACCTTGATCGGAAACACGCCGCGATATCGGCCCTTGTAATTGTATTCCGTGATCGAGCTGCGAAACGCCAGGTTGATGGACTCGACGCGGTGGCGCAAAATGTCCTGAAACCGGATGAGCAGCGGAAACTTCAGCCCGCGCGCCTTGGCCTCCTCGGCCACATCCGTCAAATCCACCGCCACGCCCGTGTCCTGCAATGGCCGCGCGATGACGTGTCCGGCGTCGTTGATGTCGAAATACTTCGCGCCCCAGCGATGGATGTTGTAAAGCGCGCGCGCCGCTTCAATGTCCCACGGCTGCGCCGCGTCATTTGGATTGCTCATCTCGATGAATTCAAACTGAACGCACTATAAAATTCTCTGCGCAGAAAGCAACAAGCGGAACGAAAATTTTTTTGCGACGAAAGAATCACATTTAAAAAACTTACCAGTCCACGATGCAGGGTTCCCGGGTGAACTGCGAACTTTGGGCGGTGTACTGCTGGAACTCCACATCCGTTCCGTCGGGGTCCTGGCACCAGAATTGCCAGGTCTGGTCGCAGCCCTTCTTTTTGGGTTTCACGGCCACGCCGCGCTGGATCAAGGCGTCCCGCAACACGTCCAGTTCGTCCACTTCCAGGCAGAGATGATGGATTCGCTGGCTGCCGGCGGCTTCGGCCGGGCCGGCCTTGAAGATTTCGATGAAATGATGCGGGTCGATCTGGAGATAAAATCCAAACAGCTCGCCGTCCTTGAAGAAATCAAAATGCCGGCGCAATCCGAGCGCCCCGCAATAGAAATCCAGGCTGCGATTCAAATCTTTTGAAAAGAGGCACACATGGGCAAGGGTCTTGATCATAAATTTGTTCTCCAAACGAACGCACTATAGAACACCGCGCGGAGAATTCAACCGGTGGTTTGAAAATTTTCAGGACGTTTCGCGCTTTGCAGTTCCGAAAAAATTTGTTTTCATCACGCCATGTCCAAAACCTCACTCGCCGCCGTCGTCAAACACTGCGATGCCCTGCTTCGCACCGGGGAAATCGGCGACTACGACGGCGCGGCGAATGGATTGCAGGTGGAAAATGGCGGCGGTGTCACACGCATTGCCGCCGCGGTGGACGCCAGTCTTGCCACGGTGAAGCCGGCCATCGCGGCCGGGGCGGATTTGCTGATCGTGCATCACGGATTGTTCTGGGGGCCATCGCATCCGTGGACCGGCAAAAAATATGAACTGCTCCGACTGCTCGTGGAAAACAATCTGGCGGTTTACAGCTCGCACCTGCCGCTCGACGCGCATCCCAGGCTCGGGAACAACGCGCAACTCTGCGCCGCGCTCGGCTTGAAAAATCTGCGCCCCTTTTTCGTCAGTCACGGCCAAACTATCGGTTTTCAAACGCGCGCCAAAATCTCCCGCGCAGAACTCGCCGCGAAGCTTGCGCGCGCAACGGGCGCGAAACCACGCGTCATTCCCTGCGGCGACAGGATTTGCCGGCGCATCGGCGTTGTGACGGGTGGCGCGGGCGGCGATTTGAAACTGGCGGTGGATGAAGGCGTGGACACATTCATTACCGGCGAAGGTCCGCATTGGACTTACGCGATTGCGGAAGAATGCAGCATCAACGTCTTTTACGGCGGCCACTATGCGACGGAGACATTCGGCGTGAAAGCGCTGGCGGCGCATCTGGCTGCGAAATTCCAATTGACCTGGACTTTTGTGGATCATCCCACCGGTTTGTAGCCCCTGGCGTTACGCGAGGGGACGTTTTGCCTGCCAGATTGCCGCCACCAGCAGTTCCGCTTGCCGGGCCGGGTCGCCGGGAAAATTAAAGTCCGGGCGGTGGCAGGTTTCTTGAAAGAGAAGGGGAAATCGGCAGCCGGCATCAGCGCCTCGCTGCTCAACCCCCGTCCCCAAAATTACCCGGTCAATTTTCCGGCCGGAATTTCCCATTCCTGCGGAGGCGCCTTTCGGCCGCAGCCTCGCGGCCTTGATTTGTTCCGGTGTTTTTCCCAGACTGGTCTGGACATGAAGGCAAAAATAACGACCACCATCCCGGTTCGCAACGGTCAGGAATTCATTTTGCAGACCCTGCAATCGCTGGCGGCACAAACCTTGCGTCCGGATCGGGTCATCGTGCTGGACAATCTTTCGACCGATGCCACGCCGGAGATCGTGAAGGGGTTCAAAGAACTACCGGTCGAATTTGTATCCAATCCAAAAGATTTGGGCTTCATCGGCAATTACAATCGCTGCTTGGATTTCGCCGCTGAGACGGAGTACCTGCAAATTCTTCACGCCGACGATGTTCTCCGGCCTGAGTTTTACGAGGTCCTGACGCGGCATTTGAATGATTGTCCGGGCCGCGCAATGGGCTGGTGCTTGGATGAACGCATTGATAAGCATAACCGGCGCTTGAGCATTTCAGGCCGGCCGGACGACCGGGTGATCGTTCTTGACCGGGACATTTTTCTCGCCCGCAAAGCAGAGATTGGCAACCAATCTTTTTGCGCCACCCTGCTCAAGACGAATTACCAGCCGGTTCCCGACCGATTTCCCATGGACATGCTTGTGTATGGCGACATGGTTTATTGGGCCAGATTTGGGGCGCATTCCGACAAGATTGTCCTGATCAACCGTCCGCTGGCCCAGTATCGCTGGCACAATACCAACATGTCGGTTTTCGTTGCCCCGAACCTCAAGTCCCTGGTCGTGGACGCGTGGAGCACCATGCAGATGGCGGAAGCCTTGAGGAAAAAACCGCCGGGAATAATCCGGCGGATGAAACTCAAAGGATTGATGGCGGTGCGCTGCGGCATCATGGCCAAACGCTTCCGTCAATTGGGCAATCTGCCATATTCGCGGCAGATTGTGAAGACCGGCCGCGGTTATACCGGCCTGCCCCTTTGGCTGGCGGGCCAAATCCTGGTCCAGTTGCGCGAGCTGTTGGTTTTCAAGATTGGCCGCCGTCCGCGCCATCGTCAGAACATCTTCAGTTGATTTCCCGGATGTCTTGGTGAACGGGTGAACTTTGAGATCGCGACGAGGCATGGCAACATCTAATTTGAACCTTCCTTCCAGTCCGCCAAAATGGATTGTAAAAGACAGGCAGGATTGGCGGATTTGACCCGTTGTGGCTGTTCAATTCCAGCAATCAAACCAAGCCCTGCAACGCCCCACCCAGGCTGTGATTCTGGCCGGAGGTCGTCCAGGATTATTTCGGCGATGGCCCTAATGGAGAATTCAAATTGATTATTCCGTCACCGTCGCGGAGGACAACACCGGGCGGCGCATCAAACTGGCGGAACGAAAACTGGAGGACTGTTTCCTGCTCGTGTATTGCGACAATTACTGGCCCATGCAGATGGACCGGATGTGGCGCCGCTTTGTGGAAGCCGGTGCGCCGGCAATGCTGACGGTCTATGCCAACAAGGACAATTATACGAAGCACACGTTGAAGTTGGATGAGGCGGGCTTTGTTACGGTTTACGACAAGATCCATCGCCAATCGGACCTGCAGGGCACGGAAATCAGCCTCGCCATTTTTCGGAAGGAACTGGTCGGCCTCCTGCCGGACACAAACGTTTCGCTGGAGGAAACGCTGTTTCCCGTTCTTATCCAAAACCGGCAATTGGCCGCCTTCGTCACGCACCATCGTTATTACAGCATCGGCGACACGCCCCGGCCGCCGATCACGGAAGCGTTTCTGGCGCGCCGCCCGGTCATTATTTTGGATCGCGATGGCGTTCTCAACGAAAAGCCGCCGCGGGCGAATTACGTCCGCACTTGGGAGGAGTTCAAGTGGCTTCCCGGCGCAGGTGACGACGAAGCGCGCCTGAAATTCGCCGGCGGTGGTTTCAACTGTCCAGCCATTCGGCATCGAAATCATTTTCAAAACCCGCGTATTGAGCCGTATTTCGCCGCCATTTTTACGGATGAGTTCACCCAGCTTTTCGGAAACAGCGCGGTAATCCACGATGCCCTCCTGCGGCACGTGGATCGCCGCGATGCCCGCGGCGTGCGGCTCGATTTCCTTGATTTGTTCCGGCGTCAGTCTGCGCAAACCTTGAAGCCCGTTCGCATTGCCGCGCTGCCAGAGATTTTCCAGACGCGGAAGTTCGTCCTCGGACGTGGCAACGACGATCTTGCCGCATTGCTCGTGCGCAATGCCATGTTCACGGCAAAACGCGACCATTTGACCCAGGCCCTCGACACTGAGACGGGCTTTATCGGACCCAGGTTTGTAGTAAAGGCCGGAATGAAGCACGCCGCTGTTGTTGCCGGTCTGATGCATGGCAAGCTTCGGTTCCTTTTCCAAAAGAAGCAGGCGCGAGCCGGGACGCCGTTCCTGAAGCCGGTATGCGGCTGCCAGCCCGACAGACAATCCCACCACCCACGATGATCACCTCGTAAGCCATGTCATGACTGTCAGGGTCATTTGCGGCCGCGCTGTTGACGAAGGTTACGGCGTCCGGCAAAAAACAGAAAGCCGCACAGCAAAATTCCGACACCGATGGCCGCCAGGCTTGTATAAAGTGGGCCGTTCGGCAGACCGAATTGAAATTCCACTGTGTGCTGGCCGGGCGTCAGATAAACCCCGCGCATGATGAAATTGCAGCGCAACAGTTCCGCCGGCTTGCCATCCACAAGCACGCGCCAGTGCGGGTCGAACCTGTCATTAAGCAGCAGCACCGCCGGCCCGGTGGCTTGCGCGTTGAACAGGATGTCCTTGGGCGCATAACTTTTGAATTCAACCGAGCCAACGTTTTGATTGGTCGCGTCCGCGGCCGGCGCAGTCGGCAACGGCGTGGAAACCAAAACGGTTTGCCACGGATCAAAATTTGTATTCGTCAGCGTTTGCAGCGTGGCGGTGTCATTCGTGCTGACCTGCCAGTTGGAATAAAGCCTGGCACGGGGCAAAGCCCCGGTGAACTCAATGAGAGCCAGATCGCCGTCGTCGCTGGGCATGGCGGTGAGTTCCTCCAGTCCCGTTGGTTGGGTGATGCCGGGTTTGGGTATCACGTCAAAGCGTTGGGCGATACGGAAACGGTGTTGCACCGGGTCGAGTTGCTCGTTCAAAATGCCCAAGAAACCCGCCACGCCGAGCAGATAGCGGGTGTTGGTCAATTCCCAACGACGAGCCATGAGGGAATAGGTATTTTCCGAACGGGGCATCAAGACCATTTCGTAAGCCTCCAAATCCGCCGGCATACGCGGCATTTGAATTTTGTCGAGCGATTGGATGTTATAATAGGGAAAATGGTGTTGGGCCCATTCAATGCGATAAAGCCCGTTGCCGCCGAAATAATTGTCGTAGAATTTCAATCGTTGCTGGGTGTCAAACGGCAGGTCGGCGACACGATATTCGTAGGGTTTGTTGCGCAGGAAATCAACAATGGGGTTGAGCGAGCCAATCTCGTATTTTTGTTTGTAATCCAAGTGAATGATATAGGGCAGATTCGCCCGGCCCAAATCCATGACGAGCAGCGCCCCGAGCAAAAAGCCGCCTAATTTTGCACGTCGCCCCGCAAAAACTCCCGCAATGATGAGCGTGCAAAGTCCGACCGCCAGCGCGAAGAGCATGATGAACCAGCCGACCTGCCCGAGGCTGAACGCGGCGATGTCTTTGGCCATGCCTTCGTCGGGAAACCCGACCTTCTGCAGGTAACGGACAAGGCCCGGCTTCTCCATTGCGTAAATCAGCCACCCGAGCACGCTGCCGATAACAGCCAGGACACAGACCAACGTCCAATTTCGATCAAAGCCGCGTGCTTTCATCCGCCAATTTTTGAATTGCGCCAGCGGCGAAGTGGAATTAGCCGCCGAAATTTCCAAATAACGCCGGCTCAAACCATGGATGCCGTAAGCAAACAGAATGACCAGCGCCCACGAAAAAACCGCCATGAACTTGCTTGGATTCCGCATCGTCGAGACATACGGCAGCATATAGAGCAATTTGTAGAAGGGCGCGAAGCGGCCAAGGGCCAGCAACAGCGACACAATCAGTATCACCGACCAAAACCAAATGAACCGCCGTTGCGTTTCGGTGAATGCCGGATTTTGTCGTCGCAACGATTGCGCAATCGCCCACAACGCCACCAGTGTCACCAGCACCCCGGCATAATTGCCGCCGCCAGTGAAGCGCATCATTCCGGGCGGTGGGGAATCTTCTTTCCCGCTTGCAAAAAAGCGGTCAATTACCGGATCGCGTCCGACACCGCCCCAATAATTGCCGCCTTTGTAGGCGTCTTGAGAAAAGTCCATCATGTTTTTTGGCGTGTCCATCCGATAGCCGAACAGGCCGGGGATAAACAGCCCGAGCGCTTCAATTTTTGGCAGGCTCCATTGTGTGGCCCAGTCCCAGTTGCGAACTTTGGTTTCCGCGTCCTGTCCGGTGCCGGCGATGCCGGTGATTTGCGAGCCGACGAGCGCCACGACGGTTTGCGTGGCGATAAACCCGGCAAAAATAGCGACAACGCCGACACGCGCTATGCTATGCGCTAGCCGATTTGCCAGCGTGTAACGCGTGGCCATCGCCCAATTCCAAACGCAAGCGGGGACCACCAGCAAAGGAATCAACAGTTTCCCGCGTAAATAATAATTAGTTCCGTATCCTGCGAACAAAATAACAAACAACAACAGAACAAAACCCAAATTAGCAACAATCCATACCACGATGCGTTCAACTCGTGTCCACGCCAATTCGCCGACAAACGCCAAATAAATCACGAAGGCCGCGACAAACAGGCTGAAGATGGCGCCGATGTCCGCGGCCTCCATCACGTTGATTCCGACGAGTAGCCCCGCTAGGGCCAGCCGGATCCAGCGAATGAGCGCGGACGTTTCCAAGGTGATGGATACAACCAGCGCCAAAGCAAGAAAGTCCATGCTGAAAGCATCCAACTGGCCGCCCACGCCCCAACATGCAGTGGTAAAAAAGGCGGAATTCAAGGCGGCGGCCAATGCGCCCAGCGTCGCCGCCAATGGCGAAAATTTCAACTGCCTAAAAAAACACCACGCGCTGAATCCCAAAAAAAACAAAGCGATGGGCGCAAAGAATTTTGCGTAGCCGGTGGGGCCGAGCAACCATTGAGATAATGCATTAAAATCTGGCGGAAAAGCCCCACCACTACTGCCGATATCATTCAAATCATCCCAAATTGCGGTAAAAGCGGCAGGGAGTCGCACCCAATCAGCGTTTAGTTGCCCCAGAGGACCGTCGTTCGAAAAATGGACGAAGTTAGGCAAAAAACTTCGCCAAAACAGCAAGACCAGAAGTGCCACCAAAAGAGTGGAGAACTTTAGAGCTTGCAACTTGTTTTGAGAAGCCGGTCTGGTGTTTTTCATAAATGATAAGGATTATTATACGACCGAGTCTGCATTCGGGTCGAGCATCACTGTGGCAAATACGCCCGTCTGGCAAATGAAATTAAGCTCATAATTCTTGATGCAGTATGGAAAGTTGTCAAGGCGCGCTATTCGCGGCTTCATTTTCAACAAGATTTAGCTTCCATAAATGTTCCAACTGACTTACATATAAAACAACAAAGCATCACCCCACACCACAGCAAAAAGAACAGAACACAAAAAGACTGTAATGAAAAGTTATGAATTACAATTGTTGCTTAATGAGGGAACAAGACATGAAGGGTACGCTCCCGATCCCTCTTGTCGGCGTGTTCAAAAAGTAAGGCGCATTTTTTCTGAGATGGCCGCGGGCAGAATGATCCTCGATGTGGGTTGTGCCAGCGGCGACATCTTGGGACCCCTGACGAAGGTTCACGAAATCCACGGCGTGGACATAGCGCCCGGTCTTGTAGAACGTGCGATTAAAAACGGGATTCATGCCGTCCACCACAACCTTGAGAGTGGCCCACTGCCGTATCCGGCGGGCAAGTTCGACGCCATCTTCTGTGGCGAAACCATTGAACATCAAGTAGACACCGACTGGTTGATGTTTGAGATCAACCGCGTGTTGAAGCCGGGCGGCAAATTGGTGCTGACATTTCCCAACATCCGCACAATTTTAGGTCTGGGCATGATGCTGTTTTTTGACCTGCCGCCCATGTATGCGGCGCGCTATCGTTCGGCGCATTTCCGCGACTTCACCTTGCGCACCATCAAGATCGTGTTGAAAGCCCATGGGTTCCGGTTTGAGCGGGCCATAGGCAGCGCATTTTACTTGCCCAAGATTGAAGAATTTTGGTCGCCACTGGCCACATACCTTCCTTCGTGGGCGTACACGGTGGTGGTGGCTGCGACCAAGGAAAAAGATTCCACCTATTCATCCGAATCCGTAATTCCCACCCAGCTTTACTGACATGGGATCCGACATCAACGGTCAATAAAGGGTCTTAACTTTGATAGTTTCCACTTGCTGATTACCGCCGGTTTTACCTATGTATTAGGTTTGAACTGACATGAACTGACATTAAAAATGAATGTAAGATATCGTTTTATTCTCGACCCTGTGCAAGTAGCTATTCACCGTTTCTTTCGGTTCTTTGGGTATGAGATTGTTAAAATAGGGGGAGATTACACCCCGGATGAATTGGAAATCATGGTCAAAGTAAAACCTTTCACAGCCACCGGGATCGAGCGCATTGGCGGTCTGATCAATGCCGTGAAATACCTTTCCCACAACCGGATAGAGGGCGATTTTGTGGAATGTGGCGTCTGGCGAGGGGGCAGCATGATGGCGGCAATGTTGACTCTTTTGCAACTCGGCGATACTTCGCGGCATTTTTATCTTTATGATACTTATGAGGGCATGACGCCCCCGACCGACAAAGATGTAACATATGACCATACACGTGCAGCAGACCTCCTGGCGATTTCAGAAAATGATAAAGAGGGACATTCCTATTGGTGTGTCGCCGGGCTGAATGACGTGCAAAGGAATGTTTTTTCCACCGGTTATCCCAAAGACAAGATTCATTTCATCAAGGGCCGGGTTGAGGATACCCTGCCTGCTTCCATGCCCAAGAGAATCGCGCTTCTGCGACTGGATACTGATTGGTATGAATCCACTTATCACGAACTCACGCATCTTTATCCCTTGCTCTGCTCCAACGGCGTGCTCATCATCGACGATTACGGCTTTTGGCGGGGCTGTCGAAAGGCGGTGGATGATTATTTTGCCAGGCAGACATTTGTGCCACTGTTGATCAAACTTGATTTTTCGGGCCGGTTGGCTGTAAAGCTGAGTTGACAGTGCAGTCATAATACGCCTCTGAACTACATCCGAGGTCAGCAACCGCGCATATGAATCAATCTTCCCGCTCCGCCGTGGTCACGCTGGCCATGGGCAAGGCCACGGAAAATCTGGACCACACGTTCTCCAGCTTTGCCCGGTGTCCCAACGCGGAGTTGCATGCGTTCATCCTTGGCGGGCAGCTGCCCCAGCGCCGGATTCCCGGCATCCAATACCATCTGCTCGCTCCCTCGCCCGATTTTTCACACCCGTTACGCGAGGTTTATTACCGCCGGCTGGAGGTGCTCGACGGTCTGGGGGTGGATTATGTGATGACGGTAGACAGTTTTGACGTGCTGTGTCTTCAGCCGCTGCCGCCGTTTGAACAATTGCTTGGCAATGCGGATGTGGCCGCCTGTGTCGAACATCACGGCAGCCGCTACGTGTTGGGGCCGGGTTACACGGCGAACTTTTTGAACGGCGGCGTTTGTCTCTGGAATGTGCCGCGCAGCCGGGACATTCGCGCGGAAATCGTCGCCCGCGGACGATCCCATTTCCGCACCCTGGCCGACGATCAACTCTGTCTCAACGAAGTCATCCTGACCAGATACTTCGACCGCCTCAGGATTTTGCCGTGCCAATACAATTTCCGTGCCTATTTCAAGAACGGACGGCGCGGTTGGCCGACGGTCGAACATCTGGATGGCGTCATGATTTATCACAACGCCGCGTGCATGGATGAGGCAAAAAAAATATTGCCGGTAAAACCCCGTGCCGCGCTGCCCGGGTTGCCACCCGATGGGCGTCCGCTGACAAACCGCGAGCAATTCTGGCGGCGGTTACGGAACAAGTTCAGACCGTGGGCGGTCGGGTGAGCCACCGGTCGGTCTTCCTGCAACGTCCGCGCGCTGCTTTTTTTGAAATCCCATTAGTTATTGAATACTATGTCAAGTATTCGGTATCTTCGTTGAAAATGAAAGTTGCAATTCTATGCGGAGGCCGCGGCATGCGCTTCCGTGAAGTCAGCGATGTTCTTCCCAAGCCGATGACACTGATTGGCAATCGCCCGATTTTGTGGCACATCATGAAAATTTATAGCGCTTATGGCTTTAACGAATTTGTTTTGCTGCTCGGCTACAAGGGTGATTACATTCGCGATTTTTTTCTTAACTTTGCCGCAGTGACGAATGACATCACTGTTGACCTCAGCCGCAACGGCCCCGACCGTGTCGCCTTTCACAGCCAGTCCGCCGAGCCGTGGCGCATCACGTGCGTGGACACGGGCGAAGATGCGATGACCGGCGCGAGGCTCTGGCGCGCGCGGAAATATCTGGAGCCGGAAGGAATTTTTTGCGCGACTTATGGCGATGGGGTCGCGAACATTGACATTCCTGCGCTTATTCAATTTCACAAATCGCACGGTAAAGTTGGGACATTGACCGGCGCGCATCCGCCGGGGCGTTTTGGCGATCTGGTGCTCAAGGGCGACAAGGTTGTGAAGTTCAATGAAAAGCCGGAATTCAGCGGCGGTTATCTCAACGGCGGATTTTTCGTATTCAATGCGTCCATCTTCGACCGCTACTTGAACAATCAGGAAAATCTAATTCTTGAACGCGAGCCGTTGCAGCGCATGGCGGTGGACGGCGAACTCATGATTTACCAGCACGACGGCTATTGGCATCACATGGACACGCCGTATGAATTTGAAGTCCTCAACAATGTCTGGAAGACGGGCAAAGCCCCGTGGAAAATCTGGAAATGAAAACATCCAAAAATAATTTTTGGCGCGACCGCCGTGTGTTCGTGACCGGCGCGACGGGCATGGTCGGTTATTGGCTCGTGAAAGATTTGATCGCATCCGGCGCGCGCGTGATTGCACTCGTGCGCGATCCTGATCCGCAATCCGGTTTTTTTCGCTCCGGCGATTACCGGCAGACTTCGCTCGTGCAGGGAAACGTTGAGGATTTTTCGAGTCTCGAACGCGCACTGAATGAAAATGAAGCGGACACGGTTTTTCATCTGGCCGCCCAGCCGATCGTGAATGTCGCGCATCGTTATCCATTGCCGACTTTTGAAACGAATGTCAGCGGCACTTACAATTTGCTCGAAGCGTGCCGCATTCATTCCGATCTCGTGAAGCGCGTTGTCATCGCTTCAAGCGACAAAGCTTACGGCGAACACGAACACCTGCCTTACACTGAAGACATGCCGCTGCAAGGCAAGCATCCCTACGAAGTCTCGAAAAGCTGCGCTGACCTCATCACGCAGGCGTATCATCATACTTACGGTTTGCCCGTCGTGATTCTTCGTTGCGGAAATATCTATGGCGGCGGCGATTTGAACTGGAGCCGCATCGTGCCTTACGCGATTCGCTGTTTTTTGAACAATCAACGACCGGTCATCCGCAGCGACGGCCGATATGTGCGCGATTACATTTACGTCAAAGATGTGAGCCGCTGCTATATGAGAGCCGCGGAATGTCTCTCGGACAAAAAAGTGCCCGGTCAGGCATTCAACTTCAGTCTCGAACGTCCCATGACCGTGCTCGGACTCGTCAAAGTGATTCAGCAATTGATGAACTGCAAGCATCTCGAACCCGACGTGCAAAACACCGCCACCGGCGAAATTCGCGAGCAATATCTCAACACGACAAAGGCGCATCGCGTTTTGAAATGGAAACCGCAATACACGCTGGAAGAGGGATTGAACGAAACGATTGCGTGGTATCGCGAATATCTGGCGGCTCAATTTTGATGCAGACCATTTGCCAAGATCAACCCATAGATTGAAACCCTTTTATGCCGTTAAAAACCTGGACTCACTGTCGAATTTGTGGAAATCCAAATCTTAAAGAGATTATTGATCTCGGAAATCAGCCGCTTAGCGGAGTGTTTCCGCGTTCCGACGCGCCGGATCCGTCAATTTCTCCATTGAAATTGGTTCGATGCGATGTTCAGGCCAAACCGGGAGCCTGCGGACTGGTTCAGCTTCTGCACACCGCCGAGTTGAGCGAAATGTACGGCACCACTTACGGATACTATTCCTCAATCAGTCCCACGATGGTTTCGCATCTGGAATCCAAAGTGCGCGCGCTCGTTGATTTCGCCAAACCGAAATCGGACGACGTGGTGTTGGACATCGGCTGCAACGACGGCACTCTTTTGAATGCTTATGGATCGAAGGCCGGTCTCATGCGCATCGGCATGGATCCATCCAGCAAAAAGTTTGCGAGCCATTTCCAGCCGGACATCAAGACAGTTTACGATTTCTTCTCTGAAAAAGGCGCGCGGTCTCTTATCGGAGATAAAAGCTGTAAAATCATCACCTCAATCGCCATGTTCTACGATTTGGATGAACCGATGAAATTCATGCGCGATATTCGGGCGCTGCTTTCCAAAGATGGTGTCTGGGCATTGGAACTATCCTATTTGCCGTTGTTGCTCAAACAACTCACTTACGATCAAATCTGTCACGAGCATGTCACTTATCTTGGTCTTCGGCAGATGGATTGGATGATGAAAAAAACGGGACTTAAAATTCTGGACGTTTCGTTCAACGACATGAACGGCGGAAGTTTCTATATCATTGCCGGTCGCGAGGACGGGCCGTATCAGCCTCAAATGGGAAAAATAAAAAAACTGCTCGACGACGAGGCTTTACTGGATACCGACGAGCCTTTTTCCCGGCTTCGCAATCGCATTCTCACACATCGGGACGACGTGCGCGGTTTTTTTTCAATGATGAACGCGGCGGGCAAAAAGGTCTATGGCTATGGCGCTTCGACCAAAGGTAATATAGTTTTGAATTACTGCGGTCTCGGCGCCGCAGATTTGGTTGCCATCGGAGATCGAAATCCTGAAAAGGACGGTTTGGTCACGCCGGGCACCCGCATTCCAATTATTTCCCACGAAAAACTTCGGAAACTGAATCCCGGATATCTCTTCGTGTTGATCTGGCATTTCCGCAAGGAAGTGATTCGCGATGAAATCGCGCTTCTGAAGAACGGCTGCAAAATGGTTTTCGACTTGCCGCGATTGCATATTGTGGACGCGTCCAACTACGAACGTTATCTGGAACGTTCGTTTGAAGACCTGGCCTATTCCTTGTGAATCAACAGCCGCAACTGCTCAAATGGACTTCGCGGCGCGTGCTGGTTACGGGAGCGGATGGTTTCGTGGGATATTGGCTGGCCAACGCTTTGGCGGCGCGCGGCGCGCAGACCTGCGCGTTGATCGGGCCAAATTCCCCAGGTAATGAAAAATTCCGGCCGCGTAAAACCGGCATCAAGGTCGTACAGGGAGACATCACTGACTTGAATTTTGTTTCCAGACTTATTGCCGATTCGGCAATTGAGATCGTTTATCATCTGGCCGCGATTAACACGAACACAGGATCGGATTTGTCGCCCTATGAAATTTTTGAAACGAACATTCGCGGCGTCTATACCATTCTCGAAGCGTGCCGCACCGCGCCAAAACCCGCGTGTGCCGTCGTCGCCTCCAGCAAGGAAGTTGAAGATTGTTTTTTGCCCGGCGTGAACCGGTTGCATCATCCCTACATGACTTCCAAAGCCGCCGCCGAATTGGTGACCCGCGCTTACGGCGACACGTTCGGCCTTCTCGTGGCGCTCGTGCGATCCGACAACATCTATGGCGGCGGCGATTTCAATTGGTCCCGGCTGGTGCCCGGCACGATTCGCGCAATCCTTCACGGTGAGACGCCCGTGATTCGCAGCAACGGTCTGTTTCAACGGGATTACGTTTACATCGAGGATGCGGTGGCGGCATACATGGCCATCGGCGCGCGTCTGGATAATCCGGCGGTGAAAGGGCAATTGTTCCGCGTGGCCACCGGATTAGGAACAAGTGTTTTGGATATGGTAAAACAGATTGCCCGCGCAGCAGGATTGCCTGACATTGAGCCGCGTGTCTTAAACGAAAAATCGGAAGAACGGGTTGATACTTTCTATGCGCCGGAGTTTGAACAAACTGTGCTCGGATGGAAAAGCCAATATTCTCTGGCAGAAGGCTTATCCCGCACCTGCCAATGGTATCGCGCTTTTTTCAAGGGAGAATCCAAGACGCAAATGAAATGATTATGAGCCGATTTAGTTATGATGTAGCGGTGGCTTACCGGATTTATCCCAAAATGTCCGCCAGCCGCCCTCCGATTTTCGCCGAAGATAAATTTAAGCTGGCTGAATTTTGCCTGAAGTCCTTCAAAAACTCGCTGGGAGGATTACGGGTAAAGTTATGGGTTCTTCTGAATGACTGCCCGCCGGCTGGAAGTGCTCGATGGCCTGGGGGTGGATTATGCGATGACGGTGGACAGTTTTGACGTGCGGTGTCTTCAACCCCTGCCGCCGTTTGAACAATTGCTTGGCAATGCGGATGTGGCCGCCTGTGTCGAACATCACGGCAGCCGCTACGTGTTGGGGCCGGGTTACACGGCGAACTTTTTGAACGGCGGCGTTTGTCTCTGGAATGTGCCGCGCAGCCGGGACATTCGCGCGGAAATCGTCGCCCGCGGACGATCCCATTTCCGCACCCTGGCCGACGATCAACTCTGTCTCAACGAAGTCATCCTGACCAGATACTTCGACCGCCTCAGGATTTTGCCGTGCCAATACAATTTCCGTGCCTATTTCAAGAACGGACGGCGCGGCTGGCCGACGGTCGAACATCTGGACGGCGTCATGATTTATCACAACGCCACGTGCATGGATGAGGCAAAAAAAATGTTGCCAACCAAGTCACGCGCCGAGTTGCCGCCTTTGGTCAACGACGGGCGTCCACTGACTCCGCACGAACAATTTTGGCGAAGGTTGCGAAACCGTTTCAAGCCGTGAATTGCCAAGTAAAAACTTGGGGCCGCCATTATTTTCTTCCGGCTTTCTTGCAAAGATTAAGCACACAGCAATCTCAAAAATGGGGACTTTCATTCTTGCTTTAACGCATGGGGTGAACAGAATTTACCAAAAAATTGCCATGAGCCGAGATGAAGAATTTTATCCAAAATTGCACGCGAAGGATCAAACCTACTCTGCGGGTGAATACCACATGAATTCGCTTCTGTCTCTGGGCGTTGTCGGGGCCTGGGCGAAGACCTTTAATGACCGTCCGTTCCGAATGCTCGACGTGGGTTGTGGCAAAGGTTTGTTTCCGCGCGATTTCGCTTCGGGATTAAAACAGCGTTACGGTGTTCAAACCGTCCAAGCCGCAGGCATTGATTTAGTGCGAAGCCCCGGTGATCATTTCAGCGAAGTCTGTTTGGATTTCAAATTCGTCCAGCAAAACCTCGATGGTCAACCGTTGCCGTTCGCGGATGGGAGTTTTGACTTCTTGAGCTGCAATCATGTGCTCGAACACATTTTTGAGACGGAAAAACTGGTTCGCGAATTTCGTCGGGTGCTTGCCCCGCAAGGACTGTGCGTCATCAGCGTGCCGAACACTGCTGCATGGGTGAACCGGATCCTTTTTCTGTTCGCCAGCCAGCCGCTTGGTTCGGAACTCGGCACGGAGAAAGTCACCTATGGTTTTTGGCCAACCTCGTTGCAGCCTAAATTGGAAAAATTTTCACCATCGGGACACATCCGCGATTTCACTCCGCGTGGGCTTCATGACCTGACCACTTATTGTGGCTTTGAGACGGTCGGCTGGTGGAAGCAGAGCAAAGGTCCAATCGCCCGTTTCGGCAAATGGGCTGGTCGCGGTCTGGCCATCGTGCTGAAACCGTCTGGACAAGCGGGTCACTGACGGTTTTCTCAAGGAAGCAGCGGAAGCGTCATTCACCAATACCACCACCACCGCCAAGTCTGCCGCAAATCTCGAATGATGGACGGCCGCTCTCATCGCGCGAACAATTCTGGCGGCGGTTGCGGAACCGGTTCAAACCGTGGATTGTGAAATGACGGCGCTGCCGCAATGTCCTACCGGTCGGTGAACGAGTTCAGAGCCTGCAAAAACCGCTTTTGAGTTGCCTGCCAGGAATGGGCTTGTTTGAACGCCTGCAGGCTGGCCGCATCAAGCCAGGTTTGTCCCGCCCGGGCGCGGTTCACTTCATCCAATGCCTCCTGTTGGAACGCGCGCAGATCGAAGGGACGGACATAACGCAACAGGTTTCCAAAGATGGGACGATAAGCATCCAATTCATACGCCACCACGGGAATGCCGCTGGCCAGCGCTTCGGCGATGACGATGCCCCAGCTTTCAAAGTTGCTGGGCATGAGAAACACCCGGCTCGCCTTGAGCAAACGGGATTTTTCGGTTTCCGATAGAACCACTCCCGCAAACGACACGTGCTTTTGCAGTCCCAAGGCTTCAATTTGCGGTCGCAATGGTCCTTCCACCTTCCCGACTAGGATGGCGCGGAAATCCGGCACTTTGCCCGCCAGATAAGCCAGCGTTGCCAGAAGGTCCTCGATGCCTTTTTGGCGATGCACCCGGCCAATCCAGATGACATCAAACTGTTTGGGCTGCGCCGGGGTGTTTTCCGCCGCCGCCAGGTCAAAACCTTCGGAAGTGAAAAACAATTCCGATTCATCATAATCCATCCGCAAAAAGGCCGGCTGCATGGCGGGATGGACATACAACAGCCGTTTGTTCGGGCAGGATCGGAATCGTGAAAGCGCGTATTTCTGGCTCAGGAAAAAGTGGAGCGAAGCCAGCCGCTTGACGTCAACATCCGGACGTCCCCGCCGCACGATTTGCATCAGTCCCGGCGCCTGCGTATGCACGATCATCAACTTCCGGCGGGCCGGACAGCGGACAACGGGAATCGCATCAAACCAGTAATCGCTCGTCGCATAGACGTAATCATCCGGGGTGACGCGCCCGCACAATTCCAGCGACCGCCGGTAGCGGCCGTAAAAATCCCGGAACATCGCCAACTGTCCGCGCAACGAACCCTGGTTGACCTCCGCCATTTTGGCATCATCCGTCAACGTGACGGTGCCGGGCAGGTTGTACGCCTCGATGATTTTCCGGAACGCCTGCCCGCCGAAATAATTCAATTCATAACCCTCTTCCGCGGCGGCCCGGGCGGATTTCAAAAAATGGATGTCACCGCCGGCGACATTGGTTCCGAATATGCCATTGCAGAAAAAATGGATTTTGGCGCGCTTCATAAACCGCAGGCGGTCAGATTCATTTTTTCAAGGTTTGTTTTACCTGCAACCTGGCGATGAGGGTCTTGTCCTTGCCGTGTCGCCGGTACGTCAGCACGCCCCACGCGTTGCCCAGCACATTGGCGAGGCTTGCCGGCACATGCCAGAGCCAGCGCGGGTCACCGTCACGAACCAATCCACGCAACGTGTGCCACATTGGGCCGGCGAATGTGACGCAATAGACGCCCGCCAGCCAGAGCGGCACCGGCGGTTTTTCTTTCATCCAATTTGTTTTTGCCTCCTCCTGGACGCGGAGAAAATGCACCGTGGCCCGGCGGCGCTTTTGCACAAAACCCCAGAGCGTCTGAACGTAGTAATGATGCACGCCACGTCCGCGAATCCGCAGCCATTCGCGCTTGCCCCCGCGCATCAGGTGCAGGGCCGCATGCGTGTCCTGGAAATGAACCTGGGCCTTCACCAATTCCAGATCGGTGCGGCGAAAAACAAATCCATTGGCGCCGAGCGGATACGAAAGCGAATCGCCGGGCAGCGTCCAGCGCTCCACTTCGCCGGCCTGGGCCACGAGCTTCGGGTTCGTGCTCATCAACCAGGCAATCGGATCGCTGATGTGCAGCCGGTGGGTGAGATAGGCGCAGAACGAGCTCATTTTGGGCGACGGTAAATAGTAACTTTCCACGCCGAGCGCCTGAGGATTTGCTGTGAGCGCCTTCACGGCCAGTTCGATGTAATCGGGATGGGTAATTTCGTTGTCCGCATCCACAAACACGATGTATTCGCCGGTCGCGTGCTGAAGCGCGAGGCGTTTGCCTTCCTCCATGTTTTTGCCGTTGTCGTCAATGACGATCGCGCCGTAACGTTTGGCTATTTCGCGTGTGCGATCGGTCGAGTGCGCGTCGGCCAGCAGAATTTCGTAGTGGTCGCGTGGATATGTCTGGCGCGTGATGGACGACAGGACATTATCCAGCAACGCCTCCACGTTGAGTGTGGGCATGATGAAGCTGACGCGCGGCAGATTTTCTGAACCGGACTGCATAAGGTGAGTGTGGCCGAAGACGGCGGTAAATTCAAATCAGCTTTGCGCGCAGGGCTTGTGCTGTTTCATGGTGAAGAGCCAGACGAAAAATAAAATGCCGAACGCGACACCGGCGGTGATTGGCATCGTTTGCAGCAACGCCGCCGGAGTTTTTCCGGTTCCGAGCAGTGTCAGCCAGTAAGTGAGGCCGAGCGCGCCATAGAGCAGGGAAATTTTTAACCAACGGCTGGCAAGCGCCCAAAGCGCGAGCGCCTGCAGCAGCCCGACGAAGACCATTGTCACCGCAAATGGGCCGACCAGCTCGGCGGCTGGCGGTGTATATTTACCGAGAATTTTCAGGCAGAACGCCCGCAGCACAAAAAGACAGATTGCGCCAAAAACCAAGGCGAGGCCGGAAAGCCCGAATAATTTGAGCTGCTCCGCCACGATACCACCCGCGCGCTGGCCGGAACGCGAGGTGAACAATACCATCAGCAGCGGCGCAACGGTCAGGGGCAGCGCGCGCGCCAAAATCCCGACGGCGGCATAGGCATCGAGTTCTTCTTTAGCGAAAAATTTGTTTGCCACCAGGTAGTCGCCTTGAAAAAAACAAAAGTTGCCGGCCACAAACGCCGCGCTGACGATGAAGTATTGGGCGAACTCGCGGTTCCACGGCGGGACCGGCTCGCCGTGCAGCGACAAATCCTTTCGCCAGAAAAGCAGGACGAGATTGGCCAGCAGCGCGAAGGCCGAGGCGAGCACGGCGGTTTCCGCCGACGGCCATTTGAAGGTGATGAGCCAGCCGAAAGAAACGCGCAGCAGCATGGCCAGAAATCCGATGAGCGCGAGCCGTTTGAACCACGCGAGACCCTGGCACAACGCCGTGGCCAGCGAAGCCCACAGACCCAGGAGCGCGCAGCCGAGCGTCACCAGCATCAGGCTTTCGGGGTAGTGGAAAAAATCGCTCAAAGGCTTGGTGACAATCACCGCCAGCACCGAACCGGCAATGGTGAATCGGAACAGAAATTTCCGGCAGCCCAGGAGCAAGCCTTGCAGCCGTGCGCTGTCGCCGCTGGCATTGAAATGCGCGATGTAATGCGTGACGGCAAAGGTGGCCACCGCTGGCAGCAGACCCAGCAGCGTCATCAAACCGCCCAACGCGCTGTTCGCGTTGCCGTATTGGCCCGGCCCAGCACGCCTTGAAAGGCCAGATGGCCCAGCCCGGTGACAAAACTGATGGCGGAGAAAATGATGCCGCTCCGCAACAGATTTCCGGCGCGTGAATCGCTTTTCATACCAGCGGGTGCAATGCCTTTTCGTGGGCGCGCACCCATTCAAAAATGTCAGCGACGGTTTGGGTCACGCCGCGTTTCGGACGCCAGTTGGTTCGCGCAAACAATTTGGAACAATCGGCGAGGAAAATCCGCAAATCGGCCTGGCGGTTTTCCGGTTCGGCGCCAACCGGCACTTCTCGTCCGACAACTTTCCGGCACACGGCGGTCAGTTCTTGAAGCGAAACGGAAATTTCCAGCCCGCCGCCAACGTTGCCGAGCCAGCCGTCCCAACGGTCGAAGTTGGAAATTTGCTCTTCGACCAGTTCGCAAAGGTCGGCCACGTGCAGCACGTCCCTGACCTGTTTGCCGATGGCGCCGTAGCCAATGTAAGAAAGCGGTTTGCCGAAATAGTGACGCAGCACCCACAACGACACGACGCCTTGATCCACCTTGCCCATTTGCCACGGTCCGGCAATGACGCCGCAACGGTTGATGGCCGCTCGAAGTCCAAATCCGGCGCGGTATTCCTCAATCAACCCTTCGCTGGCAAACTTGGTCAGCCCGTAAAGCGAGCGCGCGCCTTGGGCCGCGCATTCTTCGCGGACGCCTTGCGAGGAAATCAGCGCTCCGGCGGCGTCCAGCCACTCAAAACGCGTTTCGCTTTCGCGCCAGGGATGCGCTTCCAGCGGGGCCATGGGATAAACGCGGCTGGTGGAAAGAAACAAAAAATGGCTTTGCCATTGCCGGGCTTTTTCAAGGCAGCGGTAGGTGCCCAGAAAATTTGTTTCCATGAGATAGTCCGGCGAGTCGGCGTAACCGGCCAGCACGGAAGGTTCGGCGGAACATTCAATGATGGCCTCAAACGGCCCGGTGGGGAACTGCTCAGCGGACCGGATGTCGCCTTTGGCGAACTCCACCCCGGCTTCACGCAGCCGGGGCAGATTTAATTCGGAACCGGGCCGGTGCAAGTTGTCCATGGCGATGACGCGAGTTTGAGGGTGGCGTCGCTTCAGGAACACGGCGAGATTGCCGCCGACAAAGCCCGCGCCGCCGGCGATCAAAATGCTTTCTGGAAAGGCAGGCATGATTCAACTGGCCAGGCAGGCGTGATGGATTTCTTCGAGAATCTGCCCCAGGTTATATTGAAATTTCCAGGCGGGATAGTGACTTTGGAATTTCCGCACGTCGCTGATCCACCAAATATGGTCGCCGATGCGGTTGTTTTCCTCGTAAGTCCATTTCAATTTGTGGCCGCTGATTTGTTCGCACAGGTCAATCGCTTCGAGCATGGAACAATTTGAATGGCGGCTGCCGCCGATGTTGTAAACCTCGCCCGAGCGCGGCTTGAGGAAAAATTGCCAGAAGGCTTCCACCAAATCGTGGCTGTGAATGTTGTCGCGCACCTGTTTGCCTTTGTAGCCGAACACCCGATAGGGTGTGCCGGTCACGGTGCAGCGCATCAGGTAAGCAAGGAAACCGTGTAATTCCGTGCCGGCATGGGCCGGTCCAGTCAGACATCCGCCACGGAAACACGCCGTCTTCATTCCAAAATAACGCCCGTATTCCTGCACCAGCACGTCCGCCGCGACTTTCGATGCGCCGAACAACGAGTGTTTGGTCTGGTCAATGCTCATTGTTTCCGGGATGCCGGGTTCGCAGGCGTGACCGGGTTTGATTTCCCAGCGCTTTTCCAGCTCGACCAACGGCAGGTAATTGGGCGTGTCGCCATAAACCTTGTTGGTGGAGGTGAAGATGAAAACGGCCTCCGGACAAAATTGTCGCGTCGCCTCCAGCAAATTGAGTGTCGCGGTGGCGTTGACGCTGAAGTCCGCGTGCGGATCGCGCGCTGCCCAATCGTGTGAGGGTTGCGCCGCCGTGTGGATGATCAGGGTGATGTCCTTGCCGAGTTGGCGGAGCAGATTTTCGACAGCCCGACGGTCGCGGATGTCAAAGTCGTGATGTTGATAATTCGGGATGGACTCGATGAGTTTCCGGCGGTTGGCCAGCGTGGAGGCGCCGTCACCGAAGAACCAGCGTCGCAAGTCATTGTCAATGCCGACCACCTTGAGGCCCGCTTGAGCAAATCGCTTAACACTTTCTGAACCAATCAAGCCGGCTGCGCCAGTTACAATTACAGTGCTCATAAAAAATTGGCGGCGTCAGGAGAAAATTTTTTCCGACAGGCCGTTTTTACGCTTAAATAAACAGCTTCAGTGGGAGTGGGCTTCGGGCGCAAGCGGATTCTACACGTTTCAGGTTAATGAGGCTTGCGGGCGCGAATCAGCAAAAAATGACCGCGCTTGGAAGCGATTCGCTCCAGCACTCGACTCAGGCCGTCGGGCAGCGGCAGAAGGCTGATGGAACGCACCTCGGCGTCAAAGCCGGCAAGTGCAAACAACTCCCGGGCTTGGTGCACTGTTAACACACGCACATGACCTGAGATGCCGGCAAAGGCGGGGTGGTCAATGGGCACGTGTTCAACTATTGGCTCGTTGTAATGAAGTCCTAGTGGATTACCGAGGTAACGCCCGCAAATCTGCATTAGCGAAAATGGCGTATAACCCAGGCACAACGCAAAGCAATTCAACAAGCTGGACAGATTTTCTGACATGATGATTGCCGTGCCGCCGGGTTTGAGTACCCGGTAAGTTTCCTCGACGAATAACCGTGTGTTGTGCAGATGCTCGATCACCTGGGAACTGAACACCACATCGAATTTGCCGTCTTCAAAGGGCCAGCGTCCGTTCAAATCGTAACTGAATACCTTGATCCCGCGCTGTTCGGCTTTGGCTTTGAGCGGTGGCGCGCCTTCCACCCCGTAAAATTCAGTCGGAACCTGCTTGAAATACCGGAATAACATGTTCCCGTCACCGCAACCCACATCCAACAAACTCTGCGGTGATAGATCAACTACAGCTCGCCCCCCCCAATCATTGCAACGTTGAATGCCCAGATGCCGCTGGCGGTCGCCAAAACGCTGGAGTGTTTTCAGGATAAAATTTGCCATTGAGAATTGTATTTTTTGTCTTCAGTAACAGAAATGGCCGGTTGTGGCAAAGTGAATCGAAACCCGGTGGGGGCGGGGTGACATTTGCAGGCTGGAACGCGCCAAAAATGCTGGCTAGCCCTGCCAGCACGCATTAAACTTCGCGCCCAATCATGGAAAAAGTTTTTGTCACCGGGGCCGCCGGTTTTATCGGCAGCAATCTCGTTGACCGGCTGCTTGCCGGCGGGAAACACGTCGTCGGCTGGGACAATTTCTCCACCGGCCAGCGTGAATTTCTGGAATCGGCGTCAACCAATCCCAAATTCAAACTCATCGAAGGCGATTGTCTGGATTTGTCCGCGTTGATCCGCGCGATGGCGGGATGCGATTTCGTTTTTCATCTGGCGGCGAATGCAGACGTCCGTTTCGGCCTCGACCACCCGCACAAGGATTTGCAACAAAACACCGTTGCTACTTTCAACGTGCTGGAAGCCATGCGCGCCAACGGCATCAAAGGCATCGCCTTCAGCTCCACCGGCAGCGTCTATGGCGAGGCGGAGATTATCCCGACGCCGGAAAATCATCCGTTCCCGATCCAGACCTCCCTTTATGCCGCGTCCAAAGTCGCCGGCGAAGGATTCATTCACGCTTATTGCGAGGGCTACGGATTTGAAGGTTACATTTTCCGGTTTGTCTCGATTCTCGGCGAACGCTACACGCACGGTCACGTGTTGGATTTTTACAAACAACTGCTTGCTCATTCCGGCCACTTGAAAGTTTTGGGTGATGGCACGCAGCGGAAATCCTATCTCTACATCGGGGACTGCCTGGACGCGATGCTGCACGTCGTAACTCGCGCCACGGCCAAACAAGCCAAACATGGTGTCGAAACCTACAACCTCGGCACGGACGAATACGTTCAGGTTAACGACTCCATTCGTTTCATTTGTCGCGCGCTCGGCCTCAAGCCAAAATTGGAATACTCCGGCGGCAATAAAGGTTGGGTCGGCGACAACCCGTTTATTTTTCTCGACACCAAAAAAATCTGCGCCACCGGCTGGAAAACCACACTCACCATTGAGCAATCCGTCATCCGCACGCTCCAATGGCTCCAGCAGAACCAATGGGTGCTCCAACGCCGATGAATGTCACCGTCCTCGGCCTCTGGCATCTCGGCTGCGTCACCGCTGCGTGCGGCGCGCGGCATTTCCAGGTTGTCGGACTCGACTTCGACGAGGCGAACATCGCCAAACTTGATTCCGGCCAGGCTCCGCTTTTCGAGCCGGGGCTGAATGAACTCATCACTGCCGGTCTTGCCGCAAAGAAACTTTCGTTCACCACCGATCCCAAAATCGCGTGCGCCCGCGCCGACGTGCTCTGGCTTTGCTACGACACGCCGGTCAATGAAAACGACGAATCGGATGTGGACTTCGTTCTCGCCAATCTCCGCCGCGCGCTGCCGCAGCTGCCCAAAGGCGCGCTGGTATTGATTTCCGCCCAACTGCCCGTCGGCACCTGCCGCCGGCTGGAAGCCGAATTTCCGCAATTTCATTTCGCCTGCTCACCCGAAAATCTGCGGCTGGGCAGGGCGATTGACGCGTTTGAAAAAGCCGGGCGCGTTATCGTCGGCATCCGTGACGACGCGAAAAAAGCACTGCTCGAAAAACTGTTCACACCGTTCACTCCGCAAATTTTATTCATGCGCACCGAGTCGGCCGAGATGGTGAAGCACGCTCTTAATTCATTTCTCGCGCTTTCCATCACGTTCATCAACGAGATTGCACGATTGGGCGAACACGTCGGCGCGGACGCCAAGGAGGTTTCCGCCGGTTTGAAAAGTGAACCGCGCATCGGGCCAAAGGCTTATCTCGGTCCCGGTGGTCCGTTTGCCGGCGGCACGCTCGCGCGTGACGTTGTTATGCTGACCAAACTGGCGGCCGCGAAAAATGAAAAAATTTCCGTCATTTCGGCCATCACGCAGAGCAACGATCTGCATCGTGGTTGGGCGTTGCGGCGATTGCAATCGCGTCTCGGCGATTTGCGCGGAAAGAAAATCGCCGTGCTCGGCCTGACTTACACCACCAACACTGACACACTCCGCCGCAGCGCGGCGGTGGAATTGTGCCGGAATCTTCTGGCGGAGGGCGCGGGCGTTCACGCCTTTGACCCGGCGGTGAAACAATTGCCCGCCGAACTCGCCGGGGTGCGGCTCGCTTCCCAAATAACCGGGGCGCTGAACGGCGCGGACGCCGCTGTGGTTTGCACCGAGTGGCCTGAATTTCGTGGGGCGGATTGGGCGAAAATTGCCCCGGCCATGCGCCAGCGCATTTTTGTGGACGCCAACCGTTTTTTGGAAAAGGAATTGAAAAACCTGCCCGCCGTCGAACATTTTTCCGTTGGTCGCGTTTGAATATGAAACTTAAAGGTATCAATGCGCTCATCACCGGCGGCAGCCAGGGACTCGGCAAAGCCATCGCCGGGCATTTCCTGGTCGAAGGCGCGAACGTCGTCCTTTGTGCGCGCGGGGAAAAGGAGTTGCTCGCCACGCGCGACGAACTGGCAAAACAATTTCCTTCGCAAAAAGTCCCGGCAAAGATTTGCGACGTTTCCAGCGAAACCCAAGTGAACGAACTCGTCGCGTTCGCGTTGCATGAACTCGGACCGCTTCACGCGCTGGTATTGAACGCTGGTATTTACGGCCCGATGGGCGCGACGGAATCCGTTTCGCTCGAAGAATGGCGTCGCGCGATGGACATCAATCTTTACGGTGTGTTGCTCCCGTGCCGCGCGGTCATTCCGCATTTCAAAAAAAGCGGTCATGGCAAAATTGTCATTCTTTCCGGCGGTGGTGCGACGAATCCATTGCCGAACATCAGTGCTTACGCCGCATCGAAGGCCGCGGTGATCCGCCTTATGGAAACGTTGGCGGAGGAATTGAAAACGTTTTGCGTGGACGTGAACGCAATTGCACCCGGAGCTTTGGCGACGCGGCTGGTGGACGAAGTTCTGGCCGCCGGTCCGGAAAAAGTCGGCGCGGCGTTCTACGAGAAGAACAAGCAATGGAAAGATAAAGGCGCCACGCCGCTTGAACTTGGCGCGAACCTCGCGGTCTATCTCGCCAGTGCGCAAAGCGATGGTATTACTGGCAAGCTCATCAGCGCCCAGTGGGATCCGTGGGAAAAACTCCACGAACTCAAGGATGACTTGAACAGCGACATTTACACGCTGCGCCGCATCGTGCCGAAGGACCGCGGCAAAACGTGGGGGGATAGATGAACCCCAAAATGAAGCGCACCTTTTGGAGTGCGGCGGGAAGCGAAGCGCCACGCCGCTTTCATGGTTCTTCACGGCGCCCCCAAAGCGGTGTCGTCGCTGCGCTCTGCCACCGCAGTCCATAAAAGGAATTTGAATGAATTACGCCATCATTGGATGCGGATTGATTGGGAAAAAGCGGCTGGCCGGTTTGCCCGCCGGTTTCAAACTCGCCGTGGCATGTGATACGAATCTGGCGCGCGCCGAAGAATTGGTGAAGCTCGCCAAAACCGGCCGCGCCGTCGCCGATTTCAAACAAGCCGTCGCCGATCCGCAGGTGGACGCGGTGATCGTGGCGACCATCAATTCCGTGCTTGCCGGGGTTGCCGCCGCCGCCATCCGCGCGGGCAAACACGTCATCGTTGAAAAACCGGCGGGCATTTCCGTGAAGCAAATTGACGAATTGATTTCACTCGCGGAGAAGCGCGGCGTTTGCGTCCGTGTCGGGTTCAATCATCGTTATCATCCGGCGTTCATCAAGGCACGCGAGATTTTTGCGTCCGGCGTGATGGGCGAATTGATGTTTATTCGCGCGCGTTACGGCCATGGCGGGCGTGTGGGTTACGACAAGGAATGGCGCGCTGACCCGAAGCTTTCCGGGGGCGGCGAATTGATTGACCAGGGAATCCATTTGATTGATCTGGCGGGCTGGTTTCTTGGTTCTTTCACAAAAGTGGAGGGTCAGGCGACGACGTATTTCTGGAACATGCCGGTGGACGACAATGCTTTTTTGAATTTGCAGACGGCCAAAGGCCGGACGGCGTGGCTGCACGTCAGTTGCACCGAGTGGAAGAATCTTTTCTCATTCGAGATTTACGGGCGTAACACCAAGCTGCACATCGAGGGTCTTGGCGGCAGTTACGGTGTCGAGAAGCTTTATCATTACCAGATGAAGCCGGAAATGGGACCTCCAGATACGAAGTTGTATGAATTTCCAGGCCCGGACGAGTCATGGCGAATCGAGATGACCGAATTCGAAGAGGATATCCGTCAACAACGCAAGCCGGACGCCGGTCTTGCGGAAGCGCGCGCGGCACTCCAAATTGTCGAAGAAATTTATAAGAAAAGCGGAATGTCGGATTTATGATCATCGCGCGTTCTCCACTTCGTGTCACGCTCGGCGGCGGCGGGACGGATTTGCCGTCGTATTACGAAAAGTTCGGCGGCTTCCTCATCGCCGCGGCAATTGATAAATATGTTTACATCACCGTGCATGAAACATTCGTACCCGACCTCATCGTCAAATATTCCGAACTGGAGCGTGTGCCGGACGCGGCGCAATTGAAGCACCCGATCCTCCGTGAAGCTTTTGCCCTGCTTGGCTTGGACGGGCGCGGACTGGAACTGGCCTCGATGGCCGACATTCCCGCCGGCACGGGACTCGGTTCGTCCGGCAGTTTCACCATCGCACTGCTCAAGGCGCTGCACGCCCACAAAAAAGACCTGGTGCATCCCGCCGAACTCGCCGCGCAGGCGTGCGAAATCGAACTGGGGCGCCTCAAGGAACCCATCGGCAAACAGGATCAATACATCGCGGCTTACGGCGGCATCACTTGTTTCAAATTTCTTCCCGATGGCAAAGTTGAAGCGTGGCCACTGAAGCTTGCCGATGAAACGCGCGACAATCTCGAAGACAATTTGCTCCTCTTTTTCACCGGTTATTCGCGTTCGGCGTCGGCGATTCTGAAAGAGCAGGACCAGAAATCGAAACAAGCCGACGCGGGGATGATTGAAAATCTGCACTTCATCAAAGACCTCGGCCTGCAAAGCCAGCGTGCGTTGGAAGCCGGGGATTTGCGCGAGTTTGCGCGGCTCATGGATGTGCATTGGCAACGCAAAAAACAGCGCAGCGGTGGGATGAGCAATCCGAAGATTAACGAGTGGTATGACCTCGCGATGGCCAGCGGCGCGCTCGGCGGCAAACTCATCGGTGCGGGCGGCGGCGGCTTTCTGATGTTTTATGCCGACGACAAGGCCAGGCTCCGCCACGCCATGCGGCAGGCCGGGCTCAAGGAAGTCCGCTTTCGTTTTGATTTCGAAGGCACGAAACTGGTCATCTCGTGAGCGCGCCGCTCGACATTCCCGTCGCCATTCTTGCGGGCGGACTCGCCACACGATTGCGGCCCATCACGGAAAAAATTCCCAAATCGCTCGTGCCCGTCGCGGGCAAACCGTTTCTGGCGCACCAGCTCGATTTGCTTCAGTCCCGCGGCATCCGCCGCGCAGTGCTGTGCATCGGTTATCTCGGCGAAATGATTCAACGCGAGTTCGGCAACGGCTCGACCTATGGCATCCGGCTGGATTATTCATTCGATGGCCCGAAACCGCTTGGCACGGGTGGCGCAATCAAACGCGCGCTGCCGCTGCTCGGCGATGAGTTTTTTGTGCTCTACGGGGATTCGTATTTGCCGGTTGAATACCGTCCCATCGCGGAATTTTTCCGGCATAGCGGCAAGCTCGGCTGCATGACCGCCTATCGCAACGAGGGGCGTTACGACACCAGCAACGTCGTTTTTCGCGACGGTGAAATCGCGGTTTATGACAAAAAGAACCGCCCGCCGGAAATGCGGCACATTGATTACGGCCTGAGCCTGTTCAA
This sequence comes from Verrucomicrobiota bacterium, assembly GCA_036803685.1. Classification (GTDB taxonomy): domain Bacteria; phylum Verrucomicrobiota; class Verrucomicrobiia; order Limisphaerales; family UBA11358; genus UBA11358. The sequence continues at coordinate 47,016 of DAIRTX010000001.1, read as the reverse complement.
AGCGGCAGTGTTTAATTCATATTCCGCCGACGAGCCGTTCGACCTGGCCGAAGTCATGAGCAAGCTCGTCCGTCAAAAGCAATTGGCCGGCTTTGAAGTTCGGGAAAGATTTTACGAGATGGGCTCGCCCGCCGGGTTGGCTGAATTGGAAAAAATCCTAAGCCCCTAAATCCTGATTTCGAAATAATGATCAATGTCCCAGATCCAAATCATTCGGGCTTCGGGCTTGTTTCGTCATTAGGATTTGGAAATTAGGGCTTTTTTTTTGAGCGTCCGTGCCTCATTTTTCTGACAACAAACCATGAGCTTTACCAAACAATTCCTCGACGAAGTCCAAAAACTTGTCTCCGAACTCAACCCGGACGCCATCGAAAAATCCGTGGCCGAACTGGCGCGCGTGCGCGAGCGCGGCGGACGGCTGTTCATCCTCGGCGTCGGCGGCAGCGCGGCCAACGCCAGCCACGCCGTCAACGACTTCCGCAAAATCTGCGGATTCGAGGCTTATGCGCCCACCGACAACGTTTCTGAACTGACTGCCCGCACCAACGACGAAGGCTGGGCCACGATTTTCGCCGAGTGGCTCAAAGGCAGCCGGCTGAACGCGAAGGACGGCCTGCTCATTTTTTCCGTCGGCGGCGGCAATCTGGAGAAAAACGTCAGTCCCAACCTGGTCAGCGCCATTCAACTCGCCAGGCAGGTTGGCGCCTCGGTTGTCGGCGTCGTTGGACGCGACGGCGGTTACACCGCGAAGGAAGCGACGGCGTGCGTCATCGTGCCGACGGTCAATCCGGCTCACGTCACGCCGCACAGCGAAGCGTTTCAGGCGGTGATCTGGCATTTGTTCGTGTCGCATCCCAAACTCAAAGTCGCCCAAACAAAATGGGAAAGCACCCGTTGACCAAAACTTCCGAGAAGCGATTTGCAGCAAAATTGCTCTTTCAATTTCGTGTCGTGGTTGAAGGCGATTCAGGAAAACGCAGATTGTGTGAGGAGCGGATTGTTTCGCTTACCGCAACCGACGGCAAAGCTGCTTTGCGTGAAGCTAAGAGGAAGGGGTATGCCGCCCAATACAAGTATAAAAATACAGACGGAAATCCATTCTGTTTTGAATTTGTCGGTGTCTTGGAATTACTTTGCCTAGACCCGGGATGCGAAGCTGATGAAGTTTGGTATGAAATAGTTGAACGAATTTTACCGATGGAAAGGAAGCATCGCTTGATTCCACCAGAGAAAAAATTAAGCGCCATACGGAACAAGGAGTAGTCATGTCGAACGTCCAGTTGCAAAAAGCTGTTTTTCTCGACCGTGACGGTGTCATCAATCGTGCTTTAGAGCATGCCGGATTGCCATATCCGCCGACCAGCATGGGTGAATTTGAAATTCTTCCCGATGTTCCTGTTGCGTGTGCGAAACTCAAGCAGGCCGGGTTTTTGCTTGTCGTGGTGACCAACCAGCCGGACGTGGGGCGTGGCACGCTCCAAAAAGAAATCGTCGAAGCCATCCATGCCGGAATGTGCCGCCAGTTGCCGATTGACCGCGTCGAAGTTTGTTACCATCCCGGCCAGGGCACGTCCGACTGCGACTGCCGCAAGCCAAAGCCGGGGATGTTGCTGCGCGCCGCGCGCGAACTCAGCATTGACCTCGCCCAAAGCTGGATGGTGGGCGATCGCTGGCGGGACATTGATTGCGGCCATGCCGCCGGCTGCCGGACGATTTTCATTGATCGTGGTTACACGGAAGCGTTGAAACAACAGCCCGATTTCCGCGCAAAGAATTTGTTGGAAGCAGCGGAAATTATTCTGGCCGGCGGAAAATGAGTTGAACATTGGCGCGGCGGCCTTATCTTCCGTTGCGCACGGCAACAAAAACACGACGCATGAAAAATCTGGCCAGCCTCAAAGTAAAAATTTTCGCCGACGGTGCGGACAAAGCGGGAATGTTGCAACTGAACGCAAATCCGCTCATCAAAGGCATGACCACCAACCCCACGCTCATGCGCAAGGCCGGGCTCACCGATTTTGAAGCGTTCGCGCGCGACATTTTGCAGCACATCACGGAGAAACCGATTTCGCTCGAAGTGTTTTCCGATGAATTTCCAGAAATGCGGCGGCAGGCACTGAAAATCAAGGACTGGGCGAAAAACGTCTATGTCAAAATTCCCATCACCAACACGCGCGACGAATCTTCACTGCCGCTCGTCCGCGAACTGGCACTTGAAGGCGTGAAGCTCAACGTCACTGCGATTCTTACCCTGGAGCAGGTCGCCGGTGTTGCCAAGACGCTGAATTCCAAAGTACCGGCGGTCGTGTCCGTGTTCGCCGGTCGCATTGCGGACACCGGCGTTGACCCGATGTCGCAGATGTGTGAGGGCAAAAAACTCCTGGCCGGTCTGCCCCAGGCGGAATTGCTCTGGGCGAGTGTCCGTGAAGTGCTGAACATTTTTCAGGCGGACGATTGCGGCTGCGCCATCGTGACCGTGCCGCACGACATTCTGGCCAAGGCGATGAAGATGACCGGAATGGACTTGAAAGAATTGTCGCTGGATACCGTGAAGATGTTCGCCGCTGACGCGAAGGCGGCAGGCTTTTCTTTGTAATCCGCACAGCTTAAATCAGTTTGTTGATCGTGTCGAAAACACTTTCAACCGTCACCGATGCCATGCACGCCAACAATTCTTCGCGTGTGCCTTTAATGTCGCCACCGTCGTAACGGTAGTAATCCAGTCCGCGCCCGTTCACGACGGGATTTTTCACGAGTGTGAACGGATTACCGTAAGGAAAGTTGGTCACGTTCAGCGTCGGCGCTTCGATGACGATTTGTTTCGGCACTTTCATTGCGGCAGCCAAGTGCATCAAAGCCGTATCCACGCTCAAAAATGCGCTGCAACGTTTCATCAATGCCGCCGTCTGCCGCAAATTTTTTGTGTTGGCTTGCAGCACACGCCCCAAATTGCCTTGCGCCAAAATCACTTCATGGTCTTTGACCTCCTCCGGTCCGCCAAACAAAAGCATGCGAATGTCAGACCGCTCGCCGGTCAATCGCCGGACCAACCCCGCGTAGTTTTTTAATGGCCAGCGCTTCAGCGGCAGATTTTTCGTGCCGCCGGAACCGGCGTGAACGCCGAGCAATTTTTGTCCTGCGAGTTTGTGCCGGGCGAGAAAATCATCCGCCCATTGTTCCTCGTCCGCCGTCAAAAAAACTTCAATTTGATGCGCCGGCAGTTTTATCTGCGCACCGAGCAACGGCAGCACGGCGAAATTATTTTCAATCGAGTGCCGGGTGTAATCCTGCGGCAACGTGCGGTTCACCAACCAGCGGTCGAGCGCGCCGAAACATTCGTATTCATGGCTGATACGTGTCGCTGCGCCGACGATACGCGCTGTCACACGATAATGAATCCGGCTTTGTGGATGCGTGTTGATGGAAAAGTCGTAATGCTCCCGCCGCAGACTCCAGAGAAACCGCAGTGCCTCCAGCTTGCCGCATTGCATCAGGTTTTTTTGATGGACGCGGTTCAGGTGCGGATTGTTTTCCAGCAAACCCCTCGAGCCGTTCCAAAGCGCGAACGCGTCAATGGTCGCGTCGGGAAAATTCGCGCGCAGTTCGTGAATCAATGGCGTGGCCAGCAGCGTGTCGCCGATACCCGCGAGCGAAATGACCAGAATTTTCATTTGTTGCAATTCTTGGTAGGGCTGATCCCGCATTGCGGGACCTGGACGCGCGGCAGCGCGTCCCTACCATTTTCACAGCCGTGAAATTTTTTCGAGCAACGCCGTCGTGGATTTGCCCGGCACAAATGGGATGATGACGATTTTCCCGCCCGTCGACTCCACCGCGCGCCGTTCGTCCTGATTCAACGTGTCCAGGGTGTAATCGCCACCTTTGACGTAAATATCGGGTTTGGCGGCCGAAAGGAATTTCGTGGCGGTCTTTTCCGCAAAAACGCAAACCCCGTCCACGCTCGCCAGTGCGGCGAGCACAGCGGCGCGGTCGGCTTCGACATTTACCGGTCGCCCCGAACCCTTCAACTGCCGCGTTGCGTCATCGCCGTTGACACCGACGAGCAGCGCGTCTCCGAAACGGCGCGCCGATTCGAGGTAGGTCACATGACCCAGATGCAGGATGTCGAAACAGCCGTTGGTGACGACCAGTTTCCTGCCACTGGCGCGCATGACCGCCCGCCACTCTGGCAATTTGTCCCACGCAATGATTTTCTCACGGAAGTTCACGCCGTCATTTTGCCCGTGCCGCTCCGCTTGGCAATGATTTACCGCCGGAGCAGCCGACGTGAGTCGGCTCGGACTTTTCTTTTAAGAAGAATGAGCGGACTCATGTCCGCTGCTACAATTTCGACAACAATCTCCACACGCGCAACGCCTCGGTCACGCCCCACGCCTGTGCGTCACAACCGCGTTGTGCGTGTGGCGCGTCGCCATCCAGAATTTCCGGAATCTGGCCGAGGCAGCCTTCGTTCAGCAATTGCTCCACGCTGCCCAAATACGCTTTCGCCGCCGCGACGGCTTCCGCCGCTCCCGCATCGCGGGACCACGCGCGCGCGAGCGCTTCGCAAAAAACCGGAAACGTCCACGTCCACGCCGTGCCGTTGTGATAGGCCGGTTTGCGGCGCGTGTCCTCGTCACCTTCGTAATGCGGCCAATAGGGCTCGATGGGGTTGTTGAGCAGTTGGCCATCGCGCCAGATCGGCAGCGGGACCGAAACCGGCAATGGCGCGAGTGACCGCAACGCACCAGGCACAACCAGATATTTTTGCGCCACCTCAACACAGCGTTTGGCGCGTTCGCCGGTCACGAGTCCGAGGCTGACGGCAAACAGATAATTGCCGCGGAGCGCGTCGTCGGGGGTGGCTTCGCGAGCAGCGACACCGGGTTTGGCCAGCAGCACGTCAGCCGGCCAGCCCTTGTCTTCGAGCCAGAAAAATTTTTCGAGCGAGGCCAGTGCGCGGTCGGCAAGATCGCGCCATTTTTTTTGTTCGGCTGACACCGTTTGGAGTTCCGCGTTTACGCGGCCTTGGTGTTCATTCGCAGCCTTGCCGCCTGAAGGCGTAACTCCAAACGATTTTCCGCCTCGTTGCCCGGTGGCACTTCCAGTCGCGCTGATTTTTTCAAGCTGACGCAAGAGACGGATCCACAGAGCTTGAATTTCCACCGGATACCCTTCGCGCGGCGTGCCAGCGGGATGGTTCGTGTCCATCCAGGTGAAATGAGCCGGACTCCAGATCAACGCGGAATCGGCGTCCATGCGGATGCCGTTCGGCGTGCCCTTCGCGTAATTCACGGCAATGCTGAACAACACATCGCGGATTGTGCGCCCATTTTCATCAACCAATACGGAATAAAAATCATCGGTGGGAGGGACGCCGTGTCGGCGTCCCATTTTTTTGGATGAAGTCAGAGACGGCGGCACGCCGTCCCTCCCAAGATCAGCAAATTCTTCGCACACGAGAGCGAACCACAACGGCGCGTCGGAGGTGTCGTGGTTGGAGGCGTTGTCGCCGAAAATGGCGTTGGGCAGCGTGCCGTCCTTCTCGAATTTCGCGAACGCGAGCAAAATTTGCCTTACTTCGTCAATCATTCCGGCGGCGAGCAAACCGCGACAGGCAATGAACGTGTCGCGGCCCCAGTCCAAAAACCACGGATAACCGGCGATGACGGTTTTGCCTTTGCCGCGCCGGACGACGAATTGTCTGGAGGCGCGCAAAAGTTGGTTGCCGAAGGCGTCGCCGGTTTTCGCCATTTCCAGTTCCAAATCAAAAATTTGAAATTCCGAAGGCGGCAAACCGGTCGTTTCCGCCGTGGCCACGAGCATGACGTTTGCGCCCTTGGGCAGCGGAATCTCAAACCAGCCCGGACTGTAGGCGTCGCCGCTGCCGGTCTGGCCACGGCTTTGTTCGACCGGGTGCGGGATGTTTTCGCACCATTCCGGTTGCGGATGATATTCGCCCGCGTTGGCAAACGCGCGCAATTGGCGGTCGGGTGCGGGCGTGAAGGCGAAGCCAATCTTCTGGTCGGGCGAGTTACTCCGTGCGCGCCGTTCGCCTTCATTCAACTGCGGCGCGCACGGAGTGACGCGCCCTACCTCGGATAATTCGTGCGTGTTTGTGGAAAAATGATGTTCCGCGCCGCCGTTGCGTTTGGTTTCCCAATGAAAATTCCGGTCTTCGATGTCGAAACGCACCGTCAGGCGAACGTCGGCGTCGGCGGGCAATTGTTTGCCGCACGCGCGTTCGGCCGTCGGTCGGGCAAAATGAAACACCGTTGCATTTTCCCCTTCGAGCATTTCGGCGCGCAACTCGATTTCGACCGTCCGCCCGTCGCCGGCATTGGCGACAAACTGCCAGACGGCTGGCGGACCGGCGGCAAACGACGCGAGATTTTTCACGTTGAGCGGTGAAAGGAAGCCGTTGGCATTGACCCATGCCCGGAGGCGTTTGACAAAGACATGACGATCCACCGGGACGCTGGAGTTCAGGTTTGCGCCGAGCACGCAGTCGTATTTGGAATTCACACGGCCCAAGTCCACGCAGAGCCGCGCCATGCCGCCGATGCCGTTGGTGAGCAAAACTACATCTTCGGGTCTCGGATTTTGGGTCTTGGATTTCGGGCCGGCCGGTTCGGCCGGGAGAAATCGAACCGCGCCTGTCACCTGCTGCGATGCGGTGGCATAACGTTCCAAAATTAATTCAGCATCAGTCGCCGTTTTGCGCGGCGCAAAACAGGCAATGTGTCCGTCAGCTACAGCGATGGATTGGACATGTTCGGCACGCCCGTTTTCATTCTGCATTCCGCATTCCGCATTCTGCATTTGCAGTGTGGCCCGGAAGGGAGCACTGTCCTGGATGAGCAGCCAATGGCCGGGCGGGACCAGCGTCACGCGGCGGTGGTCGAGCAAAGTCCAGATGATGACGCGCGGGAAATTTTTTTGTTGTTCCGCGTCACGTAACAGTTCGACCAGGGAAGATTTTGAGCCACGCGTGGCAAATTCACTGGCGGCGGCAAGAAAATTGGCCGGCGAACGCTCGACTTGTCCGGCGAACCAGCGCCAGTCGAGGCCGTCAATCGTTTCGACCGGCACGATTTTACCCAGTGCTTCGAGCGCCCAGGCGGCTTGCGCGCGGGCGCGACGGTAAGCATCGCCGCTCAAACCTTGCGGCTCTGCCGTGGGTGCGAGGCAATGGCACGCGCCGGGTGCGAGCGTGAAAGTAATTTTATCTTTTGTGACGTCAGTCTTTGGCGGCGGCTGGCCGAGCAAATCGAATTTGAAATCTGAAATTGGAGATTTGACATCGGAGACCGCGAGCGTGAACGAATTTGTTTTTTCGACATCGGGGTTGACCAGAACCAGCACAGAATCCTTGTCCCGCAACTGCGGGACGGATTCGCGAAGCAGCGCATAAACCGGCGAGTCGGGCGTGCTGAGTCGCGTGAGTTTTGCGCCGTCGAAAAAGCACGGGTGGTCGGCGAGCAGACAGTTGAGTTGCGCGAGTTCGGAAACGATGTTGTCCGGGTTGTCCCACGCGAGGCCGGCACAGCCGTGGACTTTGATTTTTTCCGTGGCGAGCCATTCGACACCCCCGGTGAAACCAAAACCACCGCTCACACTGGTCAGCGCGCAAAGTCGGTTTCGCAACAGCGACCACGCGCGCCCGCGGGCGGCCAGGCGGTCGTTGTCGTGGGTCTCGCTGTAATGAACGTAGGTGCCGACGCGCGAACTCTGGCGATTGGCGTAGTCGAGGTAGTCGGCGATCTGGCGGCCGGAGTAATTTTGGAAAAGTTCGGAGTAAGCCCATTGCATTTCACCGTCGGTGAGCAAATTTTCGGTGGCTTCCCACGGGCCGCCGAGTCCTTCGAGCAGGAAGATGGTTTCGGAAAATTCGTCCTGCACACGGGCGATGATGTATTGCCAGGCGGGCACGGGAATTTTGTAGCCGGCGTCACAACGAAAACCATCCACGCCGCGACGGCACCAGATTAAAAGCGCGTCGGCGATTTTGTCCCACAGCGCGACATCATCCTGTTTCAATTCGACGAGGTCTTCCCAGATTGTGCCCCAGGCGCCGGGGCTGGCGAATGTGCCGTCGGAGTTTCGCAGAAAAAATTCGGGATGATTTTCCTGCAAGGCCGCGCCCCAACCGGTGTGGTTGATGACGATGTCAAGGAACACCCGTGCGCCGAGCGAGTGCGCGGCATGGGTGAATTCGCAAAATTGATCCACCCCGGTGGTGCGTTTGTCGAATTCGACGAGTGCCGGATCAATCGCGGTCAGGTCCAGCGCGGCATACGGGCTGCCAAAACGCCCAAAGCGCGCGAAAGTTGTGGGCGTGGGATGAATCGGCAGCAAATGAATGATACGGCAACCAAGCGTTTGGACGATGTGCGGCAACTGGCGGGCCAGATCGCGGAGCTTGCCGGAGGGTGGAATGACGGTGAAGTTTTTTTCATCGAGCTGCTGGAGTTGAACTTCGAGTTTTTTGTCGCGCGGGGATGACAAATTTTTCGTCGCACCAAAAAGTCGGGTGAAGGCGCAATAAATTGTATTGGCGGTGCGGGCAAAATTGGGATGAACACTGATGCCGACGTCCTGGCCATCGGGCCAATGCTGCCAGCCTTTCGGGTCGAGCAGATACGCTTTGGCTTTGAAGAAGCCGGCTTCAGCGAGCGGCAATTCGATTTGCCAGGCATCGCCGTTTTGTTGCATCGGCACGTCGCGCCAGGATTCGCCGGCGTGAACCGGGCCGCCGGCGTGCGCGGCGATGATTTCGCGCCGGAGCGCTGCGGCGCGACCGAGATTGGTGCGGAGCAAAGCGCGCCAGCCGTTGCGCCCGCTGCCGTCGTGGAGCGTGAAACGGATGCGGTCGCCGACGAAACGCACGAGGCGTTCGCCGGTCGCGGGTTTCATGATTGGAACGGGTTGCGGCATTTTTTCGTCCCGGTGGTTTGCCGGACGACATTACGATTCCGCAGACGGTGGCGGAAAGCAATGCCGCAAGTGCATCTGGTGGTTTAAGGTGGTTTAAGCGGAGATTGCGTTGTTGTTTTTTAGGGTGTAAAATGGCGCGCGGATTGCTGGTTCTAGACTGGCAGACAATCAAATCATGGACACGACGGCATTAAGTCCCAATGAAGAAGCTCAATTGCAACAGACGATTGAGATGTTCGAAGTCATTACCCAATCGCAGCCCAACGATTGCCAGTCACTGGAAATTCTCAAGGAAGCCTATACCAAGATGGGTCGCGAACAGGATGTCATCAACACATCCAAGCGCATCGCGCAAGCTTACATGCAGTCGGGGCAGCTTTCATCGGCGATTTTGGAATACGAGACAGTTTTACAACGGCGTCCGGACGATGCTGACGTGCAGGCGGCACTCAAGCAAATTGAGGACAAGGCGAACAACGTGGCGGTGCAATCCGCAGGCGTGGAATCGGCGGCGTCGGTGTCGGTGTCTCCGTCCGACACAGCGAGATTTCGCAAAAAGGCGCACACGGCGACAACGGAAATTGACGATGGCCGCAAGACGATGCGCAAAATTTTCGTCGAGAGCAAAATCATCGCCGCGGGTGATTTTGATTTGTGCTGGCGCACGGTGGACTTGACCGCGGCGGCATCGGATGTGGTCGAACCGTTCATCCACGCCCTCGCGGAGAAAAAGATTTTTACCGTGGAAAAATCCCTTAAGTTGCTGGCCGACAGGTCACGCACGGCGTTTTTGCCGCTGGAAAAGTACGATGTGGACATTGACTTGACGCGCGGCTTTCCGGCGGAAGTTTGCCGCCGCTGGTGCGTGCTGCCGTTCGACCGGATGAGCAAATCCATTTTGGTGGCAACCGCCAATCCGTTTAATCAGCAGGCAGTGAAGGATCTGGCTGAAGCCACCACGCACCGGCTGCTGTGGTATTTGGCGCCGCCCACCGACCTGATCTCCAACCTCCGCATCGCGTTCCGTTAAAGCCATGGCCAAAGTCAAATCATTCGGAGAACGCATCGCTGACGCACTCGTCGAGGACGGCTTGTTGTCGGCGGGGCAGATCGGGGAACTGCTTGAACAGCAAAAAAAGGAGGGGGCGCGCCTCATCAAACTCATTGTCGACAAATCCTACGTCAGCGAGCAGGACCTGGCTGTTTCCATGGGGCGCGTGCTGAACGTACTGCCCATCAATCTTGCGCGTGTGAGTATTCCGCCGGAAATCGTTGAATTGCTGCCGCGCGACACGGCGCACAATTACAAGGTTGTTCCCGTTTCACGGTTGGAAAACAGGCTGTTCCTCGCGATGGCCGACCCGCTGAACGTCCTGGCAATTGACGACGTCAAGCGCATCACCAAACTCGAAATATCTCCGCTCATCGCGTCTGAAAAAGCCATCGTTGACAAGTTGAACGCCTTCGATGCCGCCAAGAGCGGTTCGATGGAAGATATCATTCAGGACGCTCAAAAGCAGAATGAAGCCGACGCGGAAGCCGATTCCATCGAAGCTGTCAAGGAGGGGATGGAAGAGGTCAACCTTGACCAGCTCGCCGCTTCCAGCGGAGAAGCGCCGGTCATCAAACTCGCCAATCTCATCATCATCCAGGCCATCAAGGATCGCGCCAGCGATATTCACCTGGAGCCTTTTGAAAAAAACATGCGCCTGCGTTACCGGGTGGACGGCGTGCTCATGGACGCAACGCCGCCGCCCAAGCACATGCAACTGGCGCTGGCCTCGCGCTTCAAAATCATGAGCAGCCTGGACATTGCCGAACGCCGCCTGCCGCAGGACGGTCGCATGCGCGTGCGCGTCAGCGGCAAGGACTTTGACCTGCGCGTGTCCGTGATGCCCACCGTTCACGGTGAGAAAGTCGTCCTGCGCGTTCTCGACAAGACAAATCTGTCCGCGAGCATAGACAAGCTCGGTTTGGATCCCGAAACCTTCAAGCGATTCAAGGGCGCCATTGATGCGCCGCACGGATTGATTCTCGTCACCGGCCCGACGGGTTCGGGCAAAACCACGACCCTTTACTCCGCGCTCAACGAACTGAACAACCCCATTTACAACATCATCACCGTCGAAGACCCGGTGGAATTCCAGATTCCTGGCATCAACCAGGTGCCGACCAAAAAGGAAATCGGCCTCACTTTTGCCAACGCCCTGCGTTCCATTCTGCGCCAGGACCCGGACATCATCATGATCGGTGAAATTCGCGACACCGAGACCGCCGAAATCGCCATCGAAGCCGCGCTCACCGGACACCAGGTCTTGAGCACCATGCACTGCAACGACGCGCCCGGCGCCATCGCGCGACTCGATGACATGGGCATTGCGCCGTTTTTGATTTCCTCGTCCGTCATTCTTTCCTGCGCGCAACGCCTCATGCGCCGCATTTGTTCGCATTGCCGCGAGCCGGTGACTTATCCACCCAAAATGTTTGAAGACCTCGGTATTGACCCCGCCACTTTCAGCGGTGTGCAACTTTACCGCGGCCGCGGCTGCGACCGTTGCAAAAATTCCGGTTACGCCGGCCGCATGGCCATCATTGAAGCCATGACCATCACCGACCAGATCCGCAAACTCGTCATTGCCCGCGCCAACACGCGCGAGCTGGGCAAGGTGGCCATCAGCCAGGGAATGCGCACACTCCGCATGGTCGGACTCGACCGCGCGCGCGAGGGCGTCTCGACGCTGGAACAAGTGCTCCTGATCACCTCGGCGCATTGACCTCCGATCCCGGGTGTCGGAGTCAAAATTTCCGTTGCGGAATAGCGAATGGCTGCGGTGTGAGCGACAACCAAGGCGGCGGCTGCGGTCCCCAGGCGGCCGATGGAGGCGACGTTAAACTTAGACTCCAGATACTGGGTAACTTCGGCATCTCGGCGGGCTTGCCAATCCCGTTATTCAATGGAGTGAATGACGCGCCGACCGGAGTCAGTAAAGACTGTCGTTCAACCAATGGCACGAACTCGACGAGCTTCAGAGGGAATGACGCGCCGACCGGAGTCAGTGAAGACTGGCCAAGGCCGGAACTCAGCTCCGTTTGCGGCAGGGAGGTTTTTATGCCGCCCAATGAAGGGGTTGTTGCCGCGGCGGTGGATGACGAGCCTGGCTTAAGCAATTGTCTGAACCGTTCCATGTTCATCTGTTGCGCCATGGTGACAACCGGCGACGGCGACGGTGAGCCGAACAATTTTGACCATCTGTTGTTTTTATTTTGCCCGGCAAATGTTTGATTGTTCGGTGCGGGATTAAGCAGCGGGCTGGCCATGTTGGCTGGACTTCCCAATTCACCGGGGATGGAGTTCAACGTGTCGGGCCGTTTACCGGAAAAATTCCAGGTTGGAAACGCATTGGTGTTGACCGTCGGCGTTTGATTCTGCCTTTCGGTGTAGCGTTCCAGCGCCGTTAAATTTTTTGGCCGGCCGGCCGCGTCATGTTCCTGGATTCCCAGAATCTTTTCCGGCGTGGTCGCGCCGAGGATTTCCGCGGGCGTCATCAGCATCCAATTCTTGCGCTTATCCAGCAGGTCCTGCAGCCGTAACGCCTTGGCGGGTGAAACCACCGGCACGCCCACCGGCAACGGTGTGTCAACGGACGGACCGCTGAAGCTGAACGATGGCGGAGCCTGCAAAGTGTTGCCAAAATCCAGCGACTCCGGCGGCTTGGGCGAAAGCGACGGCATGTTGGAGAAAACAGTGTCGCTCTCCGGCGAGGAAAACAAAATAGATTGTCCCGGGCGAAGTGCTGCGCGCTGGGCTTGGACGGAAAATACCGCACCCAACACGGCGGCGGCCAAAGGCAACACGCGTTTCAAATATGCAAAGCTAAAATCCATCTCAGACTATCAGGCTAATCAATTGGACACTCTGCGTCAAAAATAAATTCAAAACCCGTGAATCCTTTTGAAGTTAATGGCAATTCTGGCAGCAAAACCGCCATGCGGTGATTCAAACCCTCAACCCTCAACCTTCAGCCCTCAACCAGAACTTCACTGCCGTTCGTATTCGCCCTTGCTGATTTTTTTAAGCACGGTGAACCCGGCCTTTTTCGCGTCGGAGATGGACAACGGCTTGAGCTTGTGCGGCGAATTGAAGGTGGAAATGATTTTGCGCACCGGCTTTTTGCACGCCGGACAATGCGTCAGCGGCTTGGCCGAAAGCGGCCGGCGCAGGGTGAATTTTCCGCCGCAGACCTTGCAGTCGCCTTCGCACAGTTCGTATTCGTAAAGGGGCATCGCTAAATGTCGAATTGGAAACCCGCTTCGTCAATCAAACAAATTGTCCAACCGGGGTGGGCTTCAATCTTTTGCACGATTTTCCCGGCTTGATGGACGTTGCCGCAATGCAAGGCGTGGACCTCGGCCAGTTTGATCCTTAAATCAAAATCCCCGGCTTGTTCCTTGATTTTTTGTTCCAGGACTTCAATGACCGTGCCGAGACACCCTTGGACCAGGAGTTCGTCAATGGATTCCGGCGGGGCGTCAACCTTTTCCGGCCTGGGTTTCGCGTGGCTCCATTCGCCGATCGAACGGCGGGCAAATTCAACATGGGCAGGTGAAATATAAGGTTGCTTTTCAAGCGCCTGAAGGATTTCCATGGCTTTATGCGGGCGGTGCAGATCCTGTGCGTAAACCCGCATAAGCATCATGGCCGCATCCACATTGCGCGGATCTTCGGCCAGCAACGGCTTTAAAATGGATTCCGCTTCCTGGAACCGTCCCTGCATGCGCAGGTGATAAGCTTCGGTCAACGGCTTGGGTTTTTGGACACTTTCTTGTTTGACGCCAAGGTGTTCCAGCGTTGTTTCCAGTGCGAGGATGCTGACAGCTCCGGATTCCTTGAGCATCTGGCATAATTGAACGGCCTCCTCCCGCTGGCCGTTTTTAATCAGGCTGGCAATTATGTCCAGATCGCGAAGGCCCTTGTTGGGATCAAACTCCCGCTTATCCGGGGGATCAACCAGATGATGAAACCACCGCGCGAACAATTCAGCAATACAACCGCACCAGATCAGGGCCAGCATCCCTCCAATTATAAGCGCCAGCAGCATGGTCTCTCCTGCAGCGGACAACCCAAAAAACATTGCCACCAAGGGCAATGTTATGCCACAGCGTATGGCTCTGCGGATGGAGTCTTCCCTTTTATTCGCGCCCGTCAATTTTGAGTCGTACCCGCTCAACCACCAGGCCGCCAGACCGGAGAACGCCAATACGGCAAGATGGGTGATATGCGCGAATATTGACGGGATGATGGTAGAAATGCGCCTACCGGAAAAATGTACACAACGAGCGGCGTAAGGTTAACTTCCCACCGCATACCATGCAGCCGCTTTCGCAGATGAAATACCAACAAGAGTTGGCTTTCATATCGGGCATTTAATTTCTACTTCTTCAAAAATGCGCTGAACAAATCTATCGGCAGCGGCAGGAATGTGGTGGTGTTGTGTTCGCTGGCCATTTCGCGCATGGTCTGGAGATAACGCAGTTGCAGCGCAATCGGCTCCTTGGCGATCAACGCGGCGGCCTGCACCATTTTTTCGGCGGCTTGAAATTCGCCTTCCGCGTTCACGACTTTCGCGCGGCGTTCGCGTTCGGCTTCGGCTTGTTTGGCCATCGCGCGTTTCATGCTGTCTGGCAACGCCACGTCCTTCACTTCCACGGCGGTGACTTTGATGCCCCACGGCTCGGTTTGTTTATCAATGATCTCCTGCAACTTCTGGTTGATGATATCGCGTTGTGCCAGCAGGTCGTCCAACGGCGATTGACCGAGCACGCTGCGCAAGGTCGTCTGCGCGATGAGCGAAGTCGCCTTCCAGAAATTTTCCACCTTCACCATCGCCGCGTTCGGATCCACGACGCGGAAATAAATCACCGCGTCCACCGTGGCGGGCACGTTGTCGCGCGTCATGATTTCCTGTTTGGGCACGTCAATGGTCACCACGCGCAAATCCATCCGCACCATCTTGTCCACGATGGGAATGAGGAAAATGAGTCCCGGCCCTTTTGCGCTCTGCAATTTGCCGAGCCGGAAAATAACACCGCGTTCGTATTCGCGCAGGATGCGGATTGACTGCGGCAAGATGAAAATTGCCAGCACCACGACAATGATTACGAATGGGGCCGATACGCCCAATGCTTTCATAAGTCCGCCAATGAGTTCGTTCATAATTTTCTCCGTTATGGTTTTTTAGGTTTTACTTTCAACGTCAATCCTTTGATGCCGGTGACTTCGACGGGCTGTCCGGCTTCGACCGGCGTTTCGCTCACGGCATTCCAAGTTTCGCCCTCGATAAACACCCTGCCGCCCTGCGAGTCAATGCGCGAAAGCGCGTTGACCGTCTGGCCGAGCATCGTTTCCTTGCCGGCGCGAACGGGCTTGAACTGCGCGCGAATACCCTTGCCGACGACGAATACAAAGAACGCTGCCGTGACGAGCGTCGCCGGAATGATCCAGGACAGTGGTAATCCAAAGCCCGGCCCGATGTGGCTGAACAGCATCATCGCGCCGAGGAAAAAGGCCACAATGCCGCCCGCCGTCAACACGCCGTGCGTCGGCGAAAAAACGTCCACGATGAACAATGCGATCGCCAGCCCGATCAATACCAGTCCGGTGACGTTGACCGGCAGGATGGACGACATGTAAAGCACGAGGATCAGCGCAATCGCCCCAACAATGCCCGGCAGGATCGCGCCCGGATGGCTCAACTCGCCGATGATCCCGTAAATCACCATTAACATCAGGATGAACATTACTTCCGGCCGCAGGAATAGTTGGGAAAATCGCTCCCACGGGTTCATGGGGATTTCAACGACTTTGGCGTTGGCCGTGTGAAGCGTCCGGCCGTTGAATTCGCGGCCATCCAGTTGTTTGAGCAAATCCGGCATATCATCCGCGATGAGGTCAATGACACCGATATCGAGCGCCTTTTCGGCGGTTGTTGCCACGCTTTGGACGACGGCGGATTTGGCCCACTCCACGTTGCGGCTCCGTTTGTCCGCGATGGTTTCAATGAAGCTGGAAGCGTAATTCTCCATCTTTTGTTTCATCACGTCGTCGGTTTTTTCGACGCTGCCACTGGTGCCAATCTCGACCGGGTGTGCCGCACCGATGCTGGTGTTTGGCGCCATTGCGGCAACGTCAGCAGCCAGGGTAATGAACACGCCCGCGCTGCCGGCACATGCGCCCGAGGGCGCGACGTAAACGGCCGTGGGCACTTTCGAGGTGTAAAAGGTCTGGACGATTTGTTTGGTGGATTCGAGCAGGCCGCCGGGCGTGTCGAGTTGAATGATGAGGCATTCATCGTTCTGCGCCGCCGCTATGTCCACCGCGCGTGCGATGTAACTGGCCGTGGCCGGACCGATGGCACCGTCAATTTTGATCAGCCCCACCTGTGCGGCTGGAACCGCCACTGTGCCCAGAAGCAGTCCCGCCATGGTGATGAAATGCCAACGCTTCATAACTTCCCAGACTTAAGGCAGCTTAACAAAAGACCCACCGGCCGCAAACGATTTAATTCCGAATGTCGCGTGAAGAACATGGCCGAAATCGTAGCAGCCGACGCCTACCGGGTCGTAGCACTTGGTGCGAAGACTGGTGAGGGGGCTCTGACTTTTCATAACTCTCAACTCTCAACCATGAACCCTCAACCCGATCAGCCTCGTTACCTCGGCTGCTACAGGCGGATTAAATTTTCAGCGCGCGAATCCTTCCGCCATCGCCACGGCCTTGAGCATGGCCTTGGATTTGTTGACGGTTTCCTGAAATTCGCCTTCGGGCGTCGAATCGCTGACCCAGCCGCCCCCGGCCTGCACGTAAGCTTTGCCGTCCTTGAGTAGCGCGGTACGGATGGTGATGCACGTGTCGAGATTGCCGTTGAACGAAAAATAACCGACGCAGCCGCCGTACGGTCCGCGGGTGGTCTGTTCGAGCTCGGAAATAATCTGCATCGCGCGGATTTTCGGGGCGCCGCTGACCGTGCCCGCCGGAAACGTCGCGCGCATCAAATCGTAAAGCGTCTTGTCGGCGGAAAGTTTGCCTTCCACCTGCGACACAATGTGCATGACGTGGCTGTAACGCTCAATGATCATCAGGTCCTTCACCCGCACGCTGCCGAAATCGCACACGCGCCCGATGTCGTTGCGCGCCAGATCCACGAGCATCACGTGCTCGGCACGTTCCTTCGGGTCGGCCAGCAATTCCTTTTCGAGCGTAGCGTCTTCCTCCGGTGTTTTGCCGCGACGGCGCGTGCCGGCGATGGGACGGATTTCCACCCTGCCGTCCTCGCAGCGCACGTGAATTTCCGGTGAAGCGCCCACGAGCGAAAAGCCGTCCAATTCCAGCAAAAACATGTAGGGCGACGGATTCACCGAACGCACGGCGCGATAAACATCAATCGGCGACGCCTTCACCGGCGTGGAAAACCGTTGCGAACCGACGACCTGGATGATGTCGCCCGCCGTGATGTATTCCTTGGCTTTGAGCACGTTCGCAAAAAACTTCTCCTTGGTGACGTTCGACTCAAATGGCACCGGCGGCACTTCGCCCGGCAGGCTGACCGGATGGTGTTCGCTCGGCTGTTCGAGCAACGAAACAAGCCGCTCAATTTCGCCGACGGCATCTTCGTAAACCTCGGCCGGCCCCGCTGCGCCGTCGAGAAAGGCGTTGACCAAGACGGTGATGGTCTGTGCCACCCGGTCAAAAATCAGTAATTGGTCGGCGATGAGAAAAACCATGGTGGGCGTTTGCAATTCGTCCTTGGGCGGGCGCGGCACGACGGGTTCAACGTCGTGAATGAATTCGTAGCCGATGAAACCGATGGCGCCGCCGGTGAAACGCGGCAAACCCGGCAGCAGGACCGCGCGATATTTTTTCATCACGCGCTCGACGACCGCCAGACCGTCGCGGACGGTAGGGCCGGTCCCGCATTGCGGGATCTGGACGCGCGGCAGCGCGTCCCTACCAACGTTAAAACTTTCGACAACCTTCCCATTTTCAATGACTTCGACGCGATTGCCGGTTTGCTTGATGACCGCGCGCGGATTGCAACCAACGAACGAATAGCGCCCGAGATGCTCGCCGCCTTCGACCGATTCGAACAAAAACGATTCGCCCGCGCCGCGGATTTTTCGGTAGGCCGAAAGCGGCGTTTCGATGTCGGCCAGCAGGCGGCGTGTGATGGGAATCACATTGCCCTGCGCGGCCAGCTTCAAAAATTCATCCGGGGTCGGTGAATACATTGGCTAAATGATATTGTCGGGCGAGCGATTTTCAACGCGCACCCAGGCATCCGCCGTAAAACCTTTGCCATTCGGGAGGGAATTATTCCGCGCTTCCATTTTTTTGGCCGCGCGCCGGATTCGCCAGATCGCCAGCAGCGTATAAAGCGCCACGGCGGCCGCGTAGGCCACCATGCCCATGCCGATGGCGAACGGCACCAGCCGAAGGTGGCTGAAATAAATCAGCGCCGCCCCAACGCCGGCGGTCAGCAGTGTGTTGCCCGCGAGGCAAAACAGGTAGAGCGTGATGCGCGTCTCCTGAATCCGCTCGACATGCCATTGCCGGTAATGTTCCTCGCCGAGCGAGTGCATCAGCCATGCGGATTGAAAATTACGCGCGGCCACGAGCACGCTCGCGGTGGCGACGACGATGGCCGACAACGGCCACATGGCGAGCACGCCGACGAGAACAATGTTGAGCAGCAAACCCCATTGCCAGCCGAGTTTTTTGGCGAGGGGATTGCCTTCGAGCACGAGGTTCGGCGTCGCGATCCAGGTGCTGAGAAAATCCATTCCCCGCGCAAAAACCAGCAGCAGCAGCAACAGGCAGTATTCGCGGCTGGCGAATGGAAAAGTGACATCCATTATTTTTTCCTGCCGTAAATCTGTTCCGGGGTTTCAAGTTGCGGCTCGGTGATTTTGAAGGCGCCGCCGGGGCCTTCGATGGAGCGGAAAAAGCACGACTGGTAGCCTTCGTGACAGGCCGCGCCAATTTGGTCCACCTGGATCAACAGCGTGTCGCCGTCGCAATCGAAGGCGATGTCCCTGACCGTCTGCGTGTGGCCGCTTTCCTCGCCTTTCATCCAGAATTTCTGGCGCGACCGGCTCCAGAAATGCGTCTTGCCGGTCTCAATGGTTTTTTCGAGCGCGGCGCGGTTCATCCACGCCATCATTACGACGCGACCGTTTTTTTGTTCCTGAATAATGGCCGGAATCAGGCCGTTCGAATCAAATTTCAGTTTGTCGTAAAAGCTCATGCGGTGGTCATTTTAGCGTAAAGCGGTCGGGACAAAAGTTGAATTTACAGAACTTTTTGAGGCTGCGACAAATAGGAGCCATTTGGAGGAATGGGCGGAACATTCGTCAAAACAGTAACCATCTTCGTGGAGAAAGCCGGCGGATTTGTGAGAACCGGCACTCCATTTGTAAGAATGGGCAACGGGTTGGTTGGAACAATAATTGTATTACTGGCAGCGGTCGCGGCATTTGTTGGAAAACTTTGAGCATTCGTTGAAATGCCGGCGACGATTGAATTCGTCGGTGGATTTTCGCGTTCGGCGAGACTCTTTTCGAGCCGGTGCCTGGTGTCGGCGAATGCCGCATTGGTCACGTCGTTGAGATGCGCCCGGGCCTCGGCGAAACGGCCGACGACCATTTTGATCCGGGCCAGATGGATGTAAACGCCTTCGCGCTCATTGTCGTCGTGGGCGATTTGGAGCGCATTCGTCCAGGCCTCGAGGGCATCGTTGGTGCGGAGCGGGCGGATGCCGTAATAGCTTTCCGCGTAATCGGCCGCGAGCAGGAAATTTTGCGGGTTCAATTGCATGGCTTTGCGATACAGCGCAAGCGCCTTGTCGAAAACCTGCTCCTCGCTGATGCCGTAAAATGCCCTCGCGTCCTTGCGGAAAAGATAAACCGTTGTCGCGAGATTTTGGTAATACACCGGCTCCGCTGGATTCAATTCGATGGCTTTGGCGTAATCCACGAAGGCGTTGGTGAGCGGGCCATGTTCGCCGTAATAGTTGGCGAGCTGGTTCCACACCGCCGGATTTTTGGGGTCGAGCTGCGCGGCTTTCCCGTATTGCGCCCCCGCCGCTTCTTCTTCGCTGATGTCGTTCAGAAAGCTGCCATAGGCCAGATGCCCGCGCGCGAAATCCGGATAACGCCGCAGAAAATCCTCGTAGTTTTTGCGCACCGGCTTGAAGCGCGCGAGGATGCGCCGGTTCAATGCCTCCCTCGGCTCGCCCGCCCCCTGCGCGGCAAAGGCGTTGTTATCGCGAATCCATTTGTCCACCTCGACCAGCGCCGCTTCGTCCTCGGCCATCAACTGCGTCAATTCCTTCTCCGCCGGGTCGTTGGGATTCACAATCGTGACCGAGACACCGGCGTTCTGCTGAATCAAATTACTGACGGCCAGCGGTTGATTCGTGGCTATCAATGCGCCAACCAGACCGATGAGAAGGTCGTTCACGCGAACAACGTATCACTTTGGAAGCTTCAGTCGAGGCGCAAGCAGCTTGTGAAGGCAGGTTGTGGCGCGTCAAAAACAAACTTCCCACCTTTGCGCGCCAATGAACCTTTCAACCGCGCGCTGCGAAAATCCGGTTCTCAATCTTATGTCAGACGAAGGCGATGACGCTCACGCCACTTGCCGCATCATGTTTTCGCTGCCGTAAGGATTCTGCGTGCGAAGAGCGCATTCAGGGTCGTCGCGCCATTCGCCGTCCACGAGGAAACGGTAGTGGTGCGTGCCCGGTTTCAATTCCACCGTTGTCCGCCACAGGCCGTCCGCGCTTTTTTGCAAATTGATGGGACGCTCCTGCCAATGCGTAAAATCACCCACCAACTGCACGCTCACCGCGCCGGGTGCGGAGAACGCGAAGAATTGTTTTTGACCACGGCCGCCGTTCCTTGAGTTCGTTTTCTTTGCCATAACTTTTTTTCCTTTCCAAGGGCCGCAAAACTCCAAGCCCTCATGCAATCTTAGTCCGAAGCCGCGACAACGCAAACGTCAAACAAATTTTATTCGTTGATGCCCCAATGACGTGGCGGGCGCGACGACTCTGCAAACAATTCAAGCGTTGGCACAACCGGTTGAGGCGGCTGTTTCTGCTGCCACAACCCATGGACAAAATCCATCGAATCCCCCTCATCCCGCAAAATGCGGCTGCCCAGAAAAGGTAGATCGTGCCTTTCCGCGAATTCTTTCAGTTCGCGCCAAAGCGGCGTTGACGCGGCGTTTTCCTCCGGGCATAGCACCATCACGGCGGCGTCCACGGTTTGCCGTTTCATCGCCCAACGCTCCAGCCAACTCCTCAATTCATCCGGCGGCGAATGGGTCTGGCACAGGGCAACCACAATCAAGTCCGCGTCGGCGGTTTCGCCGAGGGCGGCGCTGGCCAGGAATGATGATTTCAGCACGTCGAGCCTCCACGGCTTGACATCCCACTTCATGGCTTCGTCCGCGCGAATCGCCGCGCGCTCCAACAGCGCGGCGGCTCGCGCGGCAAAATCGAAGTCATCGTAAATGACCGCTGCTTTCAGCGTCATTTCAAACAAACTTTTCTCCTCTGTAGCAATGGCACGCATACGATTTTATTTCTCCTTTCCCCTTTCTGACACAACCACGCGAAATCAGTTCAACCATGTGGGAAAGTTTTTTTAAAAAAATCCGCCCGCGCCGCAGCATTGTCAAAAATGAAGACAACACCGGTGGAGTGGGGAGAAATGCGCGTGTTGATTCCGGCCCGGTTCCGCGGAGATCGGGCAGGTTTGAATCAAACCTCCTTCACCACGCCCCAATAAACGTCGAGGCGTTTGCCGAGGAAAAGTTTCACGGCTTTGACGAGCACGCCGGCTTCGAGTTGCTGGCCGCGCGCGACGAGTTCCTTGAGCGCCATGCCGGGTCGAATTTGAAATGAGCCTTGCGCGATGATCGGTCCTTCGTCCAGCCGCATCGAAACGAAGTGCGCGGTGACGCCGGCAATCTTCACGCCGTTTTCATACGCCTGACGATACGCCTGCGGGCCGGGAAAACTCGGCAGCAACGACGGATGAATGTTGATGATCTTGTTTTTGTAACGCCACACAAAGTTCGGCGAGAGAATTTTCATGAAGCGCGCGAGCACGATGAAATCAATCTGGTATTCTTCGAGCAGTCGCAACGCCTGGCTCTCGGCCTGCGCGCGGTCGTTCCACGGAATGTGCGCAAACGGCAATTTGTTTTTTCGCGCGAGCGGCGCGAGGTCGGGCCGGTTGGAAATCACGAGCATGGGATCGGCTTTGAATTGGCGGCGGCGGTGCGCGGCCAGGAGCGCGTCGAAGCAATGCGTTTCCTTCGTCACCATGATGGCGAAGCGCTGGCGGCGGTTGGGTTCGGTGAAGCGCACCTTGATTTCCATGCCGAGCCGGCGGGCGAGGGTGTCCAGTCCGGCGCGAAGGCTCGCGGCGTTGCAATCCGCCGGACGCCACGAGGCCTGGAGGGTCATGCTGAACTGGCCGCGGGTGACTTGTTCCTCCAGCGCCTCAATGTTGGCGTGTTGCTCGAAGAGAAGGGCGGTGACGCGCGCAATGACGCCGGTCTTGTCCCGTCCGATGACGGTGACGGTGGCAAATTGTTTCATATTGGAGCAGGAAATAGCGGATTTTCGCCCCAATTGCACGAATGAAGATGGCGTATTGTTTGCTTGAATTTTTTGCGTAAAACCGCAACTTTCCCGGTTTTTCGCTGTTAAACTGAAGGTAACCAAACTAAAGGCAACAAATGGGTTTTAGCTCGGTAAAAAATCTGGTCGCATCGGTCGCCGACGCGACGCCCGTCCAGTTTGACGACTGGCGCAAGGCGTGGCGCGCCGCAGCGAACAACGGCTCGGCGGAGCCGCTGCTGGGGTTTATCGCCCGCGAGCGCGGCGTGGCCGAGGACGCTTTTCTCCAAAAGCTGGCGCAAACGCTCGGCTGGCCGTTTTTGGATTTGCCCAAGCACACAACTCCGCCGGAGGCGCGGAACAAAATTTCCACGAAGATCGCGTTTCAATATTCCATCCTGCCCACGGACGTGAACGATGGCGCATTGCAAGTGGCCGTAAGCGATCCATTCGATGCCGCGATGATGAATGCTGTGCGGTTCGACGCGCGGATGCCGGTGCAATTCGCGCTCGCGCCGAAAGCTGAGATTGAAAAGGCGCTGAAGAAATACTACGGCGTCGGCGCCGAAACGCTCGATGAAATGGGCGATGACGAGCCGATGGAATTGGAAATCGCCAACGACAAGGAAATCACCGAGGACGATCAGGAGGCCAGCGTCATCAAATTCGTCAACCAGGTCATCTGGGAGGCGTTCAAGGACCGCGCGACGGACATTCACTTTGAACCGGCGGAGGACGAACTGCGCATTCGCTACCGCATTGACGGCATTTTGCATCAGACGCCGATGCCGCCGCAGTTGAAACGCTATCAGGCCGCGCTCATTTCGCGCATCAAAGTGATGAGCGGCATGAACATTTCCGAGAAACGCCTGCCGCAGGACGGCCGCATCAACGTCCGCATCAAGGGCGAGGAGATTGACATCCGCGTTTCAACTGTGCCGACGGTTTACGGTGAAAGCGTTTCACTGCGTTTGCTGACGCGCGGGAAAATATTCCTGAGTCTCGACAAACTGGGTTTCGCGTCGAACGACGAGGCGATGATCCGCGAAATCATCATCAAACCGCACGGCATTTTCCTCGTCACCGGGCCGACCGGCTCGGGCAAGTCCACGTCGCTCTACGCTTTTCTCAGCACGATCAATTCCGTGCATAAACGCATCATCACGATTGAGGAGCCGGTCGAATACGAACTCAAAGGCATCAACCAAATCTCGGTGCGACCGGACATCGGCCTGACGTTTGCGATGGGTTTGCGCCACATTTTGCGCCAGGACCCGAATGTCATCATGGTCGGCGAAATTCGCGACCTCGAAACCGCCGAGATCGCCATCCGCGCGTCGTTGACCGGTCACCTGGTCTTCAGCACGCTGCACACGAACGACGCGCCGAGCGCGTTCACGCGGTTGATTGACATGGGCATTGAGCCGTTTCTCGTGGCGTCGTCGGTCGAGGCCGTCATGGCTCAGCGCCTCATTCGCACGATTTGTCCGCATTGCAAAACCGAGCAAAAGGTCGAGCCCGATTACCTTCGGCGCATCGGTTTTCCGGAAGAGGAAATCAGCACGGCGAAATTCTGGCGCGGCACCGGTTGCGAAGAGTGCCGGCAATTTGGCTATCAAGGACGCAAAGGCATTTACGAGCTGCTCATCGTCAACGAGGCCATGCGTCCGCTGCTTTTGAGTCGCGCACCCGCTTCGACCATTGCGGCGAAGGCCATAGAACAGGGGATGCGCACATTGCGCACCGACGGCTGGACCAAGGTCAAAAACGGCGAGACGACCATCGAGGAAGTTTTGCGCGTCACACAAATCGAGGAGCACATGGACACGCTCGGCGGCGACACCAAAACCGAAATGTAGGTCGAGACGTGACATTGACCCCGGCACTCCCAAAAATTTCCTGATATGGCTCGCTGGCATTCCTGCAACATCCTGCAAATCGCGTCCGACGCGAATTGCCTCTGGCAATTCGACGCCAAGGGCGGCGGTTTTGCCCTGAATCGCGAGCATCGCGCCGCGCTTGACGAGCCGTTGCCGTCCAGATTGATCGCAAAATCATGGAGTTCATTGTGGCAGCCGCGGTTGAACGTCGCGTGGCTGCCGCCGGAAAATGTCTTTCTGCGCGTCATCGAATTGCCCAAAAGTAGTTTCGAGGAAACATTCGCGATGGTGGAGTTGCAATTGGAGAAACTCTCCCCGATGCCGGTGACGCAAATCGTCTGGACAATTCATGTCTTGTCGTGCCACGGCGACTCGCCGCGTCAAAACGAAGCAGAGACGGAGGCGAAGGCGGAGGCCGCGACTTCCGCTGAAACGAAGGCGGAGGATTTGCAAACCGTGGTCGTGGTCATCGCCGAGCGCAGCGTGGTTGAGGAATTTCTCGGCAAGCTCGAAGGCCGGGGTTATCTCGCCGACCGGCTGGAAGTGCCGATGCTGGACCAGTTGGAAGCCACGCCCGCGACGGAAGACGGCGCCTGGATGTATCCGCTGGTGCTTGCCGGACAGAATGCCGTGCTCGTGGCGTGGTGGTGCGGCGGCGCGTTGCGAAGTTTGAGTTATGTCGTGTTGCCGCCCACCGGCGACCGCGCGAATAATTTGAAGGCCCAGCTCGCGCAACTGGCCTGGGCCGGCGAGCTGGAGGGCTGGCTGACCGTGCCGCCGGGCAACTGGCACCTGATCGCGGATCCCGTCAACGCCGCGGAATGGGAAAACGCGTTGCGCGAAGGTTTGAGCGAACCGGTACAGGTCACCCCGCCGTTGCCGCCGGCGGAACTGGCCGCACACACGGCGCGGCGCGCGGCGTCGTCAGGTTCGCGCGCGACGTTGCTGCCGGTGGAATTTCCCGCGCGTTACCATCAACAATTTGTTGACCATCTTTGGCTGCGCGGCCTGGTGACGACCGGGGTGTTGTATGCCATCGGCGTGGCAATCTATTTTTGCGCGGTCGTTTTTCTCTCCATTCAAACGCACAAGGTCGAGCAGGCGGTCGCGGACCAGAGCGGCAGTTACACGAATGCGTTGCAACTCAAGGCGCAATACGACGTGCTCAAGGAGCGGCAGGAGTTGAAATACGCGGCGCTGGATTGCTGGAAAATTGTCGCGGAACAATTGCCATCCAACATTACCTTGCAGCGATTCAGCTTTGCGGACGGCAAGAAACTTTCCTTGGGCGGCACGGCGGCACCCGATCAAATCAACACGCTTTTTGATTTCAACACCGCCTTGCAAAAAGTCACGGCCAACGGACGCCCCATGTTCAATTCCCAGGGCGGCGAACCGGTCAATCCCCGCCAGACTGGAAACACCGTGACCTGGAGTTTCAGTTTGCAACTGCAAAACGCGAAGGGGACGCCATGAAAAAATACTTCGCACGTCTGCGTCCGCTGGAGCGCCGCCTGGCCGTCGGGGTGGTGGTGGTTTTGATCCTGGTGCTGAATTTCGTGTTCATCTGGCCGCACTTTTCCGACTGGAGCAAATTAAAAACCCGGCTGAAAAATGCCCATGACACATGGGCGAGCTACCAGGCGACCATCGCCCAAGCGACCAATTACCAGGCGCAGGTGAAAAGCTTGGAAGGCCAGGGTGAATTTGTCGCGCCCGAAGACCAGGCCATCAATTTCATGCGCACGATTCAGGCGCAAGCCGAAGCCAGCGGAGTTGGCAGAGCCAATTACTCGCGCTCGATAATGCATACGAACGACGCGTTTTTTATCGAACAAGTGCAGAACATCAATGTGGTCGCCACCGACCAGCAGCTCGTGGATTTCCTTTACAAGCTCGGCTCTGGCGCCTCAATGATCCGCGTGCGTGATCTGGAACTCCAGCCGGACACCCCGCGCCTGCACCTCAACGCGAACATCCGGCTCGTCGCCAGCTATCAAAAAAATCCAGCCGCGCCAGCGCGCGCTGCCGCTCCAACCAATTCCAAGCCTGCAACCAAAATCGCAAAATGAAAACAACCACGCTTATCCTGATTTTGTTCTTAACCGCCCTTGAATTGTGGGCGCAACCGTCGCCCAGCCCGCGCCGTCTGCCGCAGCGCGCCAACATCGTGACCAATAACGCTCCCGTTATGCCAGCCGTGCCGCCACAAATGCCGGGTTTAATCCCGCCACCGTCCCTTGCGCCGGCGCCCAAGTCATTGCCTTCTCTGGTGACGGTGACGCCGAAAACCGCTTCGACCAATAATGCGCCGCCGGAAGAAATGATTCCCGCCGGCAACATCAATTTTCAGGGGGTGGACGTGAGCCAGGTGCTCGATGTTTATGCGCAACTGGTTGGGCGCACGATGTTGCGCGCCGGGCTGCCGGCGGCGCAGATTATTTTGCGCACGGAAACGCCATTGACCAAAACCGAGGCGATTCAGGCGTTGCAGGCGGTGCTCGCCCTCAACGGCATCGCCCTGGTGAATGTGGGCGACAAATTTGTAAAAGTGCTGCCGATTGACCAGGCGAATTCGGCCGGCGCGAAGATTGATCGCGGGGATGCGAGCCTGCTGCCGGAGATGGGTTCCTATGTGACGCACATCGTCCAGTTGAAATACGTCAAGCCCAGCGTCATGATGCCGCTCATCCTGCCGTTTGCGAAATTGGCCAATGCCATTTTCCCGATTGACGACAATGGAATCCTCGTGCTCCGCGACAACGCCGAAAACGTCAAGCGGATGCTGGAAATGATTGATCAGATAGACGTGTCGGTGCCGGCGGAATACATCTCTGAAGTCATTCCAATCAAATACGCGATGGCCGAAGACATTGCCAACGCGCTGAACAGTCTCGGTGGCAGCGGGGGAAGCACGGTCAGCTTCGGCAGTTCGGCGGCCACGCCATCGGTCAGCGGCATTTCACGCCCCGGCGGTATGGGCGGCATGGGCGGGGTTGGCGGGGGCAGCTCGTATCAGGGGGGCAACACCCCGGGAGGTCAGCAACGGCAATTTGGCTCACAAGCGACGCCCGGCGGCACACCGACGGGCGGCACGACTTTTCAGCAAAGGTTGCAGTCCATCATTCAACGCGCCTCGACGGGAGGACAGCCGGAACAGATCCAGGTTTTTGGCCAGACGAAAATCATTGCTGATGTGCGGAGCAATTCACTGCTCGTTTTTGCCACTGCGGCGGACATGGTGCGGATCAAGGAGGTTGTGGCGAAATTGGACGTGCTGCTGGCGCAGGTGCTCATCGAATCCATCATTGTGGAAGTGTCTCTTGGTCATACATTTTCCTTGGGAGTTTCTGCGGCGCAAAATCCCAAAACTCTCAGCCCCAGTGTTCCCATCTATGGAGCCGGCGGCATGAACAACGGCCAGCCCTTCGCCACGTTCCTGCAACAAGTCACCGGCAACCCCAGCTCCATCAACACGAACTTGTCCAGCATTACTTCCACGTTGACCGGATCGCTGGGGGGAACCAATTCCGGCTCATCTTTCGCCAATTCATTGCCGGGTGGCTTTAGTTATTTCGGCAGCATCGGACCGACGTGGGACGTAGCGATCAAAGCCATCGCCGGCGATAACAGCGCCACGGTCATCCAACGTCCGCGCATCCAGACTTCGCAGGCGAAGGCGGCTTCGTTCTTTGTCGGCCAGACCGTGCCCTATGTCACTGGCAGCTATTACGGGGGGGGTTACGGCGGCGGCAACAGCTCGCAATACTCGCAGTTGTCGGTCGGTGTGGAGCTGGATGTCACACCCTTCATCAATCCGGATGGTCTGGTGGTGATGGACATCCAGCAGGAAATTGATGACATCTCCTCTTACACAACCATTGATGGCAATCCAGTGCCCAACACCACCAAACGCACGCTTTCCTCTGAAATTGCCGTCAGAGATCGCGACACCATCATCCTCGGCGGATTTGTCCGTTCGAATAAGAGCACTACCAAGAGTGGAGTTCCGTGGTTGCAAAACATTCCGCTGCTCGGCAACCTGTTCTCTCAACGCGATGACAAGAAAGATCGCGATGAAACTATTGTGCTGATACGCCCGACAGTTTTGAAGACCCCCGAACTCGCCGCCGCCCAGGCCGTCAAGGAACAGCAGCGCCTGCCCGGCATCGCCCATGCCTCAGCAGAAGACGACGCCGACCAACGCAAACAAGTTGAAGCCGAACGCCGGGCGGAACTAAGACGCGTAAAAGCCCAGGGTCACAAAGGCGGCAGTTTCAATCCCGTGTCGCCCAACGCGCCAGTTGATACCAACGGCGTCACATTTCCGAATCCGTAATGATCTGACAAGTCATGTGGTGTAAAAAAATGAACCGTTCCGGAAACATATTTTTTTGTTTGTGCGCGGCGCTTTTGCTGGCGGCGGACATGAGCCGCGCGCAGACTAACTTTTTTTGGTCGGACAATTTTGAAACCAATGCCGGCAGACGCTGGACTACCAATAGTATCTGGCGCATTGGCTCGCCGACCATTGGACCCGCAATCAATTCCGCGGGTTACCGCACGCATTCCGGCGCCAATTGCGCCACCACCGGCTTGAAGTCGAACTATCCCTACAACGCCGACGCCCGGCTCGTTTGCATCAATTACAACGGCGCCAGTTCTTTTGTGGTTCCCTCTGCGGATGAATTTCCCCGGCTGCGTTTCTGGCACTGGTTTAATTTCGTGAACGCCCTGGGTTACGTTGAAATCAGCACCGATGCCGGCAGCAGTTGGCAGCAAATTTCGCCAAATTACCTTGATATGAGCAGCAGCGGTGTCTGGTCGCCTCCTTCCCTTGACCTCCGCCCCTTTGCCGGGCAGAGCGTGCGAATCGCCTTTCATTTTAGCTCCGGCAGCGGTGGCGGCACTGCCCCGGGCTGGTATGTTGACGACGTTGCGGTGGTCACCGACGAGCCGGTTTTCAACAACCCGGAAGGTTTTGAATCGGGCCTTGGTGATTGGTCAGTGGATTCGGGAACCTGGGAAATCGGCAAGCCGACCGCCGGGCCGAGCAAGGCGCACGGGGGCACCAATTGTGCGGCGACCGTCTTGAGCGGCAAATACGGTCCCAATGTTGACTCCCGGCTGATCAGCCCGCCCTTTCCCGTTCCTTCGAACAGCCCGGCTTTGCGCTTCTGGCACTGGTATAATTTCCCGACGGTTTCGGACGCTTTGGGTTACGTTGAAATCAGCACCGATGCCGGCAGCAGTTGGCAGCAAATCTCGATAAATTATATCCTTGGCCACACCGGCAGCAACGGGACGAATGTTTCCCTTGATTTGAGTGCCTATGCCGGCCAGACCGTGCAGGCGGCCTTTCATTTTACTTCCCTCAACGGCGGCAGCGCCGGCAAGGGCTGGTATGTGGATGATGTTTCACTGATGGCCGCGCCCGTGGTGACCGTTCCGGACACGCAAACGATTTATGCCGGGCAGACGCTCGCCGTAACCTTTTCTGCCAACAATAGTTTCCTGCCCGATTCCACGTTCATCTTCAGTTTGCCATCGCCTTCAACCAATTACTGGATCACAACGGATGGCGTGCTGACTTGGACGAACACCGGCATAAAAAACGGCGTCTTGACTTGGACAAATAATTCCGTGTCACCCGGCACCAGAACCATTCCTGTCAAAGTGACGGACAATAGTAACCCACCCCTTTTATCCACCAACAGCTTTGAGTTGGTTTTCTTGCCTCCGCTCCCACCGACCTTGACCGTTCCCACCAACCAGACGATTTACGTTGGGCGGACGTTCACCGTTACCAATTCGGCCACCAACATTGTTCTGACCAATGCCATCTACACCTTCAAGCTGCCGTCGCCTTCAACCAATGTCTGGATCACCACGAATGGAGTGCTGGCTTGGACCAACACTGCGGTCCCGCCCGGCACCAACCTTGTTTCCGTCAAAGTGACGGACAACAGCGTGCCGCCGCTTTCCGCCACCAATAGCTTTAAGGTCATAGTGACCCCGTCTCCACCGGTTTTGATCGTCTCCAATCTGTTGACCAGCAGCCACAGTTTTCAGTTCTCTTTTCACACCCTGTCAAATACCACCTGGCGGATTGATGCCTCCACCAATTTGTCGAGCTGGCTGCCATTATTGACCAACACGGTGGGTCCAAGCGGCATGATCCAGTTCACCGATCTGCTTGCTACAAACTATCCTTGGCGCTTTTATCGGGCGGTTTTGCAGTAACCCAGCCAGCAAGGCTGTGCCGATTACCAACGGGAATCAGTATCAATTCTCCGGCGGCGCGTTCGTTCCAGTTTCGCCGCTGGGGAACATTCCCTCCAAAGTGCGAATCGGGTGCAACGGCAGCAGCAGGAATTTCGGGACATAAACCGGTTCGCTCTTCGGATTTTTCAGCGTGCCGGTGATTTTGTATTCAAACAATTTGCTCACCGGCCAAAGCACCGTGCTGACCAGCGGGCCGACCACCCAGGTGTCGCGCAGCAACTGTGCGGTGACGCGCGCATGGACGTTTTGCTTCAAATCCACCGTGCCCGTGTATTCCAGCCGCATCATGGTCGAGCGAGTTTCCAATGAGTCTGTGTAAATCACGCCATTGGTGATGGAAAATTTCGTCGCAGCGTCCGTTGCGCGGCTGTTGCCCAAACCCGGCAAAAGCGTGTTCAACACCGGCGACAAAATGCCGAAAATCGGAATGTCCCAAAGCAACCCGTCGTGCAGGTTCGCGTGGCCGAAACCATCCCACGTCCGCCAATCCCTTGAATCCGCGTCCGTCACGACGAGTCGTCCGGCCAATGTGCCTTCGAGATGGTTCGTCGGCGAAGATAAATCCGCCGCCAGCGAATGTAGATTCACATTCGTCACGCTCACGACAAACTGATAATCCGCGCCTTCATGCGGCGCGCGAAAATCAAAATTCGCAAAACCATTTCCATCACCGCCGTAAAACGCCGCCGCCACATTGGTCAAAATCAGCGTCTGTCCCCGCCAGTGAATGGTGCCGACAATGTTTGTCGTCTTGAACTTCATCCATTCAAACGGCGCGCCGTTGATGATATCAAACTGCAAATCCACGTCCGTCATGTCGCGCCCGCCGTTCATGTCGTGCAACGGCACCTGGCCGTTCACCCGCACCGTCGGCGGTTGCAGAAAATGATACGGGTCCACCTGCCGCGCCGTTTTTGGCCCGATGGCGCGCGTGACGGGTCCCGGGTCGGCGGTGCTGAAACCGTTCGTGAAACAGATCAGCCGCGTGTTGAAATCCAAAGTCACCTTGTCCGCCGTCATCATCTGCGCGCCGGTGTGCATCAGCGGATTGACAAATTCCAGCACCCGGTTCGTGTAATTCAACGCTGACACCACGTCGCCAAACGCCTGGCCGCGCACCGCAAAATTCGTTAACGCCACGCGCCCGCTCGCCATGATGCGGTCGTAATCATACAAACGCCCGCTTACCTCCACGTCCAACGCCAGCGGCTCGGTGAACTTCACGATCTCAAAACCGCGCACCGCGTTGCTCGTCGTCAAAAACGGCCGGACGACTTCCGGATCCAACACGCCGCGGATGTGCCAGTGATAATCTTTTGTCGCGTCGTCCTCGCCACCGCTTAATTTGAGCCGGCTCTTTGATTTCACGACCGCTAGATCGGGCAGTTGCCACAGGAGATTTGAGTAGGAAAAATGCGTGCGCGCCGAGTCAATCGCAACGCCACTGAACACACCATTGGTGATGGCCAGTTCGCCATTTAATTGAATGGTCGGTTGCACTTCGTCGCGCCAATCCGGCTGGTCCCGCATCAGCGGGATCCACGCGGGCAGAATCAGCGAGCCGCGGGCTCGGAGTGATGGCGGTTGGGTCCACGAAAAATCCGCCAGCCGTTCGCGCGTTTTTTCCGTCAGCAATGCGGCAATCGCATGAACGTTGAAACATGAGGAATTGGTGAAGGTGAGCTCGCGCGTGGCAAGGTTCAGCCGCGCAGTGGCATCAAGTTGTCCACCGCCCAGCCCGGCGGACAATTTAGTGACGGCCAATTCGGGCGCCTGCCAGAGGCCGTTGCACTCCACGAAGTCCGCATTCAGTTTTTCGGATTTCAATTCCCTGAATTTCGCCGTCCAAGTCAACCGATACGGCTGCGCGTTTGTCCACCACGCCCACGACGAGACGAAATTGGTTGGAGTTCCGGCGGGCGCGGTGAGGTTGCCGGTGAGCCGGATGTCGCGCGCGCCGCCCCAGGGCGTTTGAATCGAGGTCGCGTTCAGGTTCAGCCGGACGGCGAACGAGTGAATGTCCCGCGCGTCGCCGTCCACGACCAGGCTCAATTGCGGCGTGCCCGTGAAATGTATCCGGTCGAGCGTGTCGGAAAATTTCCGCAATTGTGCCGGCCAAACGTCACGGCCGGCGGATTTTTTGACATGAAAAATGTCCCAGTTGCGAATCTCCGGCGCGTGGATGATGTCGCCTGACAACGCGAGTTTCGCGCCGGCGAAGTCAGCTTGAAAATGGTCGAGCGACCAGGTGTTGTTCGTTTGGAAGCGCAATTCGGTCTGAATGTTGCCGAGCGTGAACACATTGGTTGGCGTGAGCGGCCAGACGAATTTACCCTGACGCAAAATGAGTCCATCAACCTGCCATTGCCGGCGCAACAGTGCGCGGTAGTTCAATTGCAGTTGAATTTCGGCCAGTGAAAGCACCGGGTTGTCGGGCGGTTCAGCGTGGCCGATGCGGACGTTTTCGATGACCAGCCCGTGGACGAAATGCAGGCGCATCCGGGTGAATTCCAATTCGATTCCGCGCGTTTGCAATGTTTCCACCAGACGCCTTTTCAAAAAATCCGGCAGGCCGATGCGGTTGAACCAGACGAGGGCGCAAACCAGCGCGAGCACCGCGAAAAGAACGGTGACGCGAAACCAGCGAAAGCCTGCGCGGCACTTCCGCCAGAAGCCGGGTTGCGAAGGCATGTCAGGGAATCCCGCCTTGCGGGACCGGAATGGTGAGATAACTCAAGACGAACTGGTAAAGCACCGGCGGAAAGACGAACGCCCAGCGCTCACCGTCCAGCGTCACGGCGGCCAGGGCGGTTTGCGAGGCGGGGAGTTCCGCGCCGAAATCCACGGTGTATTTCGTGCTGTTTTTGAGTTCGATGACGATCTGCAAATTGTTCGTGTTCAAGCCGAATTTTTCCGGCTCGGTCACGTTGCGTCCCACCCAGCCGGCGGCAGTCAACCCGCCGAACCGGTGCGCGGTTTCCTCGATGGCCGGCGGGTTGATGATGCCTTGCGAACCGGCGGCGAGCGACCATTTGTTCGGTCCGGTGCGGACCATTTGCCGCGTCTTGCCGTTTTGGTGGATTGTGATTTGCGCCACGTCGCCCTCGGTGAAGTTCCAAATTCTGCGCTCGCGAAATTCCCAGGCCGCTTCGGGCAGCCGGTTGAAATCTTCCGCCGTCACGGCATAAACAAAATCCTCATCGGCGCGCCGGACAAAGACTTCATTGTTTTGGTTCGTGCCGAAGGACAATTGGACAATGACCCCGTTCGTATCGCCTGCCGCCGAACGCAAAGTGATTTGGCGCGTCGGCGTCGCCAGCCCGTAAGCGGACAAATCGGGCGTGGTCACGACGTCCTTCACGAATTCCGCGACGCGCAATCCGGCGAGGGTTTTGATGAATAGCTGCGCATTTTCGGCGTCCGCGGGGAATTTTTCGCCGACGATTTGCCAGTCGTTCAAGCCTTGCCGTTGCAACGTGAAATTGTCCTGCCCCTGCACTTCAATTTCCGCGACGGGCGCGGTCAATTCCAGCAGATGCGAATCACGGAAGTCATTCACCGAGCCGCGCCACGGCGACAACGGCTCTTTGGCGGTCGTAACAATGGCATTCCACCTTTCGCGTCTGGCAAAGACTTGCGTTGGATCATTCGTCGGACTTTTGCCGACGTGAATGGCGGAAATGAAATTTGTGCCGTGACCGAGCCACAGGTCGAGATCGGCGGGTTGCAAACCGAACGCGGCCAAATCCGCCTTCGGGTCGTCGGTGATGAATTGGGTGACGCGCGCGGTTTGCAGGTGCTGCAACGCATCGGTGATGCGCTCGGCGTCGGCGCGCGCCGGAAACGGACGAATCATGCGCCAGAAATGGTTCGTCGCGTCGCGTCGAAGTTCAATGACTTTCGTGCCGTTGGTCAACACAATCCAATCCAGGCCGCTGTTGTTCGCATTCACCAGCGCGGTGTCGCGCCAGTCGTTGGCCGAAAGTGGAATAAATTTGAGCCAGTCGGCATCGGCGACAAAGGCGCCGTCCACACCGACGACGCGCAAAAAAACCTGATCGTCGGGCGGGGTTTTGTTGCCGACCAAAAGCTGCCGGCGCTGGCCGCCGGTTTCGATGACGAGTGAAATGCGGGGCGTTTCAAAACCGAATTCCACGTCAGCATTGCGGTGGTTGCGGAGTTCGGCGGCGCTGATGCGGGTGGCGGGCGTGAGTTTTTGGAGCGCGTCGAGCAGGGCTTCGATGGCGGCGGACTGCGCGGGATAGGCAATGGGTTTGGTCAGCAGCCACGCGCCGTTCGTGCGGTCGGCGCGAATTTCAAACGCGCCGGACGGACTCACTTGAACGCTCGTGACGGCGGGCGGACGCAATTCCGGCAGGATACGGGACGGCTCCGCGGCGGCTGGCCGCAGGAAATGTTCAAAAATAAAAATCAGCGCGAACAGCGCCGCGGCAATCGTGAACCAGATTCCGGTGGTTTTCGAATTCATTATTTTCTCCGGGCCAGCCAGACCAGGCAGCCGAACAGCAGCACCGCGCCGGGCAATGCGCCCAGCAGCAGCCAGCGGACTTCGCGTTGCTGGGTTCGCGTCATCAACAGCCGGAATTCGGTGACGGGTCGCGGCCCGATGCCTTTGAGCAACGTGGTACGGTCAAGCAACCAGTTGACGGCGTAACCGGCAAAATCGGCATTGGCGCCGCCCTGGATATAATAATTGCCGAGAAAAACGGAGTCGCCGACGACGATGATGCGGGTGTTGCCACGCGGATTGGCGACGCCGGCCACGGATTTTTGTTCAACGGCGACCATGAGCGGGTAACTGCGCGCTGGTTCGGCGGGATCCCCCTCAAGCACGGAATCCGGGCTGGAGGCTGCGATTTCATCAACTTGCGGCGCGTTGGCGGACGGGTTCTGCCATTCCACGCGACCGACCGGCCGCGGCCGAACCATCTGCAACGAAAGCTGCGTGAGCGGGTTGACGACAGGATGCTGACTGAACCGGCGAACGACGACATCGTCACCGGTGACCGTGCTTTTCAAGTCCTTTACAAAATCGGCGACGACGTTGACACCCCAGCGCTGCAAAATGGGTTCGAGTCCGGTCGGTTGTCTGATGGAGGCGTAATTGAAAAGCACAAACAGCCGTCCACCTTGTGCGAGATATTGGTCAATCTTTTGCAATTCAAGTTTGGACAACGGCCCGGTGGGCGCGGCAATGATGAGCAAATTGCAATCCATCGGCACGGCGCTGTCGCCGAGCAATTGGAGATTTATCGCCGCGATGTAATTTTGGGCGAGGATGGAACCGAATTTCAGATAGCCGGCATTACCACTGTTGTCGAGCGCAGGTTCGCCGTGGCCTTGCAAAAAATACGCCGTGAGCGGCTTGGGATTTTCCAGCGCGAGCAGCATCGAGGTGAACGTTATCTCGCCGTGAAACGCGACGGGCTTGCGCCGGAACTCGCGTTCCTTTTCGTTCGGTATCTGCTCCAGCGTGTATTGCGTGAGCGCATCGCCGGGGGCGATTTTAATGCGTCCGTCGCAGTCAAAGATGACGAGGTTCTTGTCAGTCTGCGAATTCAGCTTGTATTGTTCCTTTACTTTTTCGGCCTCGCCCGCGTCACGCACATAATCCACTGTCCGAACGGAAATGCGCGGGTTCACCGAGCGATACTCGTTCAGCAGCGCGACGATGTCCGGATAAAAATTATTCTCGTCCTTGGTGTCGTAATAAAGCGTCACGGTTATGTGATTGGTCAGCGACTTGAGAATGTCCAGTGTTTGCGGGGCCAATTGGATGCGCGTCTGCGAACTCAGATAAAACCGCCCAAAGAAGTGTGCGCTGAGGTAATTCACCATCACCACCACGGCCAGCACCAGCGCCGTGCGCACAACGACGTCCAAGCCGATTTTCCACCGGCGGCCGGGCGAAAAGCTGGGTTGAGATTTGGAATCGGCCGGCATTTTATTTCCAGCGCCGGCTTTCCACCACGCGCAAGGTCAGGAACAAAAAGAAAAACGTCAGGCTGACGTAAAAAATCACCGCGCGGGTGTCCACCATGCCGCGCGCAAAGTTGTGCATTTGCTCGAACAGGCCGAAATACGACAGCACCTGTGACTGCCAGTGCGCGGGCACGGGGATGGCTTCGGCCAGAAACCCGAGCGAAAACAAACTCACGCCAATGACAAAGCTGATCATCGCCGCCGCCATCTGACTGCGCGTCAACGACGACGCAAAACAGCCCAGCGACAAAAACAGGCAGCCGACCAAAAACACGCCCAGATACATTCCGCCAATCATGCCCGCGTCCAGCGTGCCCGGCTGATTCGTAAAATGTCGCACCACGAAGAGACACGCGAGCATCGGCAGCCACATCACAATGTAAAACACGAGCGCCGAGGCGAATTTCGCCGCGACCACCTGCAAATCGCTCACCGGCGTGGTCATCAGCGTTTCAAAAGTGCCCGAGAATTTTTCCAGCGCGAACAACCGCATCGTGAGTGCCGGCGTCGCCAGCAGCACAATCAGCCAGAAAAAGTAAGTCCGATAAAACATTTCCGTCACCGGCATCGGCGACGGGTCGCTGCCGAGATTTGTCATCAGCACCACGAAACTCAACCCGATCAAAAGCGTCACGGCCGCGATGATTACGTAGCCCGTGATGGAACAGAAAAACGCGGCCAACTCCCGGCGCGCGAGTGTCCAGAAAATTTTCATTCGCCTTCCTCCTCCTCGGCCGGTTTGGTCACCTGCACGTAAATATCTTCGAGCGAATGGCGGCTGCGCGTCAATTCGCGCATTATCCAGCCACGTTCCTGCGCCAATGAGAAAATTGCCGGACGCAGATCGTATCCATCGCGCGGCGTCAGCGCGCAGCGTTGGAATTCACCTTCGCTTGGCGACACGTCGAATTGTTCGATTCCCGGCATTTGCGACCAGACTTCGCGCAGTTCGTCCGCTGGCGCGGCGATTTCAGCGATGATCTGGCTGCTGCCCGCCATGAGCCGCTGCAAATTGTCCGGCGTGTCGGCGGCCAGAATTTTGCCGTCGTACATGATGAGCATCCGGTTGCACGTCATTTCCGCCTCGGGCAAAATGTGCGTCGAAATCAGCACCGTGTGCTTCTGCGCGAGACTTTTGATCAATTGCCGCACCGCGCGAATCTGATGCGGATCGAGGCCGAGGGTCGGTTCGTCCAGAATGATCAATTCCGGCTCGTGCACCAGCGCGTCCGCCAGACCGACCCGCTGCTTGTAACCCTTGGAAAGCTGGCCGATGATGCGGCGACCCACCTCCGTCAACCCGCATTGCTCCATCACCGTGGTCACGCGCTCGCGCGAACGCCGCCAGTTGAGGCCCTTGAGCCGCGCGCGGAATTTCAGGTATTCCCGCACGCGCATTTCGGGATACAGCGGATTGTTTTCCGGCATGTAACCGATGCGGCGGCGCACTTCATCCGACTGGTGAAAGACATCGAAACCCGCGACGCGCACCGTGCCGGACGTCGCCGGCATGAAACACGAAAGAATCCGCATCGTCGTGCTTTTGCCCGCGCC
Organism: Verrucomicrobiota bacterium; assembly: GCA_036803685.1. Lineage (GTDB taxonomy): Bacteria > Verrucomicrobiota > Verrucomicrobiia > Limisphaerales > UBA11358 > UBA11358. The sequence goes on along the minus strand of DAIRTX010000001.1, from coordinate 8,669 downwards.
ATTCGGTCCGAGCAAACCGACAATTTCGCCGCGCGCGACCGTGAACGAAATGCCCGCCACCGCCGTGTGTCCGGCGTAGCGTTTCGTCAAATTTGTCACTTCAATCATCGCAGTGTCGCTCATCGAAACGTTGGGTGGAGTCTAGCAGGAAATTCGGGATTCCGGCCAACAAAAATTCCGCCACAAAACAAAACCTTGCTTTATAAACCCGCAAAACCGCCGTTGGATGCGTTCAAAATTATGCGTGCCGGCTTGACTTTGCTCAACCGCAGGCGCAAAAGCAACCCGCAGTGTCTCCGCCGCCTGAAAATTTTTACGCCCGCTGGCGAATGCCGGATGGACCGGGGAACGTCCTGCGCGACGAAAAGGAGGCGCCGCCCGAACGCCTCCTGCAGGCCATCTGGCGCCATCAACGCCTCCGCCGCGACCAGCTCCGGACCGCTGATGGACAGGCCGTTCGCATTTTGCATCCCGGTTTTGTGAGTGTCGAAGGCGGGCCGGATTTTCGCGGCGCGGTCATTCAAATCGGCGACGCCGCGCCGCGTTCCGGTGACGTGGAGATTGACCTGCGCGCCGGCGGCTGGCGCGCCCACGGTCACGACCGCAACCCGAATTTTAAAAACGTCCTGCTTCACGTCGTTTGGGACGACGCGCGGCCAATGCCAAATGCGCCTCCAGTTTTGCCGTTGAGCCATTCGCTGGACGCGCCGTTGGGCGAACTCGGCTTGTGGCTGGAAAACGAATCACCGCGCGTCCTGCCCGAAAATTTGCGCGGCCAATGTTGCGTGGTGTTGCGCGAATTGGATGAAACGCGACAAAGCAAAATTTTGGACTCTGCCGCACGCGTTCGTTTTCAAGCCAAAGCCGGACAATTTCGCGCCCGCGCCCGGCACGCCGGCTGGGAGCAGGCGCTGTGGGAAGGCTTGTTCCGCGCGCTCGGCTATAAACACAACATCTGGCCGATGCAAAATCTTGCCGAATCACGTTTGCGCTGGACGCCCGGCGCGGACCCGGCTTTCGCACTTCAAGCCCGGCTGCTCGGCATCAGCGGTTTGCTGCCGGCGGAACTGACCCGGGCGCAGGCGGGCAGCGAGGGTTATCTGCGTCGCGTCTGGGATTGCTGGTGGCGGGAACGCGATGCGTTCAGCGATTGCATTCTGCCGCGCGCCGTCTGGAAATTTCACGGATTGCGTCCGGCAAATCATCCCCAACGCCGGCTCGCGCTGGCGGCGCATTGGCTGGCGGCGGACCATTTGATTCAAAAACTCGAAAACTGGTGCGCCCGGGAATTGCCGGACAAAATGTTGCCCGGTTCGCTGCGGGAAATTTTTGAAGTGGAACGCGACGAATTTTGGTCGTGGCACTGGACGTTCCGCTCGGCGCGGCTGAAAAAGCCGCAACCGCTGTTGGGTGATGCGCGGGTGACGGATTTGGCGGTGAACGTGATTCTGCCGTGGCTTTGGACGCGCGCCGCCGAAGGTAAAAATGGAAGGCTCCAGCGGGTCATTGAACACCGCTACGCCGCCTGGCCGCAGGCGGAAGACAATTCCATTTTGAAATTGGCGCGTCAGCGTTTGTTGGGTGTTGGGCGAAGCCGCGTGTTGCGGAGCGCTTCAGCGCAACAGGGTTTGATTCAAATCACGCGCGACTTTTGCGAACACTCGAATGCGATCTGCGAACATTGCCGGTTCCCGGAACTGGTGCGCGGTTGGAATAGTGGTACAGGCTTCCAGCCTGTGGGAAATTAAACCAAATCACAGGCTGGAAGCCTGTGCCGCAAAATCACTTCACTTCCAGTTTGGCGAACGGATTGTTCAATCCGCCGGACTGCGGTTCGTCCGAAACGGGCACTTTGTTTTTCGGGGGGGCGGAAGGGGATGGTTGATGATTGTCCGAAGACGGCGCCGGACTGACTTCGGGTTGATGCGGATTTTTGGCGCGTTTGTTGCGCGGCAGCGGGCTGACCATCACATTGATGCCGCGCCCGATGAGTTTCGGCGGAAAATCGGGTTGGCCGTAAAGCGCGATCTCGGCAAGAAATTTGTTGATGACCTGGAAGCCGACTTCGGTGTGCGCCATTTCGCGACCGCGGAATTTGAGCGCGGCTTTCACTTTCATGTCCTCGCACAAAAAATCAACCGCGTGCATGACCTTGATGCCGAGGTCGTGCGGGTCAATCCGCGGGCTGAGCTGAACCTCTTTGACGGTCGAGGCGTGCTGGTGCTTCTTGGAATCCTTTTCCTTCTTGGCCTGTTCGTAACGGTATTTGCCGAAATCCACGAGCCGGCAGACCGGCGGCGTGGCGGTGGCGGCGATCTCGACGAGGTCAACCCCATGCTGCCGGGCCAGGTTGAGCGCGTCGGTCAACGAGATGATGCCGAGTTGTTTGCCGTCAACTCCGATGACCCGGACTTCGCGGGCGCGGATTTTGCCGTTGACCCGGACAAACGAAGCAGGAGAAAAATTGCGTGGAGAAAAAGGGCGGCTCAAGACACCCTCGTCGGTTGTAGCATAACTATAGGTTTTCGCATCAAGCAAACTGGCACGGCCAGTTCAAAATCCGCCGTGTTTTTAAGCGTTTCCAGCCGGACGTGCAAGCAAATAATTGGTGACAAATTCAAGAAAATCACAGCCTGATTTTAACGGCTTTAAGCGCGGCTTCATAAATCCGCTTCAACGGCACTTTTGCCCGCGACGCCAGTTTTTTACACGATTCAAACTCCGGCGCGGCTTGAACCCACTTTCCGTCGAGCCGGCCGATTTTCACGGTGACATCACCAAACGGGGTTTTGATTTTTGTGAATTCATGCCGCAATTTTCGCCGTTCCGCCACCGTCCGCCGGATGCCGAACGCGCTCGTTTCGCGCAAAATCATTTCGCTGAACTTGTCCGCGTCGGTTTCGGCGCACAGAATCGTGAGCAACACCCCGGGACGGTTTTTCTTCATCTGGATCGGCGTGTGGAAAACGTCGAGCGCCCCCGCGGTCAGTGCTGTTTCAACGAAATGCCCAAGAATTTCTCCGCTGACGTCGTCGAGATTCGTTTCGAGCACAGCGATACGGTCCGTTTCCCAATCGCGCTCTTCCGATTTGGCTCTCGACCCTCCGAGCGCTGCTCGGAGAACGTTTGGCCGCGTTTGGTTGTCGCGCGTGCCGAGTCCGAAACCGATTTTTCCCGCGACCAGACTTTGCATCGGGCCAAAATTTTCGACGAACTCCGCCAGCAGGGCGGCGCCGGTGGGCGTGACCAGTTCGTGCGGTTCGTCGCATTGCGTCACGCCGATGCCGCGCGCGCCGAGAATGGCCAGGGTGGCCGGGGCGGGAACGGGAAAGCGTCCGTGCGCGCAATCCACCCAGCCGGTGCCTTCAATGACCGGCGCGGCCAGCACCCGCGGCTTGCCGAGCATCTCCAACGCAATGCACGCGCCCACGATGTCCACAATCGAATCCACCGCGCCGACCTCGTGAAAATGAACTTTCACCGGCGGCAGGCCATGGATTTTCCCCTCGGCCTCCGCGATGCGTTGAAACACGGCGACGGATTTTTTCTTCACCCAAGCCGACAATTTGCTTTTCACAACGAGCTTTTTGATTTCGGCAAACGTCCGGTTCTCGTCGTGATGATGTTCATGGGCGTGTTGGTTTGGAGTTCCGCCTTTAGGCGGTCCGTGCCGTCCCGCGAAAGGCGGGACGGAACTCCGAACGCGCTCAGGATCCTGGTGATGCCCATGATGGTGATCGCAGGCGTCTGTCAAATGAACATCAAACTTCACGCCTTCGATGCCCGATTTTTGTTTGCGTGTGACGTGGAGGTGATAACCGTCAAGTTTCAATTTCTGCAACTCGCGCTCCAGCTTGCGCGCATCCGCACCGAGGTCAATCAACGCGCCGATGAACATGTCGCCGCTGATGCCGCTGAAAATATCGAGGTAAAGCGTTTTCATTTTTCCGCCAACGCATTGATCTGGCTGGCGGCGTAACCCGCGCCGAAACCGTTGTCAATGTTCACCACGGTCACACCACTGCCGCAACTGTTCAACATGCCGAGCAACGCCGCGATGCCGCCGAAGCTCGCGCCGTAACCGATGCTCGTCGGCACGGCAATGACCGGTTTGGAAACCAGACCGGCGACGACGCTCGGCAACGCGCCTTCCATGCCGGCGACGACGATGAGCACGTTCGCCCGCTGGATGTTTTCCGATTTCGCCAATAAGCGATGCAAACCGGCAACGCCGACATCGTAAATCCGTTCGACACGGTTACCCATGATTTCCGCCGTCACCGCCGCTTCCTCAGCCACGGGCAAATCACTGGTGCCGGCGCAAATGACCCCGATGGCTCCGGGACGTTTGGGCAGGGGTTTTTTCTCGATGGTCACACAGCGGGCAAGTTTGTGGTGAGCGGCAAGCTTGAATTTTTTGCGCAACGCGCGGGCCTGTGCGTCGGTGATGCGCGTGATGAGAACGCGCGAATCAGACGCCAGAATTTTCGCGGCTATTTTGACGACTTGTTCCGGCGTTTTGCCGCCGCCGAAAATGACTTCGGGAAAACCTTTGCGGAGCGCCCGGTGCGTGTCCACCTGCGCGAAACCGAGGTCGGCGATGGGCGCGGCTTGGAATGCCCGCAAAACCCTGTCGCGGCTCACTCCGCCCGCGCGGAATTTTTCCAGCAGTTGAATCGCCTCAGTAATCGTCACAGTCAGATAATATGCGCTTTGGTCAGGCGGTCACAGCAAATTTATTGTGGCGGCGGTCTGTGACCGCCGCATTTTTACCGTGATCCCCGGCGGTCACAGACCGCCGCTACTACTTGCGGAACGCCTGCACGCTGCGCACGAAATCGTCAGGCACACCGAAGTCGAAACGCTCCGCCGTGGTCATTTCCGGCGCCAGACAACCTTCGCGCTGGCGTTGAATCTCCTGTGCGCGGGCAAGCTGGAATTCGCCGTTGTCGCGGATGTTGTTGCGGATCATTTCTTCGAGGATTTCGTGAATCGAAGGCGACAGCAGGTGCCTTCCAAACCAGCCGAGCCAGATTTCATCGGGCAGGCCGTCCACCCGCAATTTTTTCCGCGCGGTTGCCGCGTCCGGATTTTCGATGATGAGCGAAACGTCAATCAACCGGGGATTTTCGGCGCGGCGCTGTCCGGCAATCGTGCCATAGCCTTTCAATTCGCCGGCTGAAATCCGGTTTACCGCTGAAACACTGCGACCGTTGGAAACCGCCGTCATTTGCGCCAGTTCCTGATGGGGCGAAATCGGTTTTGCATCGTGCGGATGCGGCAACGTGCGGTCCGTGCGGGCTTGCAGCGCCATCAACAGGCCCCCGTCCAGCACCGCCTCACAAACGTTGGCGCCAGAATAATCGGTAATGCCGCCCATCACGACCAGCCGCGCCGGCACGCGCGCCACCCAGACTTCGCCGGCGTTGAAAAATCCGGCAAAGCCGGTGGGGTCGCTGTTGGGCTTGTTCAGGAGTTGCTCAAATTCCAAAACCTCAAACGGGAGTTCGTTGTTCATTGATTATCGCCACCGACGAGGCCACAAGCAGTTCGTGTGGTTACGCGGGAAAAAACTTAATGGTGATGATGCCGGAACAGCCGTTTCCGGTTGGCGAACAGATACCAGACGATGAATACGTTTATCGCCAGCACGATCAACAAGTCGAGCTTGGGATGGCTCAAAAGTTCAGGCCTTGAATGGTCCAACATTTCAGGTCTGGGCCGGCGTACCAGTTCAAAAATTTCTATCGGAATGAAAAACGCCGATTCACCAATTGCCAGCCAGCCCGCCCACGGCGCACGGAAAATCAGCCCCACGCCTTCGACGAGCGAAAACAGGCTGTAGAGAAACGTCCCGGTGGCCACCCAACGCACGTTGGCCGGTGTCATTTGATCGATCCGGTCGCCGATGTCCGAGAGAAACCGGTTTTCAGGATCGAGATGCACCCAATGCACCAGGCGATCGAACAAATTCGAAAAACCGGCACCCGCCAGGTTGTAGACGCCAAGGGCCAGCAACAATAACAACACGCCTTTGATCAATTTGCCGAGGATGATGAGATAGAGCGTCGGAGCGCGCTTCTTGGGAATTTTAGCGTCGTTGGCCATTCAGCTTCGTAGTCCGGGTTTGCCCTTGGTGGTTACACTGCACTGCGCGGCTCGACGGCTTCCGGCCCCATGTCCGTCATCTTCTTTCGCGACGCTTCCACCTTGATGTAATGGAGCACCACCGGGGCGATGATCATGCCGGGAATACCCATCAACTTCTCGCCCAGCACCAGCCCGACCAGTGTCAGCCACATGGGGTTTTTGATCCGGTCGCCGATGATTTTGCTGTTGAGGAAATACTCCAGCTTGTGAATGACGACCAGAAAGATGAGGGCGAAGAGCGCCATCCTCGGCGAAATCGTGAAACCAACGGCGACGATGAGCGTGTTGCTCAGGATATTGCCGATGATCGGCAGCAGGCCGCAAAGGAACGTGAGCGCAAGGAGAACGGCGCTGTACTGAAAACCGTTCCACATCAGGAACACCGCCGTCAGGCCCGTGTTGATGGTGGAAATCACGATTTGCGCGCCAATCACTTTCGCGAAACTTCCGTAAAAAGTCCGGAAGCGAATCTCCAGCTCGCGCACCACCGTGGCGTAAAGGCTGTCCCGCGCCGTTTGCGGGTCTTCCGTGCCCCATTTCGCACTCAGAAACATGCTGACGGCCACCACCAGGCCGATGATCACCAGCGCAATATGGAACGCGGCGGCGCGCGCGTACCGGCCGACATTCGCGACCTTTTCCTTCACTTCCGCCATCGCGACAGTCTTGAGGCTGGCGTAATCAGTAAATGGCAACTCAATGTCCTGCTTTTCAGCGAACTCAACGACGGCGGGAATCGTCTTTCCCGCAATTTCCGGCAGCGTCTTATAAGCCTGCCGCGAAAAATGGATCAGCCCGTACGCTATCACCGTGACCGCGATGACATAAATCACCACACCCAGCAGGTTGCTGCGGCCAAAGCTGAATTGCCGCAGCGCGAAGTAGCCGAACAGCGCCGTCAACACCAGCACGCCCAGATCCAGCCAGGCAATGAGCACCAGCAACACCACCATGATCCCGTACGAGATGCGCTCGGCCTTGCTCATGGTGCTCATGGTTTACGCAGTTCAGAGTTCATTTGGCGTCAGCGAATCTTCGGCAACAACCATTCCAGCAGCCCGCTGATCGGCAGTCGTTCCTGCCTGCCATCGTCCCGAAAACGCACCGTCACCGTATCCTTCAACTCCGGCTTCTCGCCCAACGTGTCGAAATCAATCGTCATACAGAACGGCGTGCCCGCTTCGTCCTGGCGCGCGTAACGGCGGCCAATCGAACCCGCGTCGTCGTAAAACACATTCATCCACGGACGCAACCGGTCACGCACTTCGAGCGCCTTCTTCACCAACTCCGGCTTGTTCTTGAGCAACGGCATCACGCCGGCCTTGACCGGCGCGACGCGCGGATGAAATTTCAAAATCACGCGCGTTTCGCTCCTGCCCTTGTCATCCGTCTCGGTGACTTCGCTGTAGGCGTTCGTGATCAGCGCAAGAATTAGACGATCCACACCCGCAGACGGTTCAATCACGTGCGGGATGTATTGGCCTTTCGCGAGGCCGTTCGCGTCTTCGGTGGCGTCCTTTGAAGCCTGTTCTTCCGCCACGCCCATTTTGACGAGATATTTTTTCCGGTTCTCGTAATAGCGCCGCCAGAGTTCGTCCGATTTTTCCTTCGGCAACTTCACCCACGCCGTGCGAAGTTCCTCGTCGAAAACGCCCATCGGTTTGCCGGAGAAACGCTCGTGCTGGCTCAAATCGAAATCGCTGCGGGCGGCGATGCCTTCGAGTTCCTGCGTGCCGAACGGAAACTTGAACAGAATGTCCACGCAGGCGCGGGCGTAATGCGCGAGTTCCTCCGGCTTCTGCCAGTATTCTTCCAGCGTTGTGCGCGGCAGTCCGATGCCTTCGTAAAACTTGATCCGCTCCTCGACCCAGTATTTGTGCCACGCTTCCCAGCCCCAATCGGAACGTGCCGCCGGCATCTTGCCGGCGGAACCAATTGAAGATGGATCTGCCAGCGAGACGCTGGCAGCACGCTGTTCGGATTCCGGCTTCGAAATTTCCGCCGCCGGTGCGACGCGACCGCATATTGCTTCGACCACTTCATCCGGCTTGATGAAAAATTCCAGTTCCATCTGCTCGAACTCGCGGGAACGGAAGGTGTAATTGCGCGGTGTGACTTCGTTGCGAAACGCCTTGCCGACCTGCGCGATGCCAAACGGGACTTTCTGGCGCGACGTTTCGAGCACGTTCTTGAACTGCGCGAAGATGGCCTGCGCGGTTTCGGGGCGGAGGTAGGCAATCGCCGATTCATCCCGCACTGGGCCAACGCAGGTTTGGAACATCAGGTTGAACGCCCGCGGCGCGGTCTTCTCACCGTGGCATTCAGAAACCATCTTGCTGGGCTTTTGCGGACAGGGGATTTCATTGGTCTGATCGGCGCGGAAACGGCCTTTGCACGTTTTGCAATCAATCATCGGGTCGCTGAACGTATCCACATGTCCCGACGCCTTCCAAATCTTCGGGTGCATGATGATGGTGGCTTCGAGGCCGGCGACGTCGTCGCGCTGGCGGGTCATGGTG